>NZ_LRIC01000058.1:0-128218 GCF_001758725.1 Janthinobacterium sp. HH106 | reverse complement strand
GTGCAGAGGGCGATGGCCGCCAGGAAGCAGATCGTCTGAAGCAGATATTTTTGCATATGGCGCCTTGCAGGAAGTGTTGAAGGTGGGGGGGACGGCCACGGCGGACGCGCCGGCCGGTGCTGGTTGTCTGGCGCTTTGATCATGGCGCAAGCTCGTCGCCGCCTTCGCGCAGCATCTTGCAGCAGCCCTGCAGCAGCCTCCAGCGAAACTTGATGCCCGTGTCGTACCAGATGAAATACACCCAGAGATCCTTGTCCGACAGCGCGTTGGGCGCTCTTTGCCTGTTTGATACCAGCACTTCGTCGATGACGTCTTGCGGCACGCGCGACCGGACGGCGACACGGGCCGTCTGGATGGGCAGCGAGCGGGACATGGCATGCACGCCGTCACTCCAGACTTGCCGCGCTATAGGATCAGCGGGCATGTCCGGGTAGGGATAGGGCCATACCTTCCATTCGAACTCCACCCATTGCGGCAGTTCGCGGCCATCGGGCGCGGCGCCCATGGTGGCGCCGCCAGTCATGGGGTTCTTGGCGGGACCTAGTGAACCAGGGGTCGGAAAAAATACGCCGTTCGCCGTTCGCGCGCGCAGCACGTCGACCTTCTTGCCTTTGATGCCGTTACTGAACGTTACGATCATGCCGGGGCCGTCCTGCGACCGTGTTACAGAGCAGGCTGCACAGAGGGCGATGGCCGCCAGGAAGCAAACTGCCTGGAGCAGATGTTTTTTCATGATGGTGCCTTGCAGGAAGAGTTGACGATGGGGCTGCTGGTCATGCTTAGGCCATAGCTGGCCAGCCAAAGCTTGTATTTGTTCATGTCCACCAGCCCGATATCGGGATTGGCCATCGTGCCGCACTTGTAAGCATCGGGGAAAAAATTGATGAAATCGTTGGTATCCGAGGTTCGCTTGCCATCGAAGACCGCGTCCGTTTGCGATACTTCCTTGCCGTTTTCATAGCCGACGTATCTGGTGACGGTGATGTCGTCGCTGTTGAACCTGTTGCCGCTCCGGTCATGCAAGATGGGGTTGGTAATGGTGCTCCATCCATTGTCGTTGAGCTTTGTATTATCAATCGCGATTCCCTGCCCCTTCGCCTGTTCAACCATCCACATCAGCGCCACATCGGACAGGTCGCCGGTGCCGAAGCCGCCGCCGATGTCGGAATGGCTGCCAATGAATGCCTTTTCGAGGCGGTTCGCCGAACTGGTCTGGCCGGGTCTGTCCATGATGGAGCGCAGATCGAAGTCAGGCGGCCCACCGCGGTGCTCGTTCAGCGCCACGGCGTGCACCGCGTATTTGACGGCGGCCGGTACTGAAAAGAAGTATTGTTTTTCGTCCTGATGCAATATGCCGAGATGCGGCACGGTATCCCACAAGCCTTCGAAGCGCAGGTTCAGGCAGCGGCTTTTCCCATCAGTCACATAGGCGCCGTCATTTTTCTTGAGGTTGTCGGCAACGACATTGAGAAAAAAGCGTGCCTCGGCCGCACCACGGCTGAAGCCGACCACGTCAATATTAAGAATGCTGGTATCGCTATCGGTTCCTATGAAATTGTTGAGAAATTTCAATCCCAGGCTCACGCGCTGATCGAAGCCTTCGCCCGTAATAGCGCTGCCGGCGTAGGGCATATCCTGGTTGGTGGTGCCGATGCCGGTGATATAGAATTTCTTTCCATTTTGAATCTCGTCGTAGACCTCGTAGAACTTCAGCACATTGGAAATCGAACTGTCCGGTTTCGGATGTTCGCTGTTGCCCGTGCCATCAAACGCAAACAGGATCAGCCCGTTCGGATCGACATATTTAAGCGGATTGCCCGCGACATAGACATAGACGTAGCTGTTGGTGCCGGCACGCAGACCCAGCGGGTCGGGCGTCAGGTAACGGCCCTGGGCCGGGTCGTAATAGCGCTGGTCGTTGTAGTACAAGCCCGTTTCCTGGTCGGCATACTGGCCCGGCAGGCGCAGCTTGAGCTGGAAGGCGTACTGGGTGTTTGTTTTTCTTAACTTGCCAAATGGCGCATATGCGGCTTGCCACACGGGCTTGCCATGGGCGTCGGTAGCCAGCTCGGGCGCCCCCAGATGGTTGTTGTGCAGGAAGGCGATGCTCTCGCCGTGACTGAACCAGGCTTGCCAGATGGCCGAGATGTCGGCCATGGCTTGCGCCAGCGGCCCACGCTGTTCCCGTAATTCGGCGGCGGCGTCGGCCGCCGTGTCGATCAGCGCCAGCGGCTGGCCGGCAAGATAGATGTATTGCCGGCTGACCTTGCCGTCGGCATCGACTTCCGCCAGCAGCTTTCTGTCGTCGTCGTACAGATAATAAGTACGCATCCCGCGCACTTCCTTGGCCATGCGCAGCCCGCGATGGTTGTAGCGGTAGCGCGCCAGCAGGTCCAGGCCCTGATGCACTGCCAGCAGCCGGCCCAGCGCATCCCATGCATAGCGGCGCTGGCCGATGCGCTGCGGCTGGCCGGCCGCGTCGTAGCGGGCGTCTTTCGTATCGCTGGCGCGGACGGTGTTGCGCCGCAGTTCATCCTGGCTGGCGATCTCTTCCTGGCTGATAAGGCGGTTGCCGCCGCTGTCGTAGTGGTAGCGGTCGAAGCTTGCCGCCGTTGACGGGGCCAGGGAGGCCGTTGCCGCTGCAATCAGGCGGTCGTGGGCATCGTAGGCGTAGCTGCTGGCAGCGTCCCTGTCCCTCGTATACAGCAAGTTGCCCTGCACGTCCCACAGGTAGCGGTGATCGAGCAGGGCGGCCGGATCGGGTGGCAGGCCCAACGCGCCAGCCTGGGCGGCGTGCTGCGCATTTTCGGCTGGCAGCGCGGATTCCGGCGCGGCCACGGCCTGGCCGATGCCCAGCACGGCTTGCAACGCCAAGACGGCTTGCTGTCCGGATTGGTCCCCCCGCGCGTTGCGGTAGACGATGCGCGCCAGCGCCCCTTCCTTGCTGCGCTGGTAAAGGGCCTCGATGCCGTTGCCATAGGTGTAGCGCTTGAGTCCCATCACGTCGCGCTCCAGGTCCTTGACGATGCTTGTCCCTGGCAGCAGCCAGCGCAGCCAGGGACTGTGGACGCGTTGGCGCTCAAGCGCGACTACTTGCTGCTGGCCGTTGCGCCGGTATTCGAGCATGCTGCCGTCCGGCAAGCTGATGCCGCTCAGCTGCCCCAGGCTGTCGTAGCGGTAACGGGTGTGATAGCTGGCCTGCCTGCCGCCGTGGAGCGTGATGATGACGGTCTTGACGGACAGGCGCCCATGCGCGTCGTGGCTGTAGCGCTCGGATTGTTGCGGGTGATCGATGGCGACCAGGTGTGCGCCCGCGTAGCGCCAGGTGGTGACGGTCTGGCGCTGGCCGGCCGGAGTGCCGACATCGGTGATGACCTGGCGCACGATGCGCCCGGCGCCATCGTAGGCGTAGCTGGCCTGGTTCCCCATGGCGTCGGTGCCCGCTATCAGCCTGCCGGCGGCGTCGAATTGCCGGCGTGTCATGCCGCTGTCGGGGCTGATGGTGGCGATGACCTGGCCGAAATCATCGCGCAGATAGCGGGTGGTGGCGCCGTTTGGCGCTGTCACGGCAATGGGCTGACCGTCGATATCGCGTTCGAAGCGGGTTTCCGTGTTTTGTCCCAATGCCTCCGGCGTGTTCGCCCACTGCGTCACGCCGACGATATTGCCCATGGCGTCATGGCGCAAACGCGTGACGCGCCCCAGCGCATCGGCCACCGTATCAGGCAGGCCGCGTGCGTTCCACCTGATCGTCGAGCGCGCGCCATTCGCATCGGTCATGGCCAGCAGATGGCCCAACGGGTCGTAGCGGTAGCCAAGGGTTTGCTTGATGGTACTCGATTGCGTGGTGGTGTCGAGCAGGCGGTTTTCCGTGTCGTAGCGATGGCGCGTCACGATGCCCAGGTGTGAGGCGTTCCAGATGCGGCGGCCGGCGGCGTCGTACTCCAGGCGGGCAAGCGACTGCTGGCCTGCCTGGTCGCTGTATGCGATTTCGAGCGGATTACCCAGGCCGTCGTAACGCGCCGCATACGTCGCGCCGTCGCGCGTCTGGCGCATTAACTGGCCGCGCGGCGTGTAGGCGTACTGCGTGATCTGACCGAGCGCATCGGAGATGGTGGCGATGCGGCCGGCGCCGTCATAGGTGAACGCGCGCTTGAGATTGCCAGGCGCGATGATGGCGGTCAGGGGGACGTCGTTTGTTCCATGTTCGTCATACCGCGCCAGCTTGCCCGCGTCGCTCTTGTCCGCCGGCTGGCCATATTCAAACACGGTGACATCGGAGTCCAGCGGCGTGCCCGTCTTGCCGTTGGGCAGGGGGCCGTCGGTACGGGTCAGCAGGCTGTGGCCGGCGATGATGGCGTACTGGTAACTGGTGGTGCGCGCGATGGCGGCCGTTGCCTGCTGGCCGTCGTGGCCTGGCACCCAGCCCGTCTGCGTCACGCGCAGGACCTGGCCCATGGCGTTGTAATCGATGCGCGTTTGCCGCTCCTTGCCCGGCACGACGCTGGGGCGGGCGATCAGCGTGGGCGCGGGATCGTCGCCCGCGTATTCCAGGCGTAGCCGCCATTGCGCGGCGCCCCGCTTGCCGTGCTGGTATGTCACGCTGCCGGCGCGGACGGTGCGGCCCAGCGGATCCAGTTCGCGCCAGTTGGCACTGACGGGCTCGCCCTTGTCGTCCAGGCGGGTCGTTTCCAGCAGTTGCCCCAGCTTGTCGTAGGCGTAGCGCACATTGCTTTCGCCGCAGCTGGCGCAGCCGGCGCCGCGTACTTCCAGCAGGCGCTGCTGGCCCCCGACGATGGCGTGGCGGTAGACGGTGCGCTGGCCCAGGCTGTTGGTGAGCACGGTTTTTCCCCCCTCGCTGGTATCGAGCGTGACCTTGCCGACATTGCCGGCATGCGTGCTGAGGTTGGCGCGGCCGTTGCTGTCGTAGCCGAAGGTGGCGTAGCGCGTGGCCAGGGGCGGGCCGCCGGCGCTGCCGCTTTCGATGCTGATGCCCGTCAGCAGCCAGGGCAGGCGCGGGTCTTCGTGGTGGTAGCGGCGGCTGACGGCGGGCTGCGCCTTGTCGCCCGCCGGCAAGTGCACGCGCAGCAGGTTGGCCAGCAGGATGCGCCGCTCGAAGGACAGTGCTCCCGGTGGCGGCGCGCCGCCGTAGTCGTAGGAAAAGCGTCCCACGGGGCTGTCGATGTGTTGCACGCCGCGAAATTGCGTGCCGGCCCTGGCGCCTGCCGAGGTGGGCGCCAGGTAGCGCAGGTGCAGGCTGCGGCCTTGCGGGTCGGTCACTTGCACCAGCAGATGGTTGTCGTCATACAGCAGCCTGAGCATTTCGCCCGTGGCGGCCGTGATGCTGTCGAGCTTGCCGAAGGTATTGAAATGCAGGCGGCGCCCGTCGGGCAGGGTCCAGGTGTAGTCGCTGGCGCCGTTGGCCTGGGGCGCCAGCGTCAGGCGGCCATGGGCCGGCAGCGCCGTGCTGCACAGGTCCGGATGCCGTCGATCGCGGTCGAAGATGACGCGGGCGCCGTCGGCCTGCAGTATCTGGATGCGGCCATCTTTGTCGATCAGTTCGGTTTCATACGACAGTTTCCATTCGCGTCCCATGGGACCGTTGGGGCTGCCTGGCTTGCTGTAGGCGCTGTTGTAGTGACGTACGATTTCCACTCCCAGCACGCCGGGCAGGGCGGGCAAGTCTTCCTCGCGCTGGTATTTATTGCCGGTGATGACGTTGATGGGATTGCCCGCGCCCGCATCGGGACCGCCGCTGCCGCCCACGCCGGCGACGGCGCCGCTGCAGGGGGATGGGGGGCCGCCCGGTTCGGGGCCGCAGGCGCGCGCGGGCAAGGTAAAAGATAGCATGCAGGATAACAAGAACCAGGCCGGCAGGCTGATACTGCGGGGACGCAGACGATGAATATATAGAGATGGCAACATGGTTTACCTCAGCTCGGTTCGCAGCAGACGATGGAGCACGGTTCCGGCACGCAATGCCGCGGGTCCGTGAACGGGTTGCAAGGGGGCGGCGTCAGGGGCGGGTCGGTGCAACTGAGGTTGTCGCACGCGGGCGGCGGCAGGTCTGTGACGGGCGGGTTGCCGGGGTTGACGGGCGCTCCGCCGTTGCCCGGCCCCGGCGTGGAAACGGGGCTGTTGCCCTCGATGGCGTCGGACTGCATGTGTACGGTGACGTGCGTGACCACGGGTATGCGGCCGCTGGCCAGCAGTTTGGTATGAAAGGCGTCCGTGTGCGGGTCCAGCCATTTCAGGTAGGTGGCATACAGGTTCTTGACCAGGGGAACTTTTGGCAGGTAGCCATGCGTGATGCGCAGCTTGATGAGGTTGGCGTCCTGGATGGTTTGGCCGGAAGTAGGGCCCACTTTCTGCTCCTTCAGGCTCTGGCCGCTGTACGGGATGACGCGGCGGTTGCCCGTATGCAGCGCGATTTGCCTGTGCACGTCGTTCCAGTCATCAAAACTTTGCCGGGTCGGGTTGAGCAGCTCGATGCTGGCGTTACCGGTGCCGTTGGCGCCGAGGTCTGCGTTCGCTTTGGCCAGCGAAGCAGCGAGCTGGGCTGGCGTCTGGCCGCCGCCGTACAGGGGGATCAGCGCGCGCGTGTACGCCGCGTAGGCGCTGTTGACGCTGGCATGGGCGACGGCCCCTTCGCGCGCGGCCATGAAGGCCGCGTAGTTGATTTGTGTCCTGGCAAAAAACAACATGCCGTATTGCAGGATCGACAGCCCGAGCAGGGTGATGATGGGGCCGACCACGGTGAATTCGATCATCGCCGAGCCGCGCTGGGTCTTGTCCCGCGTGCCGGCCACCGTTGCGGGCGCAGCTTCCAGCCGTGGATGCTGCAGGCGGTCGCCAGGACGAATGTGCAGGGCCGCGATGGCGCCGGCGGCCAGTTCCAGCGTGTGCGCCGTGCGCGGCGCACGCCAGCCGAGGCCGCCGAAGCTGGCGCGCCACGGGCGCAGGCCGGCGGCGCAGCGGGTGACGACGCCGTGCCGGTCCAGGTAGACCACGTCGATGGAATAGCGCATGCAGGCCGCATGCACGCTGGCGCAGCGCGTGATCAGCAAGCCTTGCGCGCCATGCAGCGGGGCGGCCAGCATCAGGCCGCGCAGGCGCGTGAGAAAGCTGTCCGCCAGGCGCAGGTCCAGCGCGTGCGCACCGCTGGCCGTGTGCAGGATGCTGGAATGGCGTGTGGGCATGGCAGCTCCTTATAGGCCCGACTGCATGAATTGCACGACGATGGGAAAGAACAGGACGATGAAGGTGCAGGGAAAGATGAAGGCGATGAGGGGAAACAGCAGCTTGACGGGCGCTTCCATGGCCAGTTTTTCGGCGCGCAGAAAGCGCTCGGAGCGCCGCTGATCCGCTTGTGCCCGCAGCACGGGTCCCAGGTTCATGCCCATACGTTCAGCCTGGATCAGCGCCGTGACGAAATTGGTCACGGCCGGTTCCTGCACCCGTTCGCTCATGGCGCGCAGCGCGTCGGCACGCGCCTTGCCGCTACGCACATCGCGCAGCACGCGCTTGATTTCGTCGCACAGCGCGCCTTTCGGCCCTTTCAGCGCAGCCTGTTGCAGCGCGCCCTGCAGATTGAGTCCCGCTTCCACGCACAGGGTGATGAGGTCGAGGTAAAAGGGCAGGGACTTGTTCAGCGCGCTCCTGCGCAGCGCCATGCGGTCGCGCAGCCAGATACCCGGGTAGCACCAGCCGGATCCGGCGCCGGCAAGCCCCGCCTGCCAGTAGCGGGCGGCTCCGACGCCGCTGCGGCTGCCCTGGCCCAGCGAATCGAGCACCCAGCACGAAAAGGCGGCGACGATCAGCGCGCACAGCAGCCGCGCCGCGACGAATTGCGAGGGGCTGAGACTGTAGTCCAGGCCCGCCTTGCGCAAGCGCACGGGCAGAGAGGCCGTGGGCGCCCTGGCAATGAAAGGGCGCAGCGCATGGCCGCCCCAGTGGATGGGCCACCACAGCAGGCGGAAGGCGAGGGGCGGCGCGTCCTTGTAGCTGCGGTCCTCGGCCGGGATGGCGGTCACCGTCCTGGCCAGCAAAGTCGCCAGCAGTGCCATGGCCAGGCCGGACAGCATGGCCAGGGCAGTGATGGTGAGTTCGATGCGGGTGGGAGACATGGCGGCGCCTAGACATCGATGGCGACGATGCGCCGGATGACGTGGATGCCCAGCACTTCAAGGGTGGCGATGACGGCCAGCGCCCCCCAGCCCATGCGCGTGTGCCACAGCTGGTCCATCGCCTGCGGCTCCATGTGGTCGAGCACGAGCATCAGGGTGACGGGCAAGAGGCCGACTATCCACGCCTGCAACTTGCCCTGCGACGTCAGCGCGCGGATCTTGCCTTCGATGTGCAATCGGTTGCGCACCGTGCTGGCCGTGCGTTCGAGCATTTCCGCCAGCCCGCCGCCCGTTTCCGTGGCGATGCGCATGGCCGACACCACGAGGATCGTGGTCTGGGTAGGAATGCGCCGCACCAGGCCGTTCAAGCTTTGCTCCAGGGTCACGCCCAGGCGCTGCTCGCGCAGCAGCAGGGTAAATTCCTGGCCCAGCGGCGCCTGCGCCTCGATGACCAGCTGCGACATCGCCAGGTTCAGGCTCAGGCCCGCGCGCAGGGCACCGGCCAGCATCATCAGCGCGTCCGGCAACTGCTCTTCGAACTTGCGCAGGCGCCGCCGGCGCAGCCAGGCATACACGGCGCGCGGCAGCAGCGCCAGGCCGAGGAAGGCCAGGGCGGCCACCAGCATGCTGCCGCTGGCCAGCCCGGCGATGATGGCGCCCAGGGTCATGGTGGCCGCGTGGGCCAGGAAGATGCGCGCGGGATCGACGAACAGGAAGAATTCGCGCACCTGGAAACGCGTGCGTTCCGTGAAGTGGGCGCGGTAGCGCAGCATGGTCGCGATGCCGATGTCGATCACCAGCCAGGCGAGGATGGCCGCCGCCAGGGCGGCGATGGCGGTGATGAACAGCAGCATGTGGGCGGCGTTCATGGCGCTGTTCATGTCGCCTCCCGCTGGCGGAAGATCGTCGTGTCGAGCGGCTGGCCCTGGCTGCGCAAGGCTTCGTAAAAGCCCGGCAGCAGGTCGCAGCCGCTGAAATAGCCGCGTACGATAGCGCCTTCGCCTTCGCCCGCGCCGCCGTAGCCGAGGTGGACGAAACGGAACAGTTCCTGCATCTGGAACTTGCCGCTTTCCATGCCCGTGATTTCCGTGATGCTGCTGACCAGGCGCGTGCCGCAGGCAAAGCGCGTCTGCTGCACGATCAGGTGGATGGCGGAGGCGACCTGGTCGCGGATGGCGGACAGGGGCAATTCCATACCGGCCATCAAGACCATGGTTTCCAGGCGCGCCAGGGCGTCGCGCGGGCTGTTGGCGTGCAGGGTGGTCAGCGAACCGTCGTGGCCCGTGTTCATCGCCTGCAGCATGTCGAGCGCCTCGCCGCCCCGGCATTCGCCGACGACGATGCGGTCGGGGCGCATGCGCAGGGTGTTGCGCACCAGTTCGCGGATGGAAACGGCGCCCTTGCCCTCGACATTGGCGGGGCGCGCCTCCAGGCTGACCCAGTGTTCATGGTGCAGTTGCAGCTCGGCCGCGTCTTCCACCGTGATGATGCGCTCGCCCGCGGGAATGAAGTTGGACAGGATGTTGAGCAAGGTCGTCTTGCCGGAACCGGTGCCGCCCGAGACGACGATATTCTTGCGCGCCGCCACGCACACTTGCAGGAAAGCGGCCATGTCGGCGCTGAGGGCGCCCAGTTGCACGAGATTGTCCGCCGTCATCTCGTATCTGGCGAACTTGCGGATCGTCAATGCCGGGCCTTTCAGGGCCAGCGGCGCGATGATGGCGTTGACGCGCGAGCCATCCTTCAGGCGCGCGTCGACCATAGGCGAGGATTCATCGATGCGCCTGCCCAGCGGCGCGACGATGCGCTCGATGACGCCCAGCACGGCCCGTTCGCTGGTAAACGTCAGCGGATGCCTTTCCAGCTTGCCGTCGCGCTCGATATAAATCCGGTCGAACTGGTTGACCATGATTTCCGTGACGCCTGCATCGTCGAGCAATTCCTCCAGCGGCCCCAGGCCCACGGCTTCGTCGAGCACTTGCCTGGCCAGCAGTTCATAGTCGAGTTCCTCGGGGATCTCGGCCCGCTGCGCCCGCATGATGTCGTGGATGTAGCGCCGCGCTTCCGCGCGCAATTGCTCATCGCTCATTTTCGATACGTCGTGGCGGCGCAAATCCATGGTTTCGAGCAAGATCGCATGCAGGCGCTGACGCCATTCGAATTCCAGCTGCTGGCGTGCCTGCGGCGCCAGGATGATGGCAAAGTCCTCTTCCGGCGCGGCGCCGTCGCCCGCTTGCCGCTGCATGTGCTGCTGCATTTTTTCCGCCGCCAGGCGCGAGGCGTGGATTTCCGCCGTGGCGCGCTGGTTGCGCGTGGCGGCGCTGCTCGAGCGCGAGTGGAAAGCGGCCGCCTGCACGGGCCGTGCCGTGCCGGCCAGTTCCTGCACCTGCAGCCTGTAGGGGCCGATGGCGATCACGTCGCCCGGCGCCAGCGGGCCATGCTGGCTGCGGACGCGCACGCCGTTGACGCTGGTGCCCGCATAAGAGCCCATGTCTTCCAGCAACACGCCGGAAGGCGTCCTGAGCAGGCGCGCGTGTTCCTTGCCGATGCGCCAGCTGTCGAGCCAGATGTCGTTGCTGGTCTTGCTGCCGACCATGCAATCGTCGGGCACGCTCATTTGCCTGGCGCTGCCGTCGGGGTGGAGGATGTCGACCTGGAACATGATGGCCTTCATTGCGCCGGCACGGACGGCGGCGCCTGGTTGAAGCGGGCCGCATCCGCGCCGGGCTGCAAGGCGTCGCTGAGGTGGGGCGGCTGGCCCAGCTGCTGCTCCAGCCGTTGCGTGGCGCTGCGCACCCGGTCCGCCAGGCCGGCGCTGCGGCTGTCGACGATGCTGGGCGTGACGAATACCACCAGCTCCGTTTCCTTGTTCTGGTAGCGCTTCGAGCGGAACAGACTGCCCAGGATGGGGATGTCGCCCAGCAGGGGCACTTTGTCGACGTCGCTGCTGCTATTGCGTTGCAGCAGTCCGGCAAGGACGATGGTTTCGCCCTGCCGCACATTGAACTCCGTACGCGTGCGCCGCGTCAGCAAGGCCGGGCCGCTGCTGGTGGACAGCGAGGCGTCGATGGAACTGACTTCCGACTCGATGACGGCGCGGATGACGCCATTGCTGCCCACCTTGGGTTCGATGTCGAGCTTGATGCCGTAGGGCTTGAACTGCACCGTCACGCCGTTGACGGAGGCGACGGAATACGGAATCTCGCCGCCGGCCAGGAAGCTGGCCTTGTAGCCGCTGCGCGTCGACAATTGGGGTTCGGCAAGGATGCTGGCAGTGCCATTTTGTTGTAGTGCAAGTAACTGCGCGTTCAGCCCCAGGTTGATGGCGCTGAGGATGGTGAGGTTCGAGGGCAGGGGCACGAAACCGCCGTTGCCGCCATTCGGCACGGTGATCGGCGGCGCATTGGCCTCGCCCGTGCGCACGTTGATCGCATAGCGGCCCGCATCGCCGCGGCTGGACGGCGCCCAGATGCCGCCGATGGCCGCGCCGCCCGTGGCGCTCCATTTCAGGCCCAGCTCGCGCAGTTCCGTGCGGGGGAACTCGACCACCTTGACGTCCATCATGACCATCTGTTCCCAGCCGATGGGGCTGGTGAAATTGACGATTTGCGGATAGCGCCTGGCCAGTTCCGCCACCTTGTCGCGGTCCGCGTCGGACAATTCATCGCCTTCGACGACGACCTTGTCGCCCACCACGCTGGCCTTCGCTTTCGGGATGGCCGACAAAAAGCTGGCGATATCGCGCGCATAGCGGCGCATGTCGAGCGGCAGCACCGTGACTTTTACGCGCTGGTAGCGGCCATCCTGGTGCCAGACGAACAACGAGGAGTTGCCGGCGCCGTTGGCGAAAATGATGACATCCCTGTCGTCGAGCGCGTTGGCGGTGATGACCTGGCCATTGCCCACGGCAATGCGCGCCACGCCCGGCGTGGGGAAGACGCGTGATTCGCCCAGGTACAGCTCCAGTTCGGGCTCCGATTCGGCATCGTCCTGTTTGGCGATGGGCTGGTAGCGCGCTGCCGCGCTGCTGGTATTGGCGGTCTTTGGCATGCTGCCGGCCCTGGCTGCGAGCGGCGCCTTGCCTTCGATCACGCCCTGGGACGCCGTTTGGGCGCGGGCGCAGGCCGGTGCCGCCAGGCTCGCGCCCAGCACGAGCGTTACGCAAAGGGCTGACAGCAGGGTGAGGAAGTAGCGTTTCATGGGACTGTGTCCATACAAAGGGCGTGCGGTGGCTTGCGCGCTGGCGCAAGGCAGGCTGTCGCCGGTACGCCTCAGGGCGGCGCGGCGGCAGCGTTGATGAGCGGAATGGGCGGTGGGGCGGCCACTGGCGCCGGCGGCATCGCCACTGGCGGATCGGTACCGCTGCGATGCCCCTGCAGGCGCAGGGCGTCGGGCGGCGCCGGCATGCCGCTGCCGCCATACAGCACGGGGATGCCGCGCCGCTGCGGCAGGGGAAGGCTATCCGGCCGGGTGTCGAACAGCAACGACAGGTCATAGTCTTGCTGGCCAGGCGCGGCCTTGTCCGCCGGATTGCGCAGCAAGGCCGTCAGCTTGCCGCTTTCGCGCGCGATGATGAGGTTACGCGCTTGCGCGGGCGTGGTGTCGAGGGTGACGGTGGCAAATTGCGCGGCCTCGCCGTTTTTCGCGTCATCCACCGAGCGCTGGCCCGTGGCCATGACTTGCATGCTTTGCAACAGCGGCAGCACGACCTTCCGGCCGTTCTGGTCGATGGTCAGCATCAGGTCGATCAGGTCGCCTGGTTCCAGCATGCCGGAGATCGAATTGATTTCATCGACCACCACCGTGATGGCGCGCCGCCCCGCCGCCAGGCGCGCGGAAAAGGTGGGCACGCGCTTGCCCGCCATCTGGCTCCACATGATCATTTCGCCCGCCTTGACGGGAAACGCGATGGCGTTGCCGGCGATACGCTCGAAATCGCCCGGCTGCACGGCGCCCGAGTGGGCATATTCGACGGGAATCTTGCGCACGGCCGCGTTGTCGTTCGACAAGATCGTGTTTTGCGCCAGATCCGTCTTGGCAACGACGACGCTGAGCGTCTGATGCACATTGCGCGCCTCGATTTCGGCCACCCGGGAGCTGAGGAAGCTGCGCGTGGCGACGGCGGCGAGCAGGCCGATGGCGAGTGCGGCGCCCAGTACCACCCAGGTCTTGTTGATCTTCGAAAACGGGAGAAAGGGAATTTTCATGATGCTCAGCCGGGCAGGGAAATGGCGTAGCTGAAGTCCTGGTACACGGACTTGAAGGCGGCCAGCAGTTGCCTGAGCACGCTGGTCTCGCCGCTCATGCCCACGCCCAGGGCGATGGCCAGCGCGGCGCAGACGATGGCGTACTCGACGCTGGATTGGCCCTCTTGCGGCCGGCGGCGGAAGCGGGGCCTCATCTGGCGGACTCCAGGCGCGTGATGGTGTTCAGGGCGATGGCCGTGTGGCCCTGGCTGTCGCGGTAAATCACCGCGAGCGCTTCACTGGCGGAGGTCTTGAAAAACAGCGAGGTGGCGCCGCCGGGCGCACTGGCAGCCGAGTCCGCATGCTCGAGCGTGTAGCCTTGCGCTTCGAGGGCGCGCCGCAAGTGACGGACATTGCTCTCGACGCCCATGGCGTTGCTGACAGTGAGCAACTCGGCGCGGCGCGGGCCATCCACCGAACGCGTTTGCGTCAGCAAGCGCGAGCCGGCAGGAAAGCGCGACAGCAGCCTGTCCGTGGCGCTATCGTGCGGCCCCGGCGCGGCGCCCAGGTGGCTGACGGCAAGCAGGCCGCGCGTACCGCTTCCCGCTGGCTGCAGCTGCACCGTGGCGTAAAATTCGCCCAGCGCCCGTCCCAGCACCAGCGTGCCGTCCCGCGTGTGTTCCGCCAGCGGTTGTCCCAGGCTGGCGCGGAACAGCGCCGCCACCTGGGCCGGCGTCCTGGCGGACAGCACGCCGCGCACGTGCAGCGGTAGGCCATTGACGCGCATCTCGCCACCCGTGGCAAAGGTTTCAATGCCGGCGGGAACAGCGATCACGGGCCAGGCTGTCGGCGCCGACACAGCGGCACTGCAGGGCAGCAACAGCGCCAGTGCCGTGCCTGATAGGCGCCGAAGATATTGTTTTGCTGTCATTTCTGCAATCTCCCCTGATGCGGATAAGTTGGATGGCGCAGTGCCTACCTGAGTCGGTCGGGCGGCACGACATCGCGCCAGAAGTCGAGCTGCCCCAGCTTCGGACCTTGGATGTGCCCCATTTCCACCAGGGTCACGCTGGCATTGACCACGCCCGCCGCATCGCGCAGCGCCGTGGCGGGAACCAGCAGCTTGCTGTCGAGACGGGACTGCACCTGGGCCGGTCCCCCGGCTGCCCAGCCATCGATGGCGACGCTCGTATGGCGGTGGATGGCCAGGTCGAAACTGTCAAACGGTTGATAGGCGACGATGCCTGACGGCAACCTGGCCAGGCGCACGCTGACGTTGCCCCGGTAAATGCCGCGGCTTGGCAAGCCCAGTTCGTCGGCGGTGTGCAGGCCTGCGGAGGTGCCCGGCAAGCCGTTGAAAGGTGCGCCGTCGCTGGCGGGCGTGAAAGCGCCGGCATGGCTGGCCGCGTTGCCGGGGCCAAAACTGACGGCCACGTCGCTGTCGAAGTCCGCGATCAGGGCGATGCCGGCAGGCCCGCGCCAGAACAGGTTCTGGTGCGCGAGAAAATTACCGGCCGTATCGCCCGTCTTGATGGGGGCGTCCGCATTGCTGAAAAAGCGCCGGCGCACTTCGCCGGCCAAGGCTGCCGGCGGCTTCCAGGCACTCTGCGCATCGTTGTGCGTGATCGCCTCGAAGGTGACGTAGCGGCTGGCCATGCCGGCCTGCGTGGCGATGTCCTGGTATTTGGCGATCAGGGGCAGCAGCAGGTACAGCGGCGACAGGGCGGCGGCGAGCACGAGAAACTCCGTCAGCGCCTGGCCGCGGTCGTGCCTGGGGCGAAAGCTGTGCCGTTTCATGGCCGGTTCTCCGGGCGCGTGATGCGAAAGCCGCCCTCGAGGTAGGGCGCGAAAACGGCGTTCGGCACCAGGGTGTCGAGCCTGGCCTGCGTGGCGCGCAGCTCGATGCCGTTGGGCGAGCTCATTTCCAAGGTCATGCCGGACATGCCTGCTTCGCCGATGGCGTCCAGCGAGGAAAAGGAGCCGCCGCGCGACACGCAGTTCTTGCCTTCCGGGTCGAGCGGATTGGGCCGGACCTCGCATTCCAGGCCGAGGATGACCTTGCGTTCGCCCATGCCCGCCTGCGGGTGCGCTTGCATGGCGGCAGCGAATGCGGCCATGGCCGGGCTGCCGGCCGCCAGGCGCACGATGTCGGCCTTTTGCGCCGCCGTCATCGGCGGCTGGCGGCGCGGCGGCGCGGCGCGCGCCTGCCCCGTGGCATCGCAATGACCGTGCGCCGTCTTTGCCAGCAAATCGACTTCGCAGGTCCCCAGGCTTGATGACAGGCTGGCCTTGCTGGTGCGCGCTTCCATCAGACTGCAATCGCGGGGATCGATGGCATAGGACAGGCCGGCGGCGTACACGATGCTGCGGTTGACGGCAGCATAGGTGTCCAGACGCATGCTGATGACATGTTCGGGCCAGGCGTGCGGCGGCTTCGAGGCGATGCCCCGTTCGCTGTTGCGCTGGACGCAAGCCTGTACTTCCGCGTGCAGGCGGGCCAGGCCGGCCGCGTCGCCGGGCTTGCCGTTCAGGTAGCCGCGCGCGCTGACCAGGTGCACCTTGACGGTGGCGTCGCGCGCCGCCAGCGCTTCGTGGACCATGGGCATTTGACGCACGGCATCTTCGGCCTGCGTGCTGGCCCTGGCCGGCAGCAGGATGCAAAGCAGGAGCAACAAGGACAGGCCAAACGGCTTCATCGCGCGCCTCCCATTGCTGTGGCGGCCGCCAGATCGGCCGCCGAGGTCGGCACGAGGCGCACTTGCCAATACGGGTTGAACAGGCTGGCCAACTCCGTCATGCCATCGTCGCGCCCGCTTGGCCGTTCGAAATACACTTGTGCGGAGGACACTGCCGCCAGCACGGCGTGGGCCGGCTTGCCGTCAATGAGGGCCAGGCGGCCGCCCGGCTTGATGCCGGAGCTGCCATCGGATGTCCTGAGCTGGTCTTTCGCCCGCGTCAGGCGGATGGCGAAGGTCAGGCGCGGCTGCGGGTCCGTCGACGCGTAGGCCAGGGCCGGCACGGCGATGTCGTAAAAGGTGGGCAAACCGCTGTAATGCCAGTCGCTGCTGCTGGCCAGGGCGCTGGCGCGGGGATTGCCAGGGCGCGACTGGCCGTAAGCGGCGCCGCTGTCGTCGGGCGTGCCGTGGGCCGCCGCCTGCGTGCCGTAGCCGAGCGGCATTTCATCGTCGTCGCAGGTGGGCAGGCGAAACAGGCCGTGCGTATGCCAGGACCAGTGGTGCAGCGACGCCGTGTCCATGGCTTTCCACTCGTCGAAGTCGACGAGCTCCGTACCGCCGCGCCGGCGGAACTCCGCCTTGTTGCCCAACAGGCAAGGCAGGTGATTGGCCGAGGTCCAGGAGCGCTGCCGGACGAAGGCATCGCGCTGGGCGGCAGCGAGCGCCGCCTGCTTGAAGCGGCCCCGTTCGGCGCCCGCATACGCGCGGATGAAGCTGCTTCCTTCGAACTGCGTGAACGTATCGGTGATGGGCATGCTGTCGACATGTACGCTGCCGTCGCCCGCATAGTTGGCGTCGGCCACCTGCTGCATCAGCGTTTTACGGGCAGGCAGGATGGTGGTCGCCATGTTCGCCTGCGCCCCCTGCAGGACGGCCTTGGCCGCTTCGGACGCCAGCACGCTGGCCTGCGCTGCTTGCTGCGCCACCTGGTCGACGGCTTGCGCGGTATTCCTGGCGGTAGGCAAGCTGAGCAGGTAGCAGACGGGGATGTAATCGATCAGCAGCAGCGCCGCCGGCACGGAGTAATAGCTGCGGCAGTTGAGGGGCGTAACGTTTTCCGTATGTTTGACGACATGGGCGGACCACGCGGCGATGCTGACGGCTTGCGCGATCATGACCTCGTTGGCCATCAGCGCGCGGTTGGTGTAGGCGTCGAAATTGAGGGCGCGCGCCTGCATGACAGCGGCGCTGTAGGCGACGGCGTCGGCCGTATTGACGAGCTTGGTTTTTTCCGCCGTGAGCTGGCCCGTATTGAAAACGAAGAGCAGGGCGGCCAGGCCGCCCATGAGAACGACGATGCCATAGATGAGCGCCTGGCCTTGCTGGCGGCGTTGCGCGAAGGGGGGCAGGCGGACTGCCTGTAGCGGTGTCATGATGATGTGGCTGAGGCGCTCATTGGCTCGGGGGCTCGCTGGCGGCGGCAGCCTAGTCCTGCTTGCCGGTGGTGGCCTGGTCGCCGTACGTGGACAGGCTGTTCTTCGCCGTGTCCTTGGCGGCGGTCTCGGCCTTGGTGGCGGCCCCGCCGGCCTTGGCGATGGCGGCTGTGCCGTTCTTGCCCGACACCTCCATGGCGATGCCGGCCGTCTGGTTGCGTATGGTGGCGCCGAACAATTGATATACGCCGATGGCGGCGACGGCGATCAGGGCCACGATGACGATGTATTCCGTCATGCCCTGTCCCAATTGTTGCCGTATTGACTTGATTTTCCGCATAGCAGGTTTCATTTGAAATACCTTTCAGTTGAGAAAAGACAAACAATGGATGAATAAAAGAAGCAAGCACGCTCATCGTATGGCTGTTTTAATAAGCTGGCTTAATCGACATCAAGCCGACTGAGGATTTACGGGGAAGTGGAGCGGGATTGGCAGGCGTGCGCTGATAAAACAACAGACAATATTGCCAACTGAACGATGCACAGGAGGCGCCATGTCGGACATTATCGAACTGTTGCAATGGCCCGCCATGGCCGCTTCGCTGCTGGCGGCCTGGCTGGTGGGCTCGCGCATGGCCGCGCGGCGCCTTGCCGGGTTCTGGGTTTTCCTGTTCAGCAACGTGCTGTGGTGTGCTGGGGCTGGCAAGACGAAGCCTGGGCCTTGATCGTGCTGAACGTTTGCCTGGCGCTGACGAATGTGCGCGGCATCGTCAAGAACGAGGGACCGTGACGTCGCTTCCACTTGAATATTGTCAATATGGAATGTTTTTTCGGGGCGGCATACATGCCGTGCCGCTGCCCCGCATCCATTTCAAGGCGGAAAATGGCCATTCTGGCCCGGTAGTTCCGGATATTTGCTGTCTTATATAAGATTCGTCGCCATCGGATACACAAACAGCGGCAGGACAGTCTAAAATACGCGGTGGGCAAGCACGGCGTCACCGCCGGCACACTAGCCGTCCAAAGCAAGGCTAACCGTCCTGTGTTTGGAATGAAGAAAGTTAACCACCAGGCATCACCGCATACAAGGGAATGAACATGGCAACACAAAAATCCAAAATCATCTACACGCTGACTGACGAGGCGCCGCTGCTCGCGACGTATTCCCTGCTGCCGATTATCAAAAAATTCACCGCGCCGGCTGGCGTGGACGTGGTGTCCAGCGATATTTCGGTGGCGGCACGTGTACTGGCTGAATTTCCCGAATTCCTGACGGACGCGCAAAAAGTCCCGAATACCCTGGCTGAACTGGGCAAATTGACCCAGAATCCGGACACCAACATCATCAAGCTGCCGAACATCAGCGCCTCGCAAGGTCAGTTGATCGCTTGCGTGCGCGAACTGCAAGGCCGTGGCTACAAGCTGCCCGACTATCCGGAAGATGCGAAGACCGAAGAAGAAAAAGCCTTGAAGGCCCGCTACGGCAAATGCATCGGCAGCTCGGTCAATCCGGTGCTGCGTGAAGGCAATTCCGACCGCCGCGCACCGAAAGCCGTCAAAGAGTATGCGCGCAAGCACCCGCACTCGATGGGCGAGTGGAGCCAATCGTCGCAAACCCACGTCTCGCACATGCACCATGGCGACTTCTACCACGGCGAAAAATCGCTGACCCTGGAAAAAGCGCGCGATGTCAAGATGGAACTGGTCACAGCCTCGGGCAAGACCATCGTGCTGAAACCGAAGGTTTCCCTGCAAGCGGGCGAGATCATCGACAGCATGTTCATGAGCAAGAAAGCACTGCTGGAGTTCTACGAGAAGGAAATCGACGACGCCTTCAAGACGGGCGTGATGTTCTCGCTGCACGTCAAGGCCACCATGATGAAGGTCTCGCACCCGATCGTCTTCGGCCACTGCGTGCGCATCTTCTACAAGGACGCGTTCGCCAAGCACGCGGAACTGTTCGACAAGCTGGGCGTGAATGTCAACAATGGCATGAGCAACCTGTACGACAAGATCGACACGTTGCCAGCGTCGCAAAAGGATGAAATCCTCAAGGACCTGCACGCCTGCCACGCGCATCGTCCGGAACTGGCCATGGTCGATTCGGCCAAGGGCATCACCAACTTCCATTCGCCGAACGACATCATCGTCGACGCGTCGATGCCGGCCATGATCCGTATCGGCGGCAAGATGTGGGGTGCCGACGGCCGTCCGAAAGACGTCAAGGCAGTCATGCCGGAATCGACTTTCGCACGCATCTACCAGGAAATGATCGGCTTCTGCAAATGGCATGGCAACTTCGATCCGAAGACCATGGGCACCGTGCCGAACGTGGGCCTGATGGCGCAGCAAGCGGAAGAATACGGTTCGCACGACAAGACGTTTGAAGTGCCTGAAGGCGGCACCGCCAACATCACCGACCTGGAAACGGGCGAAGTGCTGCTGACGCAAACGGTGGAAGAGGGCGATATCTGGCGCATGTGCCAGGTCAAGGACGCCCCGATCCGCGACTGGGTCAAGCTGGCCGTCACGCGCGCGCGCAATTCGGGCATGCCTGCCGTGTTCTGGCTCGATTCCTACCGTCCGCACGAGAACGAAGTCATCAAGAAGGTCCAGGTTTACCTGAAGGAGCACGACACCAAGGGTCTGGACATCCAGATCATGTCGCAGACGCGCGCCATGCGCTACACGCTGGAACGCGCCTTCCGCGGCCTGGACACCATTTCCGTAACCGGCAACATCCTGCGCGACTACCTGACCGATCTGTTCCCGATCCTGGAACTGGGCACGTCCGCCAAGATGCTGTCGATCGTGCCATTGATGGCCGGTGGCGGCATGTACGAAACGGGCGCCGGCGGTTCGGCACCGAAACACGTCAAGCAGCTGGTGGAAGAAAACCATCTGCGCTGGGATTCGCTGGGCGAGTTCCTGGCGCTGGCCGTGTCGCTGGAAGACATGGGCATCAAGACGGGCAATGCGAAAGCCAAGATCCTCGCGAAAACCCTCGATGAAGCCACCGGCAAACTGCTGGACAATAACAAGTCGCCATCGCCACGCACGGGCGAGCTGGACAACCGCGGCAGCCATTTCTACCTGGCCATGTACTGGGCGCAAGCCCTGGCAGCGCAGAAGGACGATGCGGAACTGGCAGCGCATTTTGCGCCAGTGGCAAAAGCCCTGGCAGACAACGAAGAAAAGATCGTTGCCGAGCTGAAAGCAGTCCAAGGCAAGGAAACGGATATCGGCGGCTACTACCTGCCGGATCCCGCGAAGACGGAAGCGGTCATGCGTCCTAGCGCCAGCCTGAATGCCGTGCTCGACACCATCTGATGCAGTCCTGACAGGCAGTAAGTTCTTTACTGCCTGACAAAAAAAACGCCGCCGGAAGCGATTCCGGCGGCGTTTTTCATTTTCCCTGCATCTTACTGGCCCTGCATCTTACTGGCCCTGCATCTTACTGGTAGTGCTTGTAAACACTGGTGCTGCCATTGCTCTTGACCAGCAAGACGTCGTATGCATCCTTGCGCGGCCCTTCCATGCCTGGCGAGCCCATCGGCATTGCCGGCAAGGCCAGGCCCTTCGCCTTGGGTTTTTCGCGCAGCAGCTGCTTGATGTCGCTGGCCGGCACATGGCCTTCGATGGCGTAGCCGTTGACGAGGCCCGTGTGGCAGGAGCCGAGCGCGTCGGGAATGCCGGCCAGCTTGCGGTATTGCGCCGGCATCTCGACGTTTTTCGCGCGCACCGTGAAACCGTTCGCTTCCAGGTGCTTGATCCATTCGGAACAGCAGCCGCACGAGGCGCTCTTGTAGACTTCAATGACGGGCAGGGCCGCCATGGCGAACGTGGGCAAGCCCAGCATGGCGGCGAAGGCGCCGCGCAGTATGTAATGTTTGATCATGTGTCGCTTTCAGACGGAATAGGGCTATCGTGGCCACCGCGGTGGCCTGCTTCGGACGAGCTTGGAATTTAAGCGGAAAGCGGCCGCGGCGGCCGGCGCGGGCCGTCGGGAATGAATCCCGGCAGCAAGGTGGCAGTGGTCAGGGCCGCATGTTCCGCGCCGTTGACGGGCGCGGCGGGCAGGGCGAGGCCGGGCGGCATCAGTGCGCCCAGGCAAAAGAGGGAACAGGCGCCGCACGCGGCATGCTTGGCAGGGGTCTTGTTTTCTTCCGGCGTGCCGGCGCTGTCCGTGATGGCGGATGACTGCGCGGCGTGATGCTGGCAAGCCCCTGCCATCGCGGCGGCAGGCGATGCCGCAAGCGGCGCGCACGCCCGCATGGCGCCTGCGGCGGCCGCCTGCAGCGGCACCGCCGCGATCAGCAGCAGGATCAGCCATGTTTTGAAGAGTCTCAGCATTGCCGGAAAGTATAGCATGCGGGTACTGTCGCCAGGGCAGGCTAGCGCGAGGCGGCGGCAAGCATCTTCGATGCATACATGGCCCGGTCCGCATGGCGCAACAGCAGTTGCATGGTATCGCCGTCTTCCGGATAGTGGGCCACGCCGATGCTGACGGTGATCCGCAATTGCTGTCCGTTGCCCAGGTGCAGCGGCGGGGCCAGGGCTGCGTGGATCTTTTGCTCGATCAGGCTGACATCGGCCGGTGTGACATTGCTTTCCAGAAGCACGACGAATTCATCGCCGCCCATCCTGGCCAAGGTGTCGGTTTCGCGCATGCAATCGCGCAGGCGGTTCGCCACCGTTTGCAGCAGCAGGTCGCCACAGGCATGGCCGTGGTCATCGTTGACGCGCTTGAAGTTGTTCAAGTCCAGGAACAGCAGCGACAGCCGGCCTTCCTGGCGGTGCGCGCGGGCGAACGCCGTGTGCAGGCGGTCGTGGAACAGGCGGCGGTTCGGCAAACGGGTCAGTTCATCGTGCATGGCCATGAACTGCATTTGCGTCTGCAACTGCCGGCGCTCGATGGCGGTCGCTAGTTGCTTTGCGACAAATTGCAGCAAATCCTGGTCTTGCGCCGTGCCGATGACGGCATCCTGGCCGCCTTGCAAGGCCAGCGCGCCGATGCTGCCCATCGAGGAATACAGGGGCACGGCAAGCCAGCACGAGGACAGGGCGCCAGCCGCCGTTTGCAGCGCCGGCGGCAGGCCGGCCAGTTGTCCCGCCTGCAGCAGCAAGGGGCGGCCGCTGCGCAGGACTTCGTCGCACAGCAGGCTGGCCAGGGACGGCGTCGGCTGCGGCCCGCTGTCGCCGGCATGGCAGGTCATCAAAGGCTGTGCGCCATGTTCGTCCTGCAGCAGCAAGGTCAGGCTGCGCGCAGGCAAGTGCTCGCCGATGATGTGCTGTATGCGGTACAGCAAGGCGGGCAAGTCCTGCGTCGCCTGCATGGCTTCGGAAATGGCGTACAGCGCAGCCTGCTTTGCCTGCGCCTGTTTCAGCAAGGTGATGTCGCGCGCCACGGCCACGCGCAGCTGGTCGGCGGCGGACCAGCGGGCCGACCACATGATGTGGGCCAGGCTGCCATCCTTGCGCAGGTAGCGGTTTTCAAAGTGCGTCTGCGCATGGCCATCCATGATGGCGCGCGCGGCGGCCAGGGTGCGCGCGCGGTCGGCGGGGGCGACCATGTCGAGCATGAGCTTGCCGATCATTTCCTGCTGCGTGTAGCCGAAGATGCGTTCGCAGGCGGCGCTGACGAACACGAAGCGCCCGTCCACGTCAACCATGCACACGGCGTCAAGCAGCAAATCGGTGAAACTGGCGACCGGCGCGCTAATCATATGTTTCATATGCCCACCATTCTAGTGGACATTGCCGATCGATATTGAAATTGTTGTTTTTAGGGATAAGTGACTGGGCAGCGTGACTTGCCCGGGAGGCAATGGCGGCGGCATGCCCAAGCTTGTCACCTAGAAAGAACTATCGGGCAAGCAGCTGCTCGCCAGGCGCAGGAGGGCAGCCTGGAACTGGCGATGGCCAGGCTTTAATCGCTGACGACAAACGCGCCCTGGTCGAGCTGATCCAGCGTGACGATGGTGCTGCTGCCCTGCGCGCCGCTGGCCTGGCTGAGCCGTGCATGCAGCTGGGCCAGATAGTCGGCGCGGCAGCGGCGCAGCACGTAATCGCGGAAGTTATCCTGTTCCAAGGCGTGCCAGGCGCGTTCGCGTCCTTGCGCCGAGCGCTTGCCGGCCAGCTCGATCAGCGCGGGCGTGATGTTGGCGTCGCCGCGGCTCAGGCGCGCGTAGCCGTAGCGGTCCATATACGGGCCGGTGAGCGTTTCGATGAGGTTGATGTCATCGTCCGATAGCTGCTGCCTGAATTTGTCGATGTTGGTCGCGATCGGCGCATGGCAGTTGGCCGACCAGAGCGATGACAACTGCGCGATTCGCCGCGCCTCCGCCGACGCGGCCACGTCCAGCATTTGCGGCAGGAAGGCGATGCCGAGAAAATCACATACCGTTTCCAGCGTCTCTTGTTGCCGCGACAGGAAATCTTCATAGCGTATCGTCAGCACGCGCCGCGGATAGCGTTGCACGACATGGTCGGCTGCCGCATGGGCGGCCAGCCAGGTCCTGGCATTGAGCAGCGTGTCGAAATCGTGGATGATGGCGCGGTTCATCGACGCCACTTGCGCGCGCGGATCGCGCACCACGTTCAGGAACAGCATGTCGGGATATAGCCGCACGATGTCGTCGGCGTAGTGCACGCTGTCGAGCGACTTGTCCATCACCACCTGCGCCTGGCGGCGTTCGCCCGCGCGCAGCAGCAGCTCCCACGCCACGCGGTGGATGCTGCGCGGCTGGCCGCGCAGCGTCTCGAACACTTCCACCGGATCGAAGACGACCCCCGGCCACTTGACCATGCTGGCCGCCGTCAGGCCCACCACATCGACCACCAGGCGAAAGTAGGCGCGGTCATCGCGCAAGTCGCCGTACAGGGGCAGCAGCGGCATCATGTCAACCAGGTGCAGTGGATACGGCGAATAAAACTGCGGCGACAGGTTCAGGCGCAGGCGCAGGGCATGGCTGCCGCAGCGGCGCAAGGGGATCATCATGACGGGGCGCGGGCGCGCGCCTTGGCCGGGATGGTGGCTGCTGATCATCTCATCATTCCTCGAAAAGGTGGCCGCGCGGCATCAGATGAAGTGCGGGCACAGTTGCTGGAACAGCCGCTCGCAGGCCTGTTCCAGCGACAGCACGCCCGTGTCCAGCATAAGCGCCGGCGCCAGCGGTGCCTCGTAGGGCGCGGAGACGCCCGTAAATGCAGGGATCAGTCCGGCTCGCGCTTTTTTGTACAGTCCCTTGGGGTCGCGTTCCTCGCATAGCGCGCTCGGCGTGCTGATATAGGCTTCGATAAAATTGTCACTGCCGATGATCTGGCGCGCCATCTCGCGGTCGCTGCGCAGCGGCGAGATGAAGGCGCAGATGACCATCATGCCGGCATCGTTCATCAGCCTGGCCACGACGGCGCTGCGGCGGATGTTTTCCTGGCGATCGCGGGGAGAGAAACCCAGGTCTCCATTCAGGTGGTGCCGCATATTGTCGCCGTCGAGCACGCAGCTCAGGTGACCCTCTGCCAGCAGCCGCCTTTCCAGCGCGTACGCCAGCGTCGACTTGCCTGCGCCGCTCAGGCCGGTCAGCCACAGCGTCGCGCCTTGCTGACCGGCCAGCAGGCCCCGTTGTTCCTTGCCGATATGGCTTGCATGCGGGAAGATGTGCGTCGCTACCACTTCGCCCGCAGCGGCGATCTGTTCCAGTTTCCCCACGTGTGCCACTCCCCCGTTGCCGGCTCAAAACTGTTCCCACTCGATTTCGCTGGGCTTGGCGACGGCCGGACGAGCCGGCTTTGCCGTGGCGGGCGCGCGCCGTACTGCCGGCGGCGGTGGCTGACGGCTGACCAGGCGCAGTCCCGCATCGCGGCCGCCAGCGATGTTGCCCACGCGGAAGACGCTGACGACATCGTTCAGGCTGTTGACCTGTTCCTGCATCGCTTGCGCTGCGGCGGCGGCTTCTTCGACCAGTGCCGCATTTTGCTGCGTCACATTGTCCATTTGCGTCACGGCCATATTGATTTGCTCGATGCCAGCGGATTGTTCCTGGCTGGCGGACATCATTTCAGACATGATGCCGGTGACGCGCTTGACGCTGGCGACCACCTCGTGCATGGTCGATCCTGCCTGTTCGACCAGCCGGTTGCCGGCCTGGACCTTGTCGACCGAGTCGCCGATCAGGTCCTTGATTTCCTTGGCTGCGGCGGCCGAGCGCTGCGCCAGATTGCGCACCTCGGTGGCCACCACGGCAAAGCCGCGCCCCTGTTCCCCGGCACGGGCCGCCTCGACCGCCGCGTTCAGCGCCAGGATATTCGTCTGGAAGGCGATGCCGTCGATGACGGCGATGATGTCGACGATCTTGCGCGCCGAGACATCGATGGCCGCCATGGTGTCGACCACCTGCGCCACCACGGCGCCGCCCTTGGTGGCGACATTGGAGGCCGATTCGACCAGCCCGTTGGCTTGGCGTGCATGGTCGGTGTTGATGCGCACGGTGCTGGTTAGTTCTTCCATGGATGAAGCGGTTTGCTCCAGCGTACTGGCCTGCTGTTCCGTGCGCGAAGACAAGTCCAGGTTGCCCATGGCGATCTGGCCTGCCGCCGTGGCGATGGTCTCGGTGCTGGCGTGAACTTGCTGGACGATCTGCGCCAGGCTGTCGCGCATCGATTGCATGGCGTGCAGCAGGCTGTGCGTGTCGCCGGGGCGGGTATGAATGGGCACGGCCAGGTTGCCGCTGGCAATCTGCCCGGCGATCGCCGCCGCTTCGTCGGGCTCGCAACCGAGTTGGCGCGTCACGCTGCGCGTGATCAGCACGGCGGCCAGCAGGCTGGTGATGAGGGCCAGCGAGCCGATGCTCAGCATCACCAGGCGCGCCTGGCTGTAGGCCGCCTCGGCCATGCTGGAGGCCTCGTTATTCTGCTTTTCCTCGACGGCGATCAAGGTGCGCAGCAATTCCCACCAGCGCTTTTGCACGGGGCGGAATTCATAGCGCAGCAGTTTGTAGGCATCGTCCTGCTTGTGCTCCAGCGCCAGCGCGGCGGCCCGCTGAATGAAGGGCGCCGCCAGGTCGCTTTGTGTGCGGATCTGTTCGAGCAGGCTTTTTTCTTCGCTCGAGGTGCCTTCCAGTTTGGCGAACATTTCCCCCAGCTTTTGCTGGGCAGCGGCGTATTTTTTTTCCTGCTCGGCGATGCGCGCGACCTCGATCTGGATCTCCTTCTCCTCCTTCAGCAAAATCAGATTGCGCAGCGCCAGCGCCCGCTCGGTCACTGTCAAGTCCATAGTCTGGGCCAGCCTTGTTTCGACGTTGTTGACCTTGGTTGCTTCATCCATGCGGTCCTGGATTTGTCGCATGCTGGTCAGCCCCAGCGCGATGACCAGCAACAGGAACAGGGCGACCAGGCCAAAGCCCATGCCGAGCCGCTTGGCGATGGTTAAGTGCATAAATTTCATATTGCCTCCTTAAGGCCGTGCTTGCGGTTCCGAATAAGCATATGCAGCTTTATCACGAAGCACTCAGCGATCATATTGATTGCGGGCCGGCGAAATATCACACTTCGTCACTTTCAGCATTTGAGCAACAGTAGAAATTTACTTGTGGCAACTGTTCAAATTGAGTTAGATGGCGAACACCTGCGAACGCTGGCATGGCGGCGGAGCATGATTTGTATCAAGAATGAAAAATTTTCATGCTCCCTTGCGCTCATGATTTCACATTTCACGTCGTTATAGCAGTGTCTGCTTAGCGCTTGAGATGCGACCCATCCCATGCTCTGAGAAAACATGGCAGTACTCGACGGCTACCAGTTATCAAAAAATGAAAGTTATGCATACTTTACCTAACCACCCATCTTCGTTTAGCAAGGCATAAGACCCATGACCTCCGTCTCCTCGATCCCGAGCTGGAATCCAAGTCCCTCACGCGCGCTTAATGCCGCTGCCACCAAGGCGGATGCCGCGCCGTCTCCGGCGCCGAGTCCGTCCTCCATTGTCGACATCGGGGCGACGCAAGCCGTCGCGCAGCTGCTGCCTTCGCCGACGATATGGGAAAGCGCGACGCGCAACAAGGTGAGCGAGGCGATGACAAAGAGTTTCTCTTCGCATGCGTTTGGCGGCCGTTTCAGCGGCCTGGGCGCGGCCATGCTGGGGCAGGCCAAGCTGGGCAACTACAATTTCTCGCAGGCGATGCGGCAGCCGCCGCCGAGCACCACGCCGAATGTGTATGCGGCGTCCGGCATCGCGCCGGGCAGCCTGCATGGCAATGGCGAAGACAAGGTTACCCTCAGCATCACGACCAAAAGCGGTGTGGAAGTCAAGCTGTCGCTCGACAGTCAGGGCGACGGCCTGGCCGTGAGCATGACGACCAGTGGCGACCTCAGCGACGCTGAAGCCAGCGCCCTGGGCGACCTGGCGAAGGGTTTTCAGGACGCCATCGATGGCATGGGACGGGATACGCCGAAAATCAAGCTGGAAGGCTTGATGCAGTTCGACCAGCAGTTGCTGGCGTCGGTGAAACTGCATGCGGAAGTCAAGGTGCGCGGCGAGATAGAGGGCGTGCAAACCCTGGATTTCCAGGCCGATGGCGCGCAGCGCCAGGTCAGCTTCAGCGGCGTGGCCGGCTCCCTGGACCTGAAGGTCGACGCCAGCCAACTCAATACCCTGGGCAGCAAGGAGCGGCAAGCCAAGGCGCTGGGCAGTTACATGAAGCAGTTCGACCAGGCGGCGTCGCGCGGCCATGGCGACGCGGGCCTGGTGGCCATGCTCAAGGATAGCTTTACGGCCTTGCACAGCAATACCGCCGCGCCGCAAGCGGCCACGGACACACCCGAGACGGGCAAGTGGCGGCTGGCGGCCGAGGACAAGTCCATCCTGACGGGGCTGGCCGATTTCAGCGCCTCCGTATCGCAGGCCGTGAAATTCAGCAATCCCATGCGCAGTTCGGAAAAGGATGGCTTCAATTATGAAGTGTCGCAAAAGACACTGCAGGCCGGCGCCAGCCAGGACGAGCGGTCAGTCAGGCAGCAGCAGCAATCGAAGCTGAGCGCCAGCTTCCATGAGACCCTCGTCCCCGGCGTGCCGCTGCGCCTGACGGACAGCACGGAATCGCAGAACTATACGTATCATCAGATCGAGGATACGGCCAGCAGCGATGCGCAGGTGGCCTACAAGGATGGCAAGATGGTGAAGGCGAGCTTGCGGCAGGAGGGCAAGCAGTCCGAGCATGTCATGAAGTATTTCCTGGCCAAGCTGGAATCGGACAAGACCATACCAGGCAATTATTCCGTGCTGCGCGATTTGCTGCCCGTGCTGGGACCGTACCGGACCGGAGAGCTCGGCATGACGCCCGAGAAGAAGGCGGAGCAGCGCCAGCAGGCGATGCTGACCTTGAGCGACGATGTGCTGCTGCAATCGTATGCGGGCCAGACCGTCAGCATGTGGCGAACCGATGCACAGCCGGAAGAGGGCGGAGCCGCCGTCGCGTAGACATGACCGCGCGTCCATGCAAAAAGCCCGTCTGCGAAGACGGGCTTTTTGTTTGCTTGTTGCTTGGCTGGATGCGGCGCAAAACAGCCTATGCCTTGGCCTTGTTTTGCTTGATCCAGTAGCCGACGCCCAGCGCGGCCAGCCACACGGGAATCAGGTAGACGGAGATGCGCAGGCCCGGCGTCAGGTACATGATCACCAGGATGCCGGCCAGGAACACCAGGCACAGGTAGTTGGTGAACGGGTAGCCCAGGCTCTGGAACAGGGTCGTCTTGCCCTCGGCCTTCTTTTGCGCGCGGAAACGCAAATGGATCCAGCTGATCATGGCCCAGTTGATGATCAGCGCCGACACGACAAGGCCCATCAGCACTTCGAACGCTTCGCCCGGCATGAAGTAATTGACCACCACGCAGGCGCCCGTCGCCAGCGCGGACACGCCCAGCGCCACCAGCGGCACGCCGCGGCGGTTCAGGTGCAGCAGCGCGCGCGGCGCATTGCCTTGCTTGGCCAGGCCGAACAGCATGCGCGTGTTGCAGTACACGCCGCTGTTGTAGACGGAGAGTGCCGCCGTCAGCACCACCACGTTCAGGGCCGTGGCCACCAGGTTGCTGTCGAGCGCATGGAAGATCAGGACAAAAGGGCTGCCGCCGGTGACGACGTTTTGCCACGGGTACAGCGACAGCAGGATGCCGAGCGCGCCGATGTAAAAGATCAGGATACGGTAGATGGCCTGGTTGGTGGCGCGCGGAATCGTCGTGCTCGGATCATCCGCCTCGGCCGCCGTGATGCCTACCAGCTCCAGGCCGCCGAACGAGAACATGATGACGGCCATGGCCATCACCAGCCCCTGCCAGCCATTCGGGAAAAAGCCGCCGTGCTGCCACAGGTTGGCCACGGACGCCTGCGGCCCCGCGTCGCCGGAAGCGAGCAGATACGCGCCGAAGACGATCATGCCGATGATGGCGACCACCTTGATGATGGCGAACCAGAATTCCATCTCGCCAAACGCTTTGACATTGAGCAAACTGATGGCGTTGATGGCGCAAAAGAAGATCAGTGCCGAGACCCAGGTCGGCACGCCGGGCCACCAGTACTGCACGTAGATGCCGACGGCCGTCAGCTCGGCCATGCTGACGAGCACATACAGTACCCAGTAATTCCAGCCCGACAGGAAGCCGGGCAGGTGGCCGCAGTATTTGTCGGCGAAATAGCTGAAGGAGCCGGCGACGGGTTCGTCGACCACCATCTCGCCCAGCTGGCGCATGATCAAAAAGGCGATGACGCCGGCAATGCCATAGCCGAGCAGCACGGAAGGGCCGGCCATCTTGATTGTTTGCGCGATGCCCAGAAACAGGCCGGTGCCGATGGCGCCGCCCAGGGCGATGAGCTGGATGTGGCGGCTTTTCAGGCCGCGCTTGAGCTCTTGTGGTTCGGTATTCCCGACTGCCGTCATATGTTTTATCCTGTTTTTACGGGGCTGAGGTCGCTGATTCTAAAGCATGCACGGGCAAAGCAGGAGCGAAATGCATGTTGCACTGCGAAGGCGCAAGAAACGCCCCGCATCTTCGCCGAACGGCGCGCAAAACGGCGGCCCGGGCGACGCTTTACGCGGCAGCCGCGACGATGGCCGGTTCGTACACGGCCAGGAACTCTGGCGGCAGGCGGCGCGCGCGGCCGCTGCTCAATTCGATGCAGATCAAGTCCCAGCGTCCGCGCACGACGGTGGCGCCGTCGCTGTCGCGGATCAGCTGGAAGCGCCGTTCCATGCTGGAGCGCCCATCGCTGGCGCACAGCCAGGTGGCCAGGGTCAGCGCTTCGCCGGCCCGCGTCGGCAGCAGGTAGTCGTATTCGCCGCGGCGGATCGCCATGGCCCGGTCCAGGCGCCGGTAATCGTCGAGGTCCAGCCCCAGTGTGGCCGAGTGGTGCCAGGCGATATGCTCGCACCAGCGCACGTAGACGGCGTTGTTGGTGTGCTGCAAGCCGTCGATGTCGCCCGGTTCGGGCGTGACGGGCAGGGTGTGGGCGTGCGGATAATCCCAGTTCAATAGCGCTCCTTTCGATGCGGTGGCGGCTGATTGTACGTGCTTGCGGTGTTTCCTTGTTTCCTGTCCGCAGCGCACGTCTGGAAAACACTGTTTTTCACATTGATGTATGATGCATCATAATTTTAAAAGATCAAAAACACGCATGAATCAGCAATTGGACACTCTGCAGCACGTCAACCTGGGCAAGTCCGTGTACGCCATGCTGCGCGACGCGCTGGCGGCCGGGCGTTTCCAGCCGAATGACCGCCTGCGCATCCGCGAGCTGGCGCTGCAGCTCGGTACCAGCGTCACGCCCGTGCGCGACGCGATGCTGCAGCTGGTGCAGGAAGAGGCGCTGGTGCTGCGCTCGCCGCGCGATTTCCGCGTGCCCGTGCTCAGCGTGGCGCGCTACCTGGAAATCCGCGCGCTGCGGCTGGAACTGGAAGGGCTGGGTGCATTCGAGGCGGCGCAGCGCATCGACGACGCCACCCTGGCCGACCTGGAGCGCCTGCTGCAGGCGAACGAAGAGGCGATTGCGCGGCACGACCTGCCGGCGGCCCTGCAATGCAACCAGGCGTTTCACCTGGGCCTGTCGCAGGCGGCCGGCATGCCGACGTTAAAACGCTTCGTCGACCATTTGTGGATGCAGACGGCACCCCTGATCGCCGCCGGCTACGCCAGCTTTTCGCCCGACATGCGCGTCGGCCACCACCACGCCATCATCGCCGCGCTGCGCCAGCGCGACGGGGCGGCCGCGCGGCGCGCCATCGAACAGGACATCCTCGACGGCGGCACGCAGATGCTGGCCTATGTAATGCGCCAGGAGCGCATCCACGCCGGCGCACCAGAACAAGACAAGGAAGCACATGACGCAGAACACGTACCAGACTGAACAGAAGATTGAACAGAAAACGGCCATCGTCACGGGCGCCAGCCGCGGCATCGGCCACGCCGTGGCCGAGCGCTTCCGCAGCCTGGGCTGGCGGGTCATCACCGTCTCGCGCAGCCCGATTCCGGGCGGCTGCCCGCGCAGCCAGGAGCACAACACGCATGTGTGCATGGATCTGTCGGACCTGAGCCAGATCGGGCAGATGGTCGACACCCTGCGTCCCATGCTGGGCGACTCGAAATTGCACGCGCTGGTGAACAACGCGGGCGTGTCGCCGAAGGGGCCGGGCGGTTCGCGCGTCAATTCGCTGACCACCGACATGCAGACCTGGCAGGAGATGTACAACACGAATTTCTTTGCGCCGCTGGCCCTGACGCGCGGCTTTGCGCAGGAACTGTCGAATGCGCACGGCTCCGTGGTGAACCTGTGCTCGATCGCCGGCTACCGCGTGCACCCGTTCGCCGGCTCCGCCTACGCCAGCTCGAAGGCGGCGCTGGCCTCGCTGACGCGCGAAATGGCCAACGACATGGCGCCGCTGAACGTGCGCGTGAATGCTATCGCGCCGGGCGAGATCGACACGGCGATCCTGTCGCCAGGCACCTCGCACATCGTCGACACGCAAATCCCCCTGCGCCGGCTGGGCACGACGGCCGAAGTGGCGGATCTGGTGGAATTTTTATGCAGCGAGCGCGCCTCGTACATCACGGGCGCGGAAATTCCCATCGACGGCGGCCAACGTATTTAATCCAGGAGGAAGATCATGAGCAAACATATCGGCATCGTCGGCTGCTCGGCCGAAGGCGCGGCCCTGTGCTACCGCACGATTTGCGAAGAGGGCGCGCATGCGCTGGGAGCGTATGAACATCCGGAAGTCACGCTGCACACGCCGCCGCTGGCGCGCTATGTGGCTTGCCTGAATGCGGGCGACCTGGCCGGCGTGGCCGAACTGATGCTGGCGTCGGCGCACAAGCTTGCCGCGGCGGGCGCCGATTTCCTGATCTGCCCCGACAACACCATCCACCAGGCATTCGCGCTGGTGGCACCTCGCTCGCCGCTGCCCTGGCTGCATATCGCCGATGTGGTGGCCAGCGAGGCGGCCGCGCGCGGCTACCAGCGCGTGGGATTGACGGGCACGCGCTGGCTGGTCGACAGCGCCGTGTATCCGGACAGGCTGGCCGCGCGCGGCATCGATTGTGTGCGGCCGGGCGAAGACGAGCGCAGCGAAATCAACCGCATCATCATGGAAGAACTGGTGCCGGGCGTGATCCGGCCGAAAAGCGTCACCCGCTTCCAGGCCGTCATCGCCGGCTTGCGTGAGCAGGGCTGCGACGCCGTCATCCTTGGCTGCACGGAAATCCCGCTGATCATCGGCGACGCCAATTCGCCGCTGCCGACGCTCGATTCCACGCGCTTGCTGGCGCGCGCCGCCTTGCGCCGGGCGCTGGACGCCTGACTATTTGTCCAGCTGCGCCTGCAGGGCCGCCACCACCAGCGCGTGATCGTCCGCCTGCGCCAGGCCGGACACGGTGACCGTGCCGACCAGTCCCACGCCGCGTATCAGCAGGGGAAACGCGCCGCCGTGGCCCGCGTACTCGATGTCATCGAGGTACTTCACGTCTTCGAAGGTGCTGCCCCGGCTTTTATACGAGATGCCCATGTAGTAGGAGCTGCGGCAAAAGCGCTGCACCGTGTTGTTTTTGCGGCGTATCCAGTCCGCCTGGTCCGCCGTGGCGCCCGTCATGGCGTGGTGGAACAGCACCTGGCCGTTGCGCGTGATGTTGACGGTGACGGCCTTGCCCCGCTTGCGCACTTCCTCGACGATCCACAGGCCCACGGCCAGCGCCGCGTCGTTGTCGAAGCGTTCGAATTGCAGGGATTCTTCCTGCTGCGCCAGGGTGTGCAGCAAATCGGCGTAATGATCCATCGTGGAGGCGGGTGGTAGTGGCTGGAAGCGCTACTGTAGCGCACCGTGGGGGCTTTTTGTGTAATGCGGCTAAAATAGGCGGCATGAACCTGACCCTGTTTGCCGATGAAGACGACGTCCCGACCGGACCGGTGCCGCTGGTGCCCGGCTCGTCCGCGTCGGTCCTGCTGCGCCGTTTTGCGCTGCCGTATCTGCCCGAGCTGCTGCCGGCGCTGGACGCCATCGTGCTGGCCGCGCCCCTGCGCCACATGGCCACGCCGGGCGGTTTGCGCATGTCCGCGGCCATGAGCAATTGCGGCCCCCTGGGCTGGGTCACGGATGGGCGCGGCTACCGCTATGCGCGGCTCGATCCCGCCAGCGGTGTACCCTGGCCGCCCATGCCGCCCGTGTTCCTGTGCCTGGCGCAGCAAGCGGCGCTGGCGGCCGGCTATCCGGGCTTCACGCCCGACGCCTGCCTGGTCAACCGCTATGCGCCCGGTGCGCGCATGGCCCTGCACCAGGACCGCGACGAATGCGATTTCAACGCGCCCATCGTTTCCGTCTCGCTCGGTTTGCCCGCCACCTTTTTGTTCGGCGGCGCCGAGCGCAGCGACAAGGCGGCCCGCATCGCGCTGCTGCATGGCGACGTGGTCGTGTGGGGCGGCGCCGACCGTCTGCGCTTCCACGGCGTGGCGCCGCTGAAGGAGGGCGAACACGCGCTGCTGGGCGCGCAGCGCATCAATTTGACGTTTCGCAAGGCTGCCTGAGCTGGCGCCACGGCGTGGCCGGCTTGACGATGTAATGCGCATGCACATAACGCCACGGAATGGCCAGGTAGACCAGCACCACGAACGCGCATTCAAACGTGGTTGCCGTAGTGGCGGGATCGATCTGGCCGTTCAGCCATTGCGGCAGCGGCACGAGCAGCAGCCAGATGGTCTTCCACAGCGCCTCCCACAGCAGCAGGGGCAGCATCTGCAGCGGATAGCGCAAGCCCAGCAGACATAGCAGCGAAAACGCGGCCAGCATGCAGTTGACGGTGCCCCGCGCCAGTTCCCACGGCGCGTGCGGCGTGACGATGCCGGGCCACAGCACGCTGCCCAGCCCCAGGACAACCAGCAGATACATGGCGCGCAGCGCATACAGACGGGCGGTCGATACGGTATTCATGGTGCTCTCCTGCTTGTGGGTTGGCAGCGTCAGGGTTTACTCGACTTCCTTGAGGATGGTCTCCAGGCTGCCCAGGCGCGCCTGGATCTGCGCCACGGAGGCGTTCAATACGGCCAGCGACGCTGCCGTTTCCGCCTGCGCGGCGGCCATGGACCTGGCCAGTTCCTGGTAGGCGCCGTCCTGCGCCAGCCGGGCGCGCGCCTGCACGATGCCGGACGTATATTTGAAGGCGAAGATGATGACGGCGGCCGTGCAGGGGAAGAAGAAGGCGGCGAAAAAGATATTTTCAGACATGATGACCTCTACAGTTCAGGATTAATCGGCATTGGAAGTGAGCGAGGACGCCGCGGCGGCGATGCTGGCGGGCGTCAGCAGCAATTCAAATGGGCTGGCCTCGAAGTAATTAAGGGCCTTGCCGTCATGCGACAGTTCCAGCTGGCTGGTGACGAGTCCCGCGTGTTCCAGCTTTTGCAGGTGCAAATGCAGCAAGGGCCGGCTGATGCCCAGGTCGCGCGCCAGCTGGCTGATGTAGTTGCGCCCGCCGCTGGCCAGCGCCGCGATGATGCGCAGCCGGTGCGGATTGTCGAGCGCCGCCAGCATGGCCAGCAAGCGGTCGCCGGTGGGGCGGGGTGTATTTGTATCTGTCATGTGTCAACATTATCTGACATGTGTTAGCGAGTCAAGATAAATCATTCGCCGCATTAATGCAGGATACTTGCAAATACGGCGCTTTTTCTCCATGATATGCAACTTATTTGCATATGGAGCCTTGATCATGAAGCGCGATTCCCTTTCTTCGCCCCTGCCCGACGTGGCGGCCGGCCCCCATCTTGGTCACCCCTTGCCATTGGAATGGGTCGGTATGCAGGGCATCGCCTTGCCGCTGTGGCTGGAAGAGGGCGGGCAGGCGCAGCAAGTGCATGCCTGGGCCGACGTGCACGTCGATCTGCCCGATCCGCGTGTGAAGGGCATCCATATGTCGCGCCTGTATCTGCTGCTCGACGCGTTTGCCGCCGCGCAGCCGCTCGATGCGGGCGCCCTGGCCGCCGTGCTGCGGCGCATGGTGGACAGTCACGCCGACTGCGGCAGCACGCAGGCGCGCATCGCGCTGGCGTTTCCCGTGCTGCGGCGCCAGCCGGCGCTGCTGACGGCGGGGCTGGCGGGATGGAAATCGTATCCCGTGCGCCTGCAGGCCAGTATTTCTCCGCAGGGTTTTGCCCTGTCCCTGACGGTGGAGATCGGCTACTCGTCGACCTGTCCCTGTTCGGCGGCGCTGGCGCGGCAATTGCTGGCCGAGGCCTTTGCGGCGCAGTTCGGCAAAGGCGGCATCGACGGCGCAGCCGCCAGCGACTGGCTGCAGGAACACGCGAGCCTGGCCACGCCGCACAGCCAGCGCAGCACGGCGACGGTGACCGTGCCATTGACGCAGCAGGCCGAGCTGGACCTGTTCCCCCTGATCGATCGGGTGGAAGCGGCGCTGGCGACACCCTTGCAGACGGCCGTGAAGCGGGCGGACGAACAGGCGTTTGCGCGCTTGAATGGTGCTAATCTGATGTATGTGGAAGACGCGGCCCGCCGCGTGCAGGCGGCGCTGGCGCCGCATCATGCGCAGGCGCGTGTTACCGTACGGCATATGGAAAGCCTGCATCCGCACGATGCCGTGGCACAGGCGGGCCAGCTTGCCTGAACTTTTCACTCAACCACCGTGGAGGAAGACCGCATGCCGGAGAACATCACGCAGGAGCCGGGCGAAGACAGCCTGGAAGAGGAACTGGAGCGCGAGCGGCGCGAGCATGCGCTGATCGACGAGGAGAAGCTGGGCATGGACGAGCTGGAAGAGGAACACTTGAAGCGGGAACGCCAGCCGGGCGCGCCGGCGGGGCGCTAATGCGCATGCACTGCATCAGCGCTGGCATCGCGCCGCGCCGCCCGGTACAATTTCGCTTTGTCATTCTCCCTCAGCCCCGGAGTCCCATGAAATATCGCGCATTGTTCCAGTTTATCCTCGGCCTGACAGGCGCCGTCCTGGCCGGCTCGCAAGCCCATTCCGCCACCATCTGCACCGCCATGGCCGACGCCAAGACAGGCGCCGTCTTGCTGCAGGAGGGCAATTGCATCGACCGCGTTACCCCCGCGTCCACGTTCAAGATCGCGCTCAGCCTGATGGGCTATGACGCCGGCTTCCTCAAGGACGAGCACAAGCCCAGCTTGCCATTCCGCCAGGGCTATGTGGACTGGGGCGGCGAAGCGTGGCGCCAGGATACGGACCCGTCGCGCTGGATGCAGTACTCGGTGGTCTGGTATTCGCAGCAGATCACGCAGGCGCTGGGCGCCGAGCGCTTCCAGAAATACGCCAAGGCTTTGCGCTACGGCAATGCGGACGTCTCGGGCGACCCGGGCAAGGACAACAGCCTGGAACGCTCGTGGATCAGCTCTTCGCTGAAGATCTCTCCGCTGGAACAGCTGGGTTTCCTGCGCAAACTGGTCAACGATCAATTGCCCGTCACCAAGCAGGCCATGGAGCAGACGCGACGCCTGACGCGCCTGGCGGACGTGGGCGGCTGGCAAGTGCATGGCAAGACGGGCGCCGCCTTCCCGCGCAAGCCTGACGGCAGCTTTGACGAAGCGCATGGCTACGGCTGGTTCGTGGGCTGGGCCAGCAAGGGCGGGCGCAGCATCGTGTTCGCGCGCCTGGTGCAGGATGAGCAGAAGGGCCAGCAGTCCGCAGGCTTGCGCACGCGCGAGGCCATGCTGAAGGAATTGCCGGCCCTGCTGGAGCAGGCGCAGAAGTGACGGCCAGCATCGTCGCCGCCACCTTCATCGCTACCGAGGGCGAGTACCTGGAAGCCGTCATCGAGGTGGGCGGCCAGCGCCTGCACGTGATGGACGAGTTCGGCGGCGGGCAACTGGCCGCCGGCACGCAAGTCCAGCTCGAACTGTGGCCCATGGCCAGCGAAATCGATGACTGGGACGCCATCTTCCGCGCCAATCCTGGCCGGGAAAAGCGCCTGGTGCGCCTCGATGGCTGGCGCTACCTGGCGCTCGGCATCGTGACCCAGGTCGATCCCGTCGTCTGCGATTGCGGCCTGCTACAGCTGGAAAACCCGTTTACGACGCATGACGGGCGCTGCGTGGGCGCGTATGTCGGCGTCACCTTGGCGCGCCTCGATGCTTGCCTGGCGTAAATTCCGGCCCGCTTTGTTGCCCGCCCTATATACTTGCTGAAACGGATTCCCCGGCATCAGACAAGGTTACAAGCATGGCATCAGGCATGGAGCAGTTTCAGGAAAAAGCACGGCAGGCGTTCATACGGGCGCGCGCGCAGGCAGTGCGCGTGGCGGGAGTGGCGTGGATCAAGGCAGTGGCGCTGTACCGGCGCGGCCACGCGCACTTGATGACCTTGCCGCCCGTGCGGCGTGCGCTGGTGCTGGCCTTATGGTCGTTTCTGGCCCTGCTGGCGCTGGTGATCCTGTACATGCTGTTGCTGCTCCCCCTGACACCGAGCATCCACGACTTGCGCCAGGCGCGCGCGGCCGCGCCGACCACCATGGTCAGCGCCGATGGCAAGGAACTTGCCCGCTTCGACCAGGGCTTGCAGGAGCGGGTCACGTTAAAGCAGATTTCGCCGAATGTGATCAGCGCGCTGATCTCCACGGAAGACCACCGTTTCTACGCACACCACGGCATCGACTTCACGCGCACGGCCGGCGCCATCCTGCATACGGCAGGGGGCAACCCGCAAGGCGGTTCCACCATCACGCAGCAGCTGGCGCGCAATATGTTCCCAGAGGAAATCGGCCGCTCGCGCAACCTGAACCGCAAGCTCAAGGAATTGATCACGGCCCTGAAAATCGAGGCCACCTACAGCAAGACGGAAATCCTGGAAGCCTACCTGAACACGGTTCCCTTTCTGTATAACACCTACGGCATCGAAATGGCGGCCCGCACGTATTTCGACAAGCCCGCCGCGCGCCTCGATATCCTGGAAAGCGCCACCCTGGTCGGCATGCTGAAGGGCACGAATTACTACAATCCCGTCGGCAATCCCGAACGCTCCCTGCAGCGGCGCAACGTGGTGCTGGGCCAGATGCGCAAGCACGACGTCATCGACGAGGCGCGCTACAAGCAGCTGATCAAGCGACCGTTGCGCCTGCATTTCGAGCGCCAGAGCGAGCGGGCGCAGTCGGACAGCCATTTCACGGCCTATGTGCGCAAGTGGCTGATCGACTGGGCCGACGAGAACGACTACAACCTGGAACTCGATGCGCTGGTGGTGCACACCACGCTCGACCACGATTTGCAGCAGGCGGCCGAGCGCGCCGTCGAGCGCCAGGCGAATGCCTTGCAGGCGATTGCCGACGTGGAATGGAGCCGCGCCGGCGTGCCGTCGTCCACGTCGACGGGCATGTACGCGGGCATGCAGGGCGGCAGCGTGCCCTTCGATTATTTCTGGAAATCGCATCCGGCGCTGCTGGACGCCTTCGTGCGCGAGTCCGCCGACTACCGCAAGCTGACGGCGGCCGGCGGCACGCCCGAAGCGGCGCTGGCGCAGCTGAAGGGCGACCGCGCCTTCATGGCGGCCCTGCGCAAGTCGAAGACGCGGCTGGAAGCGGGCTTTGCGGCCATGGACCCGGCCACGGGCGCCGTGCGCGCCTGGGTGGGCAGCCGAGACTTTGCGCGCGAACAGTTCGACCACGTGTCGCAGGCGGCGCGCCAGCCCGGTTCCACCTTCAAACCCATCGTGTACGGCGCGGCGCTGGAAAAGGGCTTAAGCCCTGAGCACGTCTACCGCGATGCCGTGATGGACATCAAGGCGGCCGACGGCACCAAATGGCGCCCGACGGACATGAGCGGCACGACGGGCCGCGACATGACCATGCGCGACGGTCTTGTTTATTCAAAGAACACGATCACGGCGCAAGTGATGCAGGACGTCGGCTTGCCGCCGATCATCAAGCTGGCGCGCGCGCTCGGCATCCGCGACAGCAAGCTGGAAAAAGTGCCGTCCTTGGCGCTGGGTACCAGTCCCGTCACCTTATTGGAAATGGTCAACGCCTACGCCAGCATCGCGGCCCAGGGCGAAGCCCGTCTGCCGTTCGTCGTCACGCACATCACGGACCGCGAAGGCAAGGTCATTGCCCGCTTCGGCGAAGACAAGCCCAAGCGCGCCATGCAGGCCGAATCGGCCGCCACCCTGACGGACATGATGCGCGGCGTCATCGACCGGGGCACGGGCACGGCCATCCGCAGCCGCTTCGGCATCCGTTCCGACGTGGCCGGCAAGAGCGGCACCACGCAAAACAATGCGGACGGCTGGTTCATCCTGATGCACCCGCAACTCGTCGGCGGCGCCTGGGTGGGTTTCAACGACGCGCGCGTCACCATGCGCAGCAATTACTGGGGCCAGGGCGGCCACAACGCCGTGCTGGTGGTGGGCGACTTCTTCAAGACGGCGCTCGACACGGGCAAAATCGCGCGCGACGCCATCTTCCCCGGCGGCAAGCCACCGCCGCCGCTGCGCCACGTGGAACCCGTCGAGGAACCGCAGGATGAACCGGTGGAAGAGCCGGGCGATCTGCTGCAGGAAGGCGCGCCGCCCGCGCCGCTGGCCGTGCCGGCGGAAGAGGGCGGGCAGGAAGCGCATGGCAAGGCGGTGCCGGAACCGGCTCCCGCGCCCGTCCCGGCGCCGCAGCCAATGCCGCAAGGCTAGCGGCCACGATGTTATTTGATACAGGACAATAATGACACCGAAGCCCACCTTGCGCCTGATCCTCGGTGACCAGCTCAATACGCAGCACCGCTGGTTTACCGACGTCGATGACGCCACCATCTATGTCTTGATGGAAGTGCGGCAAGAAACCGATTATGTGCTGCACCATGCGCAGAAAATCCTGGCCATCTTCGCTGCCATGCGCGACTTTGCGCGCCAGCTGCGCGAAGCGGGCCACACCGTGCATTACATCGCCATCGACGACGCGGAAAGCACGCGCTCGATACCAGAGAATATCGAAGCGCTGATTCGCCACTATGACGCCGGCGCCGTCGAATACCAGGCGCCCGACGAGTGGCGCCTCGACCAGCAGCTCTACCAGGCCGGACGGCGCTCGGCCATCCCGTGGCTGATGGTCGACAGCGAGCATTTCTATACGGCCCGCCACGAGGCGGCCGATATTTTCGCCGGGCGCAAGCAGTGGCTGATGGAGTTTTTCTACCGCCAGATGCGCAGCGCGCATCAGGTGTTGATGGAAGACGCGAAAAAACCCGTCGGCGGCCAGTGGAATTTCGATCACGATAACCGCAAGCCCTGGCGCGGCACGCCCGCCGAGCCGCAAGACCCGCGCACCGTGCATGACCATTCCCGTCTATGGGAAAGCATCGGCGCCGCCGGCGTGAAGAGCTTCGGCGCGCCCCGTGCGGACCGGCTGGCCTGGGCGCTGAACCGGGATGAGGCGCTGCAGCAGCTCGATGCCTTCATCGAGCGGGCCTTGCCGCATTTTGGCGATTTCCAGGATGCCATGAGCAGCAAGGCCTGGCGCTTGTTCCACTCCCTGCTGTCGTTCGCGCTGAACGTGAAAATGCTCAACCCGCGCGAAGTCGTCGACAGGGCGCAGGCCGCCTATCACGCCGGCCATGCTCCCCTGGCCGCGGTCGAGGGCTTCATCCGCCAGATACTGGGCTGGCGCGAATATGTGCGCGGCGTCTACTGGGCGCAGATGCCCGGGTATGCCGAGAAGAATTTTTTTGGCCATGTGCGTCCGCTGCCATCCTGGTTCTGGGACGGCAAGACGAAGATGCATTGTTTGTCGCAGGCGATCACGCAGTCGCTGGAGCAGGCCCATGCGCATCATATCCAGCGCCTGATGGTGATCGGCAACTTCGCGCTGCTGGCCGGCCTCGATCCCGCCGAAGTGCATGGCTGGTACCTGGGCATCTACATCGACGCCTTCGAATGGGTGGAGCTGCCCAATACCGTCGGCATGAGCCAGTTCGCCGATGGCGGCCTGCTGGCCACCAAGCCGTATGTCTCCAGTGCCGCGTATATCGACCGCATGGGCGATTACTGCAAGGGCTGCCATTACGACAAGAAGGCGCGCACCGGCGAGCGTGCCTGCCCGTTCAATGCCCTGTACTGGGATTTTTTCCACCGCAACGCCGATACGCTGGAGCGCAATCCCCGCATCGGCATGGCGTATCGCCAGCTGGAGAAGATGGACGAGGAAACAATCGTCGCTTTCCGCCAGCAGGCGGCCGCCATGCTGGACAGGCTCGATTCCTTGTAACGCAGGGCAATGTGGTCTGTTTCCCACGGTGGATGTCCAACCGGACGATGGAGCCGGGACTCAGGATTTCCTCATGTTATGGGAAACGGTAGCGGGCAAGGCCCGAAAAACTGCCGAGCGGTGGCGGCAGGCTGCCTACCATTTTGGTTGACGTGACCAGCGCAGCACTGTGGCAAGCCTGATTCTCACCGTATAGTCTTCTCCCGTTTCATGCTCCAGCCACAGGACGCCGTCTTCGATGTTGACCCAGGCATCGACTATTCGCGTGTCGAACGGCATCGCCGTATCTTTGATATCAATCTTCACTCTTCCAGACTTCACATTGAGCGACCTCAACACTCGCGTCGTTCGTTGCGTAAACTCGATGACGTAGGAAGTGCTTGTCTTTTTTGTCATTGGAAATGCTCACCCAAAATGCTTTGAAATTTTTTTAAATATTACTACATAAAAAATTTCCATCGCGCACGAAGGCGAATGTAACAAAGAAGACGGCATTATAAAAATTTTCCATAAAGAAATATTTATTATTTTTAATAAATTAAAGTTCAACCATGGAGCGGCGTTATTTTTGCACATCGCAGAAACAGTTTCAGGTTAATTGTTTCCCGATGGATATGTGTTTATATGTTTTGCAATATTTATTATCTTGTATTTCTTATATTGATATAAATCAATGTTTTCTGCGTATTAATTTGAGGAGGTATTCTTGCTGTTAGGATATGGCTCAACTCTGGCTTCGCCGAGTGAAGCATGCTCATGGGAAATGAAAGTTATTTTTGGAAAATTTTTTGTGCGGGTGCCGAAGAGATATTTGAGGTGCCGTATAGCAGATGGCGTATCCGCATACGATATTTTCCGCGCCAATATATTCATCGTGAGAAATATATTGATGGTATGGTTCAGATTGTTAATGGCCGTGAATGCTATAAAACCCATTATTGCAATGCCGGCAGAATTAAATCAGGTTCTGATGGTTTAATTGGCGGCGTAGATTGTGCAATTGATGCGTTGAATATTTTTCATGAAGAAGAGATTTTCGGTGCAATGGAAACTGGAATGAACATCGTTCTTTTTATCGCCCATTTCCTGCCTTCCCTGGGAAAGGCATTATTGTTGCGTGAGGATGAAGGTATGGGCGATGGCGAAATTGCGATAAAGATGGCGTACCGAATGGGAACAGTGCGAAGCCGTATGCACAGAGTAAGGGCGGAGATACGCAAGAGACCGGAAGAGTATCAATAAAGGCGGCCTGCCGAATTGCGGTAGCCCGAAGCGGGAGCATGCGGTGCTTGTCCCTCTACTTGACATGAATTGACATGGTGACTAAAAATTACATCGGCGGCCCCGTGCAGGTGGAGCCGGATCATCCCAGGCGGATCGATGCATTGACAGCACAAAAAATTGATGTGGCGATTATTTTTCAGGAAATGCTTGGCACGGCCGTGGCAGCAAAATACTTGCATACAAATGGCGTGCCGCTATCTGTCGCATTGCGCGTATTGGTCTGCGAGCGCAGAAAAGATCCATCGCCGCCCAAAATGATCGGACTCGAAAAAGGGCCTGCCCATCATCCCCCGTCGAGGTTGAGCGAGACAGGCGCCGAATCGGATTGACAGCACGGGAATAAGCTGCTGTGCCGGGTCATCGCTGGAACAGATTCCTGCTTGCATGGCGTGCGGCCGCCGCTTTCCACGGGCGACCAGCCGATATTGAAACGCCGCATCAGCGCCGGATCGTGCACATTGAGCACCTTGGGCAGCAGAGAGTCTAGTGTGGACAGGATGCGCTGGCGCACGGCGCGGGGCAGGTCGTTGTCTGCCGCGCGCGCAAGCACGGGCGAGCACAGCAGGACGCCGGCGACGCGCAGCAGCTGGCGCCGCAGGGGCTGGCTCAGCCGTTGCATCACGGCGCCGTCAAGTCCTGGCGCTGGAATTCGATGCGGTTTTCCTGGTAGGTCCACTTGGTGTAGGGGCCGAACACGCGCCGGTTTTCCTTGCTGTCGGCATTCGATTGCTCGCGCTTCATGCGCCGCACGAGGGCGGTATCGACCAGCGGTTCGGTCGTCGTGCCGAACACTTCGTGGCGCACGCTTTGCTTGGCGTCGGCGCCGCGCGAAATGATGGTGAGCTTGCGCGTGGCGGGATCGAAGTACAGGCGCATGGCAAACGTGTTCATGTCCTGCAGGTACAGGCCGTCGTCGCGCCACTGGGCATAGAAATAATCGCCGCAGACGGCCTTCGGCTCGCGTTTCCACTCGCAGGACAGGACGATCAGCAGGTGATCCTCATCGAGTTGCTTGACCGAGATGCGTCCCTTGGAATAGCCCCAGTTACTGGGCGGCACGGTCTTCGACGAGAGCAGATTGTATTCGCCCACCAGCTTGGTCAGGGGAAGGGGAGCTTGGGCGAAGGCGCCGGCGCAGAGAGTCAAGGCGGCTGCCGCTGCGGCGCCGCGTAGGCAGGAAAATGGAATCATGATGGCCATAAAGAAAAGTTGCCATATTATAGATGGTAACTTGCCAAGATGGCCGCGCGCTTGCGCAGCGCGCCGCTTGTTACTTCAGCTTGCTCAATTCCGCCACGTCGATCTTGACGACCTTGCCCTCGGTGGCGGCCACGAGTGCGTGGAAGTGGGGCATCGCGTAGTGCGCCGTCAGGGCCGCGTTGTTCGTCCATTCTTCCAGTATGATGAAGCGCGTGGGAATCTTGTTGTCGAGGTGCAGTTCGTAGCGCAGGCAGCCGCTTTCCGCGCGGCTCGGCGGCACGACGGCTTCCAGGGCGGCGCGCACGGCGTCGATATGTTGAGGTTGGGCATCGATGGTGGCGACGACGGTCAGGGTCATGGTGGTCCTTGTAAAGTGGTGGGGCGGATGCAGCTTAGCGCATCTTGCCCTTTCTTGTCCGCCATGCCCAGTCTGGCTGCGCCGAAACAGTTTCCGCCGCAGCCAGAGAATCAAGCTGAACCTACGCCGCCTGCAGCGCGCCGATCTGCTCGAAGGCCGCTGTCATGGCCTGCGCCCTGGCCGCGTCGCTGACCTTGACGCCTTCGGCGCGCACGATCTCGATCTGCTGGATGCCGAGAAAGCCGAGGAAGGCGCGCAGATGGCTTTCCTGGTGTTCCAGGGCGGCCATCGGCGTGTCGGCGCCGTAGTAGCCGCCGCGCGTCGAGGCGATGATCACGCGCTTGGCTCCCAGCAAGCCTTCCGGGCCATTGGCGCCGTACTGGAAGGTCTTGCCGGGCACGGCCAGCGCGTCGAGCCACGATTTGAGCTGGCTGGGGATGGCGAAGTTGTACATGGGCGCGCCGATGACGATGACGTCGGCGGCCAGCACTTGCTCCAGCGCGGCGGCAAGGATTGCCCCCTCGGCGGCACCGGGTGCGGCCGTAAATTGCGGCAGGGGCTGGGCGGCCAGGTCGCGGTAGTGGACGGTGGCGCCGGGCGCGGCCGCTTGCAGGCGGGCCACGATGGCGGCGCTCAGTTGGCGGCTGACGGAATGCTCGCCAAGGACGCTGGAATCGATATGCAGGATGTTCATGGTTGCCTTCTTGGATGGTATGATCGGGTGGTATGTTTTTGTAACCGGGTTAAATATAGTGACTATCAAATGAACGCACAAGAAGGCACTTTTTCCACACTGGGGCACACGGATGTGGCCATGAGCGAGGTGGCCGCGCGCGGGGCCGAGCTGGAAAAGCGCATGCGCGACCATGGCGGCCATGCGGGCGTGGCGGACTCGTGCCGCCCGATCACGGATATCCTGACCCGCGTGGGCGACAAATGGAGCGTGATGGTGGTGATGTTGCTGGGCAATGGCACCAAGCGCTTCAACGAGATGCGCCGCCTGATCGGCGGCATTTCGCAGCGCATGCTGACTTTGACCCTGCGCGGCCTGGAGCGCGACGGTCTCGTCACGCGCACGGTGTTTCCCACCGTGCCGCCGCGCGTCGACTATGCGCTGACGGACCTGGGGCGTTCGCTATTGATTCCCATCAGCGCGCTGGGCGCCTGGGCCTACGGCCACCGCGACGCCATCGATGCGGCACGGCTGGCGTTCGATGCCAGGGCCGATGCGGGCGCGACGCCAGGCAGCTAGCTTAGTTCGATCACTGCCAGCATGTCATTGCCATCCGCATCCATGCCTTTTTCCACGAAACCCATGCTGGCATAGAACTGTTTCGCGTTGGTATTACCGGGCTTGTAGCAGATTTCGATGCTGCGCGCATCCGGGCGGGCGCGGATTTCCTACTGTTCCACCACCTGCATCAAACGGCGGTGGAACACCGAGGGCACGGCGGCTGTGGCTCGGGCCGCCATCACATTGACCTGGCGGCGACCGCCTCGGCCCCGGCCTGCGGCGCCTGCCAGCCGCCGCCCAGCGCCCGGTAGGCGGCGACTGCCGCGCGCGCCGACGCCGTTTGCGCCTGCGCGCGCGCGTCCCTTGCACGCAGCAGCCTCGTATCGGCCTGCAGTAGATCAAGCCGGCTGGTGACGCCTTTCTCGTAGGCTGCCAGCGAAGCGGCGCGGGCGCGCTCAAGCGCCTCTACGCCATGCGCCTGTAGAGTGGCCTGTTCTTCATGGCGCAGCAGAGCCGAACAGGCGTTTTCCACGTCTTCGGCAGCATGCAGCGCGGCGAGCCGGTAGGCCGCCAGCAGCTCGGCTTCCTGGCCACGCGAAGCCTCGATCTGCGCATCGATGCGGCCGAAATCGAACAGGCGCCAGCGCAGGCCCAGCATGCCGGCGGCCTGGCCGGAGCCGCTGCCGAACAGGGTGCCGCCGGCCGTGGCGCTGCCAAACAAGGCGCCAAAATTGAATTTCGGGTAGTACTCGGCAACGGCCGCGCCGGTGCGCGCGCTGGCGGCGGCCAGGCGCCGCTCGGCGGCGATCAGGTCGGGCCGGCGCCGCAGCAGTTCGCCTGGCGAGCCGCCGGCCGTGATACGCGGCGCGCGCGCCATCACGCCGGCGGCGGCCATTTCATCGCCGTAGGTGCCGGGTGCCGCGCCCAGCATCACGTCGAGCGCATGCAGCGCCACCTCGCGCGCCGTGTCCAGGCCGGGCACGGCGGCGCGCGCCTGCGCCAGCGATGCTTCGGCCTGCCGCAGGGCCGGCTCGTTCGCCAATCCCTTGTCGTATAGCAGCGTGGCGAGTTCCAGCAGCGCCGCGTCGGTGTCGACCTGCCGGCGTGCGAGGTCGAGCCGCGCCTGCAGACCCTGGATGGACAGGTAAAGGTCCGCCGTTTGCGCCGCCACGGCCAGGCGCGTTGCGGCCCATCCAGCCTCGCTGGCCTCGTAATCGGCGCGCGCCGCTTCACGTTCGCGGCGCAGGCCGCCGAACAGGTCGAGTTCCCACGACGCCTGCAGGTTCAATTCCCGCGCGCTGCCGGCGCGGTCATGGCCTGGCGTGGCGTTCAAGACCTTGCCCAGCGGCGTTTGCACCGACTGGTAGGCGCGCGCCGCCTGACCGCCAATGCTGGCCGACGGCAGCAGCGCGGCGTCTGCCGCCCCGGTGGCGGCGCGCGCCTGCCTGACCCTGGCCTGCGCCTGCTCCAGGTCGAGGTTTTGCGCCAGCGCCACCGTTACCAGACGGGTCAGGCGCGGATCGCCGAACGCTGTCCACCACTGCCGCAGTTCGGCGGCGTCCGCGTCCTGGCGCGCGCCGAGCGCCGCCTGGTGCAGATACTGCGCCGCTAGCGGCGCTTCGGGCCGGCGGTAGTCCAGGCCAGCAGTGCAGCCGGTGGCGGCCAGGCCGGCGGCGATCAGCAGAAAGGGGAGGCGCAGGCGTGGCAGTGGCATGGTGGTCTTCCAGTTCAAAAAAGAAATAATGTGTGACTATAATACATATTGGTCACTTATTGTGCATTCCGTCGCGGCGCGTTAAGCTGTCGCCATGAATTCCATCACACCCGACACACCAAGCCCTGCGCGCGGCCCGGCCGGCCACGACGTGCGCGACCAGATCGTTGCCGCCGCCACCGATTACTTCAGCCGCTACGGCTATGAAAAGACGACGGTCTCCGACCTGGCCAGGGCGATCGGCTTTTCCAAGGCCTATATCTATAAATTCTTCGAATCCAAGCAAGCCATCGGCGAGCATATCTGCGCCAGCTGCCTGCGCCAGATCGAAACCGAGGTGAGAAACGCGGTGGCGGCGGCCGGCCAGCCGCCGGAGCAGCTGCGGCGCATGTTCCGGGCCAGCGTCGAGGCCAGCTTGCGGCTGTTTTTCCAGGACCGCAAGCTGTACGACATCGCCGCCTCGGCCGCCACCGGGCGCTGGCCTGCCGTGCAGGCCTACGAGCTGGCCATGGGCGCCTTGCTGCAGGATATCTTGCAGCAGGGACGCAAGACGGGCGACTTTGAACGCAAGACGCCGCTCGACGAAACGGCCAGCGCGATCTATCTGGTGATGCGCCCCTACGTCAATCCCTTGCTGCTGCAGCACAGCGTCGACAGCAGCGAAACGGCGGTGCTGCAACTGTCCAGCCTGGTGTTGCGCAGCCTGTCGCCATAGTTTTGCACTAATTTGTGACCATTGACTTATTTGGTCACTAGTACCAGAATGAGAACCCTGATCACTCATTCATGGGATTCTTATGCGCTGGCGCCGCCTCGCTTCATCTGTAGTCATCTCCACCTTGCCCCTGGCCTTGAGCGCCTGCGCCGACAAGGCGCAGGCCGATCCGCGCACCGCCACGCCGCTGGTGCGCGCCGTCCCGGTGCAGGGCGCCGAAGCGGGCACGCGCAGCTTTACGGGCGTGGTCGCGCCGCGCGTGCAAAGCGACCTCGGTTTCCGCGTGGCCGGCAAGGTGAGCGAACGGCTGGTCGACGCCGGCCAGGTCGTGCGCCGTGGCCAGCCATTGATGCGCCTCGACGCCGACGACCTGCAACTGCTGGCGCAGGCGCGGCAGGAGTCCGTCACGGCCGACCGCGCCCGCGCGCGCCAGGCGGCGGACGAGGAGGCGCGCTACCGCGACTTGCGCGGCACCGGCGCCATCTCGGCATCCAATTACGACCAGGTGAAGGCGGTGGCTGACGCGGCCGGCGCCCAATTGAAAGCGTCCGAAGCCCTGGCCGGGGTGGCGCGCAATGCGTTGCAGTACGCGGTGCTGCTGGCCGACGCCGACGGTGTCGTGATGGACACCCTGGCCGAACCGGGCCAGGTGGTCGCGGCCGGGCAGGTGGTGGTGCGCCTGGCCCATGACGGCCGGCGCGAAGCGGCGATCCAGCTGCCGGAAACCGTACGCCCCGCGCTCGGCTCCAAGGCCCAGGCCACCCTGTTCGGCAGGCCGGGCGCCAGCGTGCCGGCCACCTTGCGCCAGCTGGCGCAGACGGCGGACCGGCAAACGCGTACTTTCGAGGCGCGCTATGTGCTCGACGCGGCGCTCTCAAGCGCGCCGCTGGGCGCCACCGTCACCCTGCGCCTGCCCGGCGCGCATGCCGCCAGCGGCACTGTGCAAGTGCCGCTGGCGGCCCTGCACGATGCGGGCAAGGGTCAGGGCGTGTGGGTGATCGCCGGTACGCCGGCGCAAGTGACCTGGCGGCCGGTGAAGGTGCAGGGGCTGCACGATGACGGCGCCGACGTCAGCGGCCTGAAGGCGGGCGAACGCATCGTCGCGCTGGGCGCCCATCTGCTGCACCAGGGAGAGCGGGTCAGGCTCGAGCCGGCGCCAGTGGCCGCCGGCGCGGGAGCGCATCCATGAGCGCGGCGGGCTTCAACCTGTCGGCGCTGGCCGTGCGCGAGCGTTCCGTCACCCTGTTCCTGATCTGTCTCATTTCGCTGGCCGGCCTGCTGTCGTTCTTCAAGCTGGGGCGCGCGGAAGACCCGGCCTTCACGGTCAAGGTGATGACCATCGTCACCGCCTGGCCTGGCGCCAGCGCGCGCGAAATGCAGGACCAGGTGGCCGACAAGATCGAAAAGCGCCTGCAGGAGCTGCGCTGGTACGAGCGCGCCGAAACCTACACCAGGCCGGGGCTGGCTTTCACGACCCTGACACTGCTCGACAGCACGCCGCCCGGGCAGGTGCAGGCCGAGTTTTACCAGGCGCGCAAGAAGGCCGGCGACGAGGCGGCCAATTTGCCGGCCGGCGTGATCGGCCCCATGATCAATGACGAATACGCGGACGTCACCTTTGCCCTGTATGCGCTGAAAGCCAAAGGCGAGCCGCAGCGCCTGCTGGTGCGCGAGGCGGAAACCTTGCGCCAGCGGCTGCTGCACGTGCCGGGCGTCAAAAAGGTCAATATCATCGGCGAACAGGCCGAACGCATCTACGTGGAGTTTTCGCAGGAACGCCTGGCCACCCTGGGCGTGCGGGCGCAGGACGTGTTCGCGGCACTGCACGGCCAGAATGCCCTCACGCCGGCCGGCTCGGTCGAAACGCGCGGGCCGCAGGTGTCCATCCGCCTCGACGGCGCGCTCGACGCGCTGCAAAAGATCCGCGACACGCCCGTGGTGGCGCAGGGGCGCACCTTGGCCCTGTCCGATATCGCCACCGTGCGCCGTGGCCAGGAAGACCCGGCCAGTTTCCTGGTGCGCAATGGCGGCGAGCCGGCGCTGCTGCTGGGCGTGGTCATGCGCGACGGCTGGAACGGGCTGGACCTGGGCAAGGCGCTGGACGGGGAAGTGACGGCCATCGGTGCCGCCATGCCGCTGGGCATGAGCCTGGCCAAGGTTACCGACCAGGCTGTCAATATCAGCGCGGCCGTCGATGAATTCATGCTCAAGTTCCTCGCCGCGCTGCTGGTGGTGATGCTGGTGTGCTTTATCAGCATGGGCTGGCGCGTCGGCATCGTGGTGGCCGCCGCCGTGCCGCTGACCCTGGCCGTGGTGTTCATCGTGATGGCCGCGACAGGCAAGAATTTCGACCGCATCACCCTCGGTTCCCTGATCCTGGGCCTCGGCCTGCTGGTGGACGACGCCATCATCGCCATCGAAATGATGGTCGTGAAAATGGAGGAGGGCTACAGCCGCATCGCCGCCTCCGCCTACGCCTGGAGCCATACGGCCGCACCCATGCTGGCCGGCACCCTGGTGACGGCCGTCGGCTTCATGCCCAACGGCTTTGCCCGCTCCAGCGCCGGCGAATACACGAGCAATATGTTCTGGATCGTCGGCATCGCGCTGATCGCGTCGTGGGTGGTGGCGGTGGTGTTTACGCCCTACCTGGGCGTGAAGCTGCTGCCCGAGCTGAAAAAGGTCGCCGGCGGCCATGATGCGCTGTACGACACGCCGCGTTACCACCGCTTTCGCCGGCTGCTGGGGCGCGTGATCGCCCGCAAATGGCTGGTGTTCTGCACCGTGATCGGCCTGTTCGTGCTGGCCGTGCTGGGCATGGCCGTCGTCAAGAAACAGTTCTTCCCGATCTCGGACCGCCCTGAAGTGCTGATCGAAGTGCAACTGCCCTACGGCAGCGCGATCGGACAGACCAGCGGCGCGGCGGCGAAAGTGGAAGCCTGGCTGGCGCGCCAGCCCGAAGCGAAGATCGTCACGGCCTATGTGGGCCAGGGCGCACCGCGCTTTTACCTGGCGATGGGGCCGGAGTTGCCCGATCCTTCGTTTGCCAAGATCGTCGTGCGCACCGACAGCCAGCAGGCGCGCGACAGCCTCAAGCAGCGCTTGCGCGAGGCCGTTGCCGCCGGCCTGGCGCCGGAGGCGCGCGTGCGCGTGACGCAACTGGTGTTCGGCCCGTACTCGCCGTTTCCCGTGGCCTACCGGGTCAGCGGCCCCGATTCCGAGGTGTTGCGCGGCATCGCCGACGAGGTGCGGCGCGTGATGCAGGCCAGCCCGATGATGCGTACCGTCAATACCGATTGGGGCACGCGCACGCCCACCCTGCATTTCAGCCTGCAGCAGGACCGCTTGCAGGCGATGGGCCTGACGTCGGCCGCCGTGGCGCAGCAGCTGCAGTTCCTGCTCAGCGGCGTGCCCGTCACCGCCGTGCGCGAAGATATCCGCACGGTGCAGGTGGTGGCGCGCGCGGCAGGCGACGTGCGGCTGGACCCGGCGCGCATCGCCGACCTGACCCTGGCCGGCGCGAATGGCGAGCGCATTGCGCTGTCGCAGGTGGGCGGCGTCGAGGTGCGCTCGGAAGAACCCGTGATGCGCCGGCGCGACCGCCAGCCGACGATTACCGTGCGCGGCGACATCGCCGACGGCATGCAGCCGCCCGACGTCTCGGGCGCCATCACGGCGCAGCTGCAAGCCGTCATCGACAAGCTGCCGGCCGGCTACCGCATCGAGCAGGCCGGCTCCATCGAGGAATCGGCGAAGGCGACGCAAGCGATGCTGCCGCTGTTCCCCATCATGCTGGCGCTGACCCTGCTGATGATCATCCTGCAGGTGCGCTCGATCTCGGCGATGGTGATGGTGTTCCTGACCAGCCCGTTGGGCCTGATCGGCGTCGTGCCCACCTTGCTGCTGTTCCAGCAGCCGTTCGGCATCAATGCGCTGGTCGGCCTGATCGCGCTGTCGGGCATCCTGATGCGCAATACCCTGATCCTGATCGGCCAGATCCACCAGAACGAGGCGGCCGGCCTGGCGCCGTTCGACGCCGTGGTCGAAGCGACCGTGCAGCGCGCGCGTCCCGTGATCCTCACGGCGCTGGCGGCCATCCTGGCCTTTATTCCGCTGACCCATTCGGTCTTCTGGGGCACCTTGGCCTATACCCTGATCGGCGGCACGTTTGCCGGCACGGTGCTGACCCTGGTGTTCCTGCCGGCCATGTATGCGATCTGGTTCAGGATACGGCCGCAGGCAAGGGTGGTGTAGATTGAAAACAGCGGGCCGGAGACGCGAGCCTGAGAAAATGCCGATGGCGGCGTTGCGCCTTCCTTGCCGTACTTGCGTACTGTCTGCGTCGCCGCGCCTTGCCCCCGACATTTTTCAGGTCCGCTTGGCCCGGGGCGCCTGTCTTTCTGACTTGGGCCGTTTCGTGGCTTGCCGGTTTGCTTGTTTGCTTGTTTCTTGTTTCTTGTTGCTTGTCTCTTTCTCTAGGCTCCGGCGGCATCCTGCCGGTAGCGCGCCGGCGGCAGTTCGAACTGGTTCTTGAAGAAGCGGGTAAATGCGCTTTGCGAGGAAAAACCCAGGCGCTCGCCGATTTCCGCCACGCTCAGGCTCGTTTCGCACAGCAAACGGCGCGATTCGCGGCTTTTCGCGCGCAATTCCAGCGCGCGGAACGAGGTCTGTTCCTGCTGCAGCTGGCGCTGCAAGGTCCAGCGGTTCATCGCCAGACCGTCGCACAGGGCCGGCAGCAATGCGGTGCCGTCGGCGTCCCCGGCGCCTTGCCGGCCCAGCAAATCGATGATGGCCTGCTCCACGCGGGCCGAAAACAGCTGCGCTCCCTGTAATTGCTGCAATTGCCCCTGCGCGTAGCACAGCGCGTGCGGCGCCAGCATGGCGTTGAACTGGGCGAAGGGACGATCCAGCGCAGGCGCGTCGAACGTCAGGGTGTTGCGCGCCTGGCCGAAGGTGACGGCGGCGCCGAAGCATTCGGCAATGGCCGGCGCGAACCACGGCGCCTTGCCCTGGAAGCCGGCATGGAAGGCGGTGGGCGCGCCGTCGTCGTAGGCGCGCGCGACCAGCGACAGCATGCGGAAATTGGCCAGCGCCTGCATGGCGCCCCCCAGCTGGCAGAACTCGGACAGGTATTCGATCTCGATGCGCGTGCCATTTTCGCTCATCAGCATGAAGTCGAATTCGCCGATCAGGCCCCGCAAGTGCAGCAGCTCGTGCAGCGCGCTGCGCAGGGTGGGGCGATTGAAGCAGACGTGGGCGATGCCCGAGTAATGCGCGAACCAGTGCGTCACGTCGAGGTCGAGCAGGCCGCGGTGCTGCGGCAGCTGCTGGGCGTAGGCCGTCATGCGGCGGTGCCGCTCGGCGTTGATGCGGCCGCCCGGCTCGTCCAGCTGCGCCGGCGTGATGCCCGTCTGGCGAAAAAAGTCGGCGGGATCGTGGCCATCGGCCTGCATGGCGCGCGCGCATTGCTGCGCGATGCGGTTCGAAACCGTGCGCGTGTCGGGTTTGTGCAAGGCTGCCTCCTGCTTATTCTGCTTGTTGTAGTAATTTTTCACAAATATTAGCACTTTGTAGGAGATTGTTGGTTGTTGTGCCATCTAACCAAAAATTGTTCTCGCGGGTATAAAACGCGTGCTGCGCAGTCAAGAAACTCACGCATTCTCACGCTATATTGTTTTCGGCCGGCCTTGCTGCCGCGCCTTGATACCTACAAAAACAGTCTTGGAGATAATGATGAATTGCACTTTGAAACCGATGGCCCGCGTGGTCGCCGGCTGCGTCGCCACGCTTGCCCTGGCCGCTTGCGGCAACAACCACACCGGCAGCGAGGGATACACGCAGCCCGTGTTCGGCGCCACCACCTACACCCAGTTGAAAGTCGACGGCTATACCTTCAAGGACATGAACCGCAACGGCAAGATCGACCCGTACGAAGACTGGCGCCTGCCGGCCGAGGCGCGCGCGGACGACCTGTTGTCGCGCATGAGCCTCGATGAAAAGGCGGGCCTGATGATGCACGGCACGGCGCCCAACCGTGGCCGACCCCACCGGCATCGGCCAGGGCGGCGCGTATGACTTGACGGCCTTGCAAGACCTGATCGTCAAGCAATACGTCAACACCTTCATTACCCGCATGGCGGGCGACACGGCCAATATGGCGGCCCAGTACAACAAGGTGCAGGCCCTGAGCGAAACTTCGCGCCACGGCATTCCCGTCTCCATCAGCACGGACCCGCGCCACCATTTCCAGTACACGGTGGGTGCCAGCGCGGCTACCTCCGGCTTCTCGCAGTGGCCGGAAACCCTGGGCCTGGCCGCCATCGGCGACGATGCGCTGGTGCGCCGCTTCGGCGACATCGCGCGCCAGGAATACCTGGCCGTCGGCATCACGCAAGCGCTGTCGCCGCAGGCGGACCTGGCCACCGAGCCGCGCTGGTCGCGCATCAACGGCACCTTCGGCGAAGACGCGGACCTGGCCAGGCGCATGGTGCAGCACTATATCGAGGGTTTTCAGGATGGCAATACGGGCTTGCATGACGGCAGCGTGGTGGCCGTCGTCAAGCACTGGGTCGGCTATGGCGCCACGAAAGAGGGCTTCGACGGCCACAATTACTATGGCCGCTACATGACCTACCCGGGCAACAACTTCGCTTACCACGTCAAGCCGTTCGAAGGGGCGTTCATGGCCAAGGCGGCCTCCGTCATGCCGACCTACGCCCTGCCGGACGGCAATATCACCATCGACGGCATCACCCTGGAACAAGTGGCGGCCGGCTTCAGCAAGACCATGCTGACGGATCTGCTGCGCGGCAAATACGGTTTCGAGGGCGTGATCCTGTCCGATTGGGGCATCACCTCCGACTGCGACGCCAACTGCCGCAACGGCACGGCGCCTGGCGTGGCGCCGTCCTTCATCGGCTTCGGCACGCCGTGGGGCATGGAAGACGCCACCAAGGCCGAGCGCTACGTGAAGGCCGTCACGGCGGGGATGGACCAGTTCGGCGGCGTGACGGAAGCGCCTTATCTGACGCAAGCGGTGCAACGGGGCCAGCTGACGGAAGCGCGCATCGACGCGTCGGCGCGGCGCATCCTGATCCAGAAATTCAAGCAGGGCCTGTTCGAGCATCCGTTCGTCGATGCGGCCAAGGCGGCCGCCACCGTGGGCAAGGCGGACTTCATCGAAGCTGGCCTGGAAGCCCAGCGCCGCTCGCTGGTCTTGCTGGAAAACAAGGACAAGGTCTTGCCGCTGGCCGCCACGGTCAAGAAGGTCTACCTGTACGGCATCGATGCGGCCGTGGCGCAGCAGTATGGCTACACGGTGGTCGCCACGCCGCAGGAAGCGGACGTGGCCCTACTGCGCGTGGCCGCGCCGTATGAAACCCTGCACCCGAACTACATCTTCGGCAGCATGCAGCACGAGGGCCGCCTCGATTACGTCGACGGCAACGCCGACTACGAGGCGATCAAGAACGCGGCCAAGTATGCGCCGAAGACGGTCGTCACCGTGTACCTGGACCGCCCGGCCATCCTCGGCAACGTGCAGGACAAGGCCAGCGCCATCCTCGCCAACTTCGGCGTGAGCGACGGCGCGCTGTTCGATGTCCTGACGGGCAAGGCCAAGCCGCAGGGCAAGCTACCGTTCGAGCTGCCGTCGTCGATGGCCGAAGTGCAGGTGCAGAGATCGGACGTGCCGTATGACACGGCGCATCCGCTGTACAAGTTCGGCTACGGGCTGGCTTACTAAACCGTCCCTGTTGTCAACGCACGGAAATCCAGCTGCGCTCCCGTGCGGAGCGCAGCGCGGCGGCTATCAGCCGGTCCACCTCGTAGCCGTCGCGGAAGGTGGGCCAGACGGGCGCACCGCCGGCGATGGCCTGCAGAAAATCGCGCGCTTCGATGACGATCTGCTCGTTGTACCCGGTGCCGTGCCCCGCGCCCTGGCTGAACGCCAGGTAGTCGGGGTGGGCGGGCCCCATCAGCAGGCGCTGGAAACCCTGGCGCTGCGCGGGACGGCCGGCGTCGTACAGCCACAGTGCATTCTGGTCTTCCTGGTCGAAGGCGATCGCGCCTTTGGTCCCCGTGATGCGATAGGTGTAGCCCATCTTGCGGCCGGCCGCCACGCGGCTGAAGGTGAGGGCGCCGAGCGCGCCGCTGGCAAAGCGCAGCATCATATTGCCCTGGTCGTCGTTTTCCACCGCTTCCATGCCGTGCGGGCCTTGCCGCTGCGCGTGCACGGTGTTCATGTCGGCCACCAGCGCGTCGACGGGACCGCCCAGGCGCAGGGCCAGGTTGAGCAGGTGCGAGCCCACGTCGGCCAGCGCGCCGGCGCGCGTTGCCGTCGCCTCGCGCGTGCGCCACGAAGCGGGTGCGCGCGGGTCGTGCAGGTAGTCTTCCACGTGTTCGGCGGCGACGTGGATGATCTCGCCGATCTCTCCCGATTCGATGATCTGCCGCGCCAGCTGGCTGGCGGGCGTGCGGATGTAGTTATAGCCGACCATATTGGCCACGCCCGCGCTTTCCGCCGCCTGCGCCAGCAGCAGCGATTCGGCGGCCGTCATGCCCAGCGGCTTTTCGCAGAATACGGGCTTGCCCAGGGCCAGCGCCGCCAGCACGATGTCCTTGTGCGTGGCCGGTGGCGTGGCGACGATGACGGCGTCGATGGCGGGATCATTGACCAGCGCGCGCCAGTCGCCCGTGGAGCGGTTCCAGCCCAGTTCCTGCGCGCTGCGCGCCGCACTCTGTTCGCTGCTGGTGGCGATGCAGGCGCACACGGGATTCAGCGCCGTGTGAAAAATGCTGCGCACGGCCTTGTAGGCGATGGTGTGGGCCTTGCCCATGTAGCCGGCGCCGATCAGGCCGATGTGGATGTCTTGCATATGCGGGTACTCCGTTCGTGTCGCGGTGAGGGATTCAGGCTTGCCGGCGCCAGGCGTGGCTGTCCAGCGCGTCGATAAAGCGCGCAGCGGGCCAGTCTTGCGCCAGCGCTTCGTGCATCAGCTGCTGCTGCGTGGGCGGCGCCATGCCGGCGATCGGTTGGTCGCGGTCGAGGTTGCAGGGGAAGGCATAGCCTTCGGCGCAGGCGGCAATCGCGTGGCGCACGCCGTCGTCATCGAGGGTGCCCCGGGAGCGCAGCGCCTGCAGGGCCGGATACAGGGCGGCGCTCATGGCGCGGCGGTCCAGCGCTTCCATGGCGCGCCCGAACGGCGACGACACTTGCAGCAGGTTGGCCATGCGGCGGATGTCGGGCGAGCGGTTATGCCCGGCCGCGTGGAAGAGGGCGGGGTTGAAGAAGACGGCGTCGCCTTGGGACAGGGGCAGCTGCACGCAATGCTGCGCAAAGTAGTCGCGGAACGGCCGCTGCTGCCAGGCGAGAAAACCGGCGCGGTAGCGCTGCGACCCGGGCAGGTACAGGGTGGGACCGGATACCAGCGGCATGTCGCAATGGGCGACGGCGCCCTGCAAGGTCAAGAGGGTCGACATCTGGTGCACGGGCGCGGGATAGGCGGCGCAGCTGGCCGCGCTCTGGAAGCCCAGGTGATAGTCGCGGTGCGGCGCCTGGGCCGCTCCGCCCGGGTTGACGACGTTCACTTGCGCCGTCATCTGGTAGGCGGGACCGAGCCAGGCCTCGGCGATCCACGCGAAGACGGGGTTGGCGTAATAGCGCGCGAATGCCTCGGGTGCCCGCAGACACAGTTTTTGCTGGGCGTTCCAGATGCGGTCATTCGCGCCAGCCTTGGCGAAATGGTCGCCGGCCGCCTGGCCGCTCGCATGCTGTTCGGCGATCAGCGCGCGAAACACGCCGCTTACCTGTTCCAGCGTGTCCATGTCGGCGACGGCGCGTTGCAGCACGATGACGCCCGGACCATCCATCAGCGCCCGGCCCCATTCGGCCTGCAGCGCGCGCAGCGACACCGCACTGGCGGCCAGCACGCGCACCCGGTCGCAGTCGTAGACGAGAATGTTTTCTTTCACCGCGGCGGCGTGGGGATAGTCGGCCAGCGCCGTGCATAGGCTGACGGTGGCGATGAAATCCTGCAGGTCGCAGTTTTCTGATGCTAGCCAGAAGGGGCTGGGCGGCGCTGCGGTGGCGTCTGTGGTGGGCATGCGGTGTCTCCGTTGTTTAAGTTGTAGAATCAGTATAGGGATGAAAATCCGCATTTTTCATCAAAAAATCTATCAAAAAACCATCAATCTGAATTGGATATGGCATGACGCATCCGTTCCCCGTCAAGGTCGTGGCGCTGCAGGCCGGCGTCAGCGTGGCCACCGTCGACCGCGTGATCAAGCAGCGCGGGGGCGTGCACGCGAATACTGTGCGCCGCGTGATGCAGGCGCTCGATGAACTGGCGCGGCAAAGTACGCAGGTGGGCCTGGCCGGCAGAAAATTCATGCTCGATGTGCTGATGGTGGCGCCGCGCCGCTTCACGGACGCCGTGCGGGCCGCGCTGGAGGTCGAATTGCCGTCGCTGCATCCGGCCGTGCTGCGTTCGCGCTTTCACCTGCATGAAACCCTGGACGTGGACGGCGTCGTCGACCTGCTCGAGCGCATCCGCAAGAACGGCAGCCACGGGGTGCTGCTGAAAGCACCGGACTTGCCAGCGGTGGCGGAAGCGGTGAACCGGCTGGCGGCGGCCGGCATCCCCGTCGTGACCCTGGTGACGGACTTGCCAGGCTCCGCGCGCCGCAGCTACGTGGGCATGGATAACCGCGCGGCGGGCGAGACGGCCGCCTGCCTGGTCGGCCAGTGGCTGGGCAGCAGGAAAAAACAGCAGGTGCTGGTGACCCTGAGCAGCAACCGTTTTCATGGTGAGGAAGAGCGCGAGATCGGCTTTCGCCGCGCGCTGCGCGAACGTCACCGCCATTTATCCATCGTCGAAGTGAGCGAGGGCCACGGCATCGACGGGGCCACGGGGGCGCTGGTGCGTCTAGCCCTGGCAGATCATCCGCGCATCGCCGCCGTGTATTCGATCGGCGGCGGCAATGCCGCCATCGTGCAGGCCTTTGCGCGAGCGGGCCGGCCCTGCCAGGTCTTCATCGGTCACGACCTCGATGCGGACAACGTGGCGCTGCTCAAGTCGGGCGCCATCCAGGCCGTGCTGCACCACGACCTGGGCCAGGACATGCGCCGCGCCTGCCAGGAAATCCTGCGGGCGCAGGGCGCGCTGCCGGCCCTGGCGCAATCGCCGTCACTGTCCGCCATCCAGATCGTCACACCGTGGAACCTGCCCGTCCTGAACGGGGTGAATTGACAGGCCTGCGAGGCTGGCCGATACTCGCCGCTTCGCTCATCGCTCACCTTTGAAGGAATCCCCCGATGTCCGTCACGCCGAAATTGCAGCAGACCGTACTTGCCGCCGCGCTTGCAGCCGCGCTGGCCATGCCCGCCATGGCGGCCGACCCCGTCGTTTCCGCAGCGGCTTCCGCGTCGTCCGCCTGGGTCGAGGCCAGCAACCGCAACGCGGCCATCGTGCTGGCGGCGCAGGCGCAGTTCTCGCCCGAAGACGCGTCCGACAGGGGCCTGGCCCAGTACGACGGCCTGGCCGCCGACCTGGGGCCGGACATCACCGGGCGCCAGGTGGCGGCCATGCGGAAGGCGCGCGCGCAATTGCAGCAGAAGCTGGAACTGGAACGCGACGAACGCATACGCCAGGACCTGGAAATTCTGATCGGCGCCGTCGACCAGGAAATCGCCGGCACCGAGCTGGAAGCCAGATACACCTTACCATGGGTCGATGTGCCGCAGATGGTCTTTGGCAGCATGCAAAGCCTGCTGCAGGAGCAGCGCCCGGCCGCGCGCCGCGCCAAGGCGCTTGAGCGCCTGCAGCGCTATGTGGGCCAGTTCCCGGGCAGCACGCCGATCACGCAGCAGGCGAAGGCGCGCTTCACGGAGAAAATCGGCACGCCCGGCCTGGCCGGTCCCGTGCGCCTGCAGGTGGCGCAGTCGCTGGAAAACGTGCCGACGTATATCGCCGGCATCCGCAAGCTGTTCGCCGACATGAAGATCGCAGGTGCCGAACCCGCGCTGGCCGCCATGGAGCAGCAGCTGAACGACTATGCGGCATGGGAAAAGCAGGTGGTGCTGCCATTGGCGCGCATGGATTTCCGCATGGCGCCCGAGCTGTACGCGTTTCGCCTGAAGCAGGTGGGCATCGACATCGAGCCGCGCGCGCTGGTGGAGCGGGCGCAGGTGGCTTACATGGAAACGCGCGCCGCCATGCTGGCGCTGGCGCCCGTGGTGGCGGCCAGGCTGGTCTTGAAGGGCGTCGACGGTAGCGACTACCGCCAGGTGCTGCGCGCGCTGAAGAGCGATTCCATCCCGAACGCGCAGCTCGAAGCGCACTACAAGGGCGTCAATACCCAGCTCGAGGAACGCATCGCCCGGCAGCGCGTGGTCGATATCCCTGCGCGCGCCATGACCATGCGCCTGGCGTCAAGCGCCGAATCGGCGGCCCAGCCGGCGCCGCATATGCGTCCGCCTCCGCTGATCGGCAATACGGGAGAACACGGCCAGTTCGTCCTGCCCGTCAGCAATCCGGCCGCCAGCGGCAAGGGCGAAGCGTATGACGATTTCAACTTCGCGGGCGCGGCCTGGACACTGAGCGCGCACGAAGGCCGTCCCGGCCACGAACTGCAGTTCAGCGCCATGGTGGAGCGGGGCGTGTCGCAGGCGCGCAGCCTGTATGCGTTCAACAGCGTCAACGTGGAAGGCTGGGCGCTGTACGCGGAAGCGGAGATGATCCCGTACGAGCCGGCCGAGGGCCAGTTCATCGCGCTGCAGTTCCGCATGCTGCGCGCGGCGCGCGCCATGCTCGACCCGATGCTGAACCTGGGACAAGTCACGCGCGAAGAGGCGGGCCGCATCCTGACGGATGAGGTGATGCTGTCGAAACCGATGGCGCGCCAGGAGCTGGACCGCTACACCTTCAACATGCCGGGCCAGGCGGGCAGCTATTTCTACGGCTATACGCGCATCCTGCAGCTGCGCGCGGAAACGGAACTGGCGCTGGGAGACCGATTCGACCGCCTGGCCTTCAACAACTTCCTGCTGGGACAGGGCTTGCTGCCGCCGGACTTGCTGGCCAAGGCCGTGCGCGAACACTTCATCCCCGGGCAGAGAAAAGCGAAGGGCTGACGGCGGGCGACTCGCGCCGCATACCCTATACTGGCGTCCTTGAATAATGACGTGAGCGTGGCTGCATGTGGCGTGGGATCGTATCTGGTTTGCTGGCCGGCGCCTTCTGGGGCGCCGTTTTCATTGTGCCCGTCTTGCTGCCGGATTTTTCTCCGGCCGAGCTGATGGTGGGCCGCTACATCTGTTACGGCGCGCTGGCGGCCGGCCTGATGCTGCCGCGCCTCCTGCCCCTGCTGCGGCGGCTGCGGCGCGGCGACTGGCTGGCCATGCTGCGCCAGGCGCTGGCGGGCAATGTCGTGTATTACCTGCTGCTGGCGTATGGCGTCAAGCTGGCCGGCGTGGCGCCCACGTCGCTGATCATCGGTTTGCTGCCCCTGAGCGTGACGCTGTTCGGCCACAAGGACCACGGCGCGCCGCCCTTGCGCCGCCTGGCCTTGCCGCTGCTGGTGGTGGCCGCAGGCATTGCCTGCATCAATGTCGATATCTTCAGCCAGGCAGGCGGCGCGGGCGCGGATGGCGCCAGCCTGGCGCACAAGCTGGCCGGCGTGTTGTGCGCCATCGGCGCGCTCGCGTGCTGGACCTGGTATGCGCTCGACAATGCCCGTTTCCTCAAGCGCCATGCGCATGTCAGCGCCGCGGAGTGGGCCATGCTGTATGGCCTGGCCAGCGGCGTCATCGCGCTGGTCGTGGGCGCCGTGATGCTGGCGCTGCAGCCGGCGGGCGGCGCCGATGGCGCTCCGGCGCGCGACTGGCCTCGCTTCTGGCTCGTGTGCCTGCTGCTGGCGCTGGGCGCTTCCGTGATCGGCAACTACCTGTGGAATCTGGCGTCGCGCCGGGTGCCCGTCACCCTGTCGGGCCAGCTGATCCTGTCGGAGACCCTGTTCGCGCTGCTGTACGGCTTCGCCTACGCGCAGCGCATGCCGCGGGCGCTGGAGTGGGTGGCCGTGCTCCTGCTGACGGCGGGCGTGCTGTGGTCCGTGCAGCGGCATGCGCACGAGGAGGCAGAGGGGCGGGCAGACGGGCGGGGAGAAGGGCGTGGGGCAGGGCGGACGTAGCGAAAAATACATCGTTGTCAGTCCGCCGTTTGCCCTGGGCCGGCCGTATAATGACGCTCATTTGCCGGTCACCCAAGGAGTTCCGCTTGCAGCTACCGATCCGTTATCCGAACATGCCGCAACTGCTGCTGAAGGCGCGCGACAGCCTGCTCCAGCATTTCCGCCCCATCCTCAATCACTTCGGCGTGACGGAGCAGCAGTGGCGCATCATGCGCGCGCTGAACGAAAGCCCCACCCTGGAACCGCGCGAGCTGTGCGAAATCTGCCAGATTTCCAGTCCCAGCATGAGCGGCATCCTGGCGCGCATGGAAGAGATCGGCCTGATCGGGCGCAGCAAGTTCGAAGGCGACCAGCGCCGCCGCAAGGTGCACCTGTCGGAAGCGGGCGCCAGCCTGCTGCTGCAGATGGGTAAACTGATCGACCTGCAATACGCCCACCTGGAAGAAGCGTACGGCAAGCAGGTATTCGAAGACATGCGCCGCGCGCTGGAAGCCTTCATTGCCCTCGAAACCCTGCCGGTGGCGCCCGCCATCCTGCGCTGAGCCCCGAACTTCTCCTTGCCTGAGCATCATCGGGCGCGTGTTTTTCGACACGCGCCGCCGCTGCTTTTCCCATGCCTGTTCCGTGCATTGCCGCAGCCTGCCGGGCTTGTGCCCGCACCTCTGTCAGTTTTGCTATAAGACTACGCCTTACAGTCAATCACTTACATGTGAGTAAATAAGCGTATAATTTGGCGCACTTGATCTAAATCAAGAAGAACAGCGGATGCCTCATTGTTGATGGGGCGGCAACGCGGCGCCACGCCCGTATTTCGCCAGATAAAACAGGAAAGTCAGGGAAAAATGAACCATACATGCATGCGCGCTGCGGCGCTGGCCGTCTCCACACTCATCGGCGCAAACGTTTGCGCCCAAAGCAATGTCACCATCTATGGCGTGGTCGACGCGGCCACCGCGTACGCGAGCAACCAGGGCGGCAATTCGAACACCTACATGCGCAGCGGTAACTTGTCCGCCAGCAAGATCGGTTTCCAGGGCGTGGAAGACCTGGGCGGCGACCTGAAGGCGCTGTTCCTGCTGGAAAACGGCTTTGAAAGCGATACGGGCGCGCAAAGTTCGGCCAGCGCCCTGTTCAACCGCCAGGCTTACGTGGGCCTGCAATCGCACGCCTACGGCAGCCTGACGGCCGGGCGCCAGTACACGCCGTACTATCTGCTCGTGGGTTCCCTGGCATCGAGCAACGTCTTGACGGGCGCCACCGGCGCCCACCCGGGCGATATCGACGGCCTCGATACGACCGTGCGCATCAGCAATTCCGTCACCTACAGCATGCCCGCCTGGCGCGGCCTGCAAGCGAGCGCGCAATACGGCTTTGGCGAAGCGGCCGACGGCAATGCCGCGGGCAGCAGCTTCAGCGCCGCCGTCAAGTACAGCACCTCGCCGGCCGAATTCGCGCTCGGCTACCTGAAACTGAAAAATGGCGAGAACGGCACCGGCTGGAGCGACAAGGCCTCGGCCAGCTTCGGCATCTCCGCCATCAACCAGGGCTACGCCTCGGCCGACAGCATCGAATTCATCGCCGCCAGCGCCCGCTACACGATGGGCAAGTGGATGGTGGGCGCCAACGCCAGCAACGTGCAATACCAGGCGGGCAGCCATTCCACCTTCCGCGACACGGCCATCTTCAACACGGCCGGCCTGATCGCCAGCTACCAGTGGACGCCGCAGTGGTTCCTGAGCGCCGGCTACAGCGACACCTACGCCAGCCGCGCCAACGGCGTGTCGGACCGTGCGCGCTACCGCCAGCTGTCGTTCGAACAGAATTACGCGCTGTCCAAGCGCACGGCGATCTACCTGATCGAAGCGCGCCAGCTGGCGCGCGGCCAGACCCTGGGCCAGGACGGCGCCATCGTCGACGCCGTCGCCTCGGTCGGCGATTCGCAAAACGGCACGCCGTCGTCGAACGGCGGCCAGACGGTGGTGATGGTCGGTCTCAAGCATTCTTTCTGAACGGTTGCTGAACTCACGGGAGCTTCAATTGGACGCTACACATAACAAGGGGAGCCGCGGCCCCCTGAATCCCGGCCGCCGCATGGTGCTGGCCGGCTTGCTGTCGGCTTCGGCCGCGGCGCTGATTCCCTGGGCGCTGGCCGAACCGGTCGCCAGTGCGGAGCAGGGCGCCTTCCTGGGCGTGTCGGCCATGCTGGTGGGGCGCCAGGTGCTCGATCCCGTGCTGGCCAAACGCCTGTACGAGGCGCTGGTGGCGCAGGACGCCGCCTTCCCGTCCAAAGTGCGCGCGCTGCTGGCCCTGATCAATGCGCAGGGCTTGCAGGCGGCCGGCCTGCAGGAAGCGCTCGATGCGCTCGACCCGGCACTGTCGCCGCTGGCGGCCCTGCCGCGCCAGATCGCCAGCGCCTGGTATCTGGGCATCGTCGGTACGGGCGAGGCGGCCGTCTGCGTCGCCTACGAGCAGGCGCTGAACGCGGCCGTCGTGGCCGACGTCCTCAAGCCTCCCACGTATTCCTACGGCGCCTACGGCAGCTGGGCCAGAAAACCCATTTAAGGAGCCATCATGGCTGAAGCACTCTCCGCCGATTACCTCGTGATCGGCTCCGGCATCATCGGTTCGCTGGCCGCGCGCAAACTGGCGCTGGCCGGCGCCTCGGTGCTGATCCTCGAAGCGGGCCCGCGCGTGTCGCGCGGCGAAATCGTCGCCCGTTTCCGCAACACGACGCGCCGCAGCGACTGGATGTCGCCGTATCCATCGGTGGCCACGGCGCCGCACCCGATCTACCAGCCGAAGGATAACGGCTACCTGGTGCAGGCCGGTCCGTACCCGTATCCAGCCGAATACATCCGCCAGTTCGGCGGCACCTCGTGGCACTGGGCCGCGCAGGCGTGGCGCAACGTGCCGAACGATTTCCGCATCCACACCTTGTACGGCGTGGGCGTCGACTGGCCCATCAGCTATGAAGACCTGGAGCCGTTCTACCAGGAAGCGGAAGAGATCATGGGCGTCTCGGGTGCGGAGAACACGGGTTCGCCGCGCAAGCAGCCATTCCCGATGGATGCCGTGACGGAGCCGTACGCCATGCGCCGCATCCGCGAACGCCTCGACCCGTCGTTCAAGGTGGTCGGCAACACGGTGGCGCGCAACAGCGTCAGCTACGATGGCCGCCCGGCCTGCTGCGGCAACAACAGCTGCCAGCCGATCTGCCCCATCGACGCGCAATACCACGGCGGCATCGCCGCGCAGCAGGCGGAAGAGGCGGGCGTCAGAATCGTGTGCAACGCCAATGTCTACAAGCTGGAACACGACGCGCAGGGCCGCATCACGGCCGCGCTGTACTACGACGTGGATAAAAAGAGTCACCGCGTGATGGCCAAGACCTTCATTCTGGCGGCCAACGGCATCGAAAGCCCGCGCTTGCTGCTCGTTTCCGCCACGGACAAGTACCCGAACGGCCTGGCCAACAGCAGCGACATGGTGGGCCGCAACCTGATGGACCACCCGAGCACCTCGATCACCTTCGACGCCGATGAAGACCTGTGGCTGGGCCGGGGCCCGCAAAGTCCCAATTCCATCAACACCATGCGCGACGGCGACTTCCGCAGCCAGCATTCGCCGTACCGTCTGGACTTCACGAACATCTCGCGCGTCGATGGCGCGACCAGGGAGTTGATCGGCAAGGGCGTGTTTGGCGCGGAATTCGAACAGCAGCTGCGTTTCCGCTCGGCGCGCGAAATGAGCCTGAAAAACGTGCTGGAAGTGCTGCCGAACCCGGAAAACCGCATCGCCCTCAGCAGCGAGAAGGATGCCATGGGCATCCCCAAGCCGCAGGCGCATTATGCGATCGACGAGTACACGAAACGGGGCCACGAGCGCTCGAAGCAGGATTTCGAGCAGATCGCCAAACTGATGGGCGGAACCAATCTGCGCCACAGCAAGGAAGGCGTGTTCGCCAACAACCAGCACATCTGCGGCACCCTGTCGATGGGTTCCGATCCGGCCAAGGCCGTGTGCGACCAGTGGGGCCGCACCTTCGACCATGCCAACCTGTTCCTGTGCAGCACCGGCGTGCTGCCCACGTCCGGCACCTGCAATTCGACGGAAAACGGCCTGGCCGTGGCACTGCGCACCGTCAAGCACATCCTCGACGAACAACAGGGAGGAACAGCATGATGGCAACCTTCAGAACGGCGGCCGGCGCCGCCTTGCTGGCACTGGCCTTGCCCGTGCTGGCGGCGAACGCCCCTGGCGCCGACGTGCAGGCCATCGAACGTGGCCGCTACCTGGCGACGGCGGGCGACTGCATCGCCTGCCACAGCGTCCCGGGCGGCAAGCCGATGGCGGGCGGACTGTCCCTGGCCACGCCGCTGGGGGCCATTGTCGCCACCAACATCACGCCGTCGACAACGCACGGCATCGGCAACTACACGCTCAAGCAGTTTTCCGACGCCGTGCGCCATGGCGTGCGGGCCGACGGCGCGCACCTGTACCCGGCCATGCCCTACACGGCCTACGCCAGGGTGACGGATGACGACACGGCCGCCCTGTACGCCTACTTCATGCATGGTGTGGCGGCGGTGGACACGGCGCCGGCAACACAGACGGACTTGCCGTTCCCGTTCAACATCCGCCTGTCGATGGCGGGCTGGAATTGGATCTTCCTCGACAAGAAGCCGTTCGTGGCCGATCCAGCCAAGAGCATGGAGTGGAACCGCGGCGCCTACCTGGCGCAAGGGCTGGCCCACTGCAGCACCTGCCACACGCCGCGCAACGCGCTGATGGCCGAGCAGCTGTCGAAGGAGCTGGGGGGCTTTGATCTGGGCACCTGGTTTGCGCCGAACATCAGCTCGGACGCCAACAGCGGCATCGGCAGCTGGAGCCAGCAAGACCTGGTCGACTACCTGCGCACGGGCCGCGCCGCGCACCGGGGGCAGGCAGCCGGACCGATGGCCGAAGCCATCGACCATAGCCTGAAGCACCTGAGCGACGCGGACCTGAGCGCCATCGCGCACTACATCAAGAGCGTACCCGCCATCCGCGACAAGGCGGATACGAAACCGGTGACGCAATGGGGCCAGGCGGGCGATGAGCTCAATGCGATCCGCGGCGTGGCGCTGCCGCAGGAATTGAACAAGATGTCGGGTGCGCAGCTGTACGATGCGCAGTGCGCCAGCTGCCACCAGGCGAAGGGCGAGGGCAGTTTCGACGGCAGCTTGCCGCCCTTGTTCCACAACTCGGCGACGGGCCGCAGCAACAGCAACAATCTGGTGATGGCAATCCTCGATGGGGTGGAGCGGCAGGATGGCAAGGGTAATCATACTGCGGGACACCTGATGCCAGCCTTCCGCCAGACCCTGTCGGACGAGCAGATCGTCACCCTCGGCAATTACGTGCAGAAGATGTACGGCAATCCTGACGTGAAGGTGACGGCGGAACAGGTGACGACCCTGCGCAACGGCGGTCCTGCCTCGAACCTGATCGGCCTGGCCCGCGCCGCCATCATCGTCGCCGTGCTGGTACTGCTGGCCTTGCTGCTGTGGTGGCGGGGACGGCGTCGCAAGGAAACATCCGCAGCTTAAAAAATCACCCTGAAGCAAAGGCTGGGGTCAGACCCGACAGGGTCTGACCCCTTTTTTTTTGTGCAGGATTTTGCAACTCGTTTGCATATGCGGAACTTATGTACTATGATTAGTTACATGAGACGCGACAGCAAACTATCATCGATCCTCCATGTGCTGCTGCACATGGCCCACGCGGGACGCCCGATGACGTCCGAGGAACTCGCCGGCTGCCTGGACACCAACCCCGTGCTGGTGCGGCGCGTGATGGCCGGCTTGCGCGAGCGCGGCTACGTGGCCTCGGGCAAGGGGCATGGCGGCGGCTGGCGCATCGTCTGCGACCTGCACAGGGTGACCCTGCAAGACATCTACGTGGCCGTCGGTTCGCCCAACATCTTCGCCATGGGAAACCGCGTCGACCAGCCGGGCTGTCTGGTGGAGCAGGTGGTCAACCAGTCGCTGACCGGCGCCTTCGACGAGGCCGAGGCGCTGCTGATCCGGCGCTTCGGCGCCGTTACCCTGGCCGACCTGGCCGACCGTTTCAGCCAAGAATATGCCATCCACCGAGGAGCACCCCATGCACATCTTTGACGCCATCATCATCGGCGGCAGCTACGCCGGCCTGTCCGCCGCCACGCAACTGGCGCGCGCCCGCCGCCGCGTGCTGGTGATCGACGGCGGCCAGCGCCGCAACCGCTACGCCAGCCATTCCCACGGTTTCCTGACCCAGGACGGCAGCGGGACGGCCGCCATCGCCGCCGAGGGCAAGGCGCAGCTGCTGGCGTATGCCACCGTGTCCTGGCTGGACGGCACGGCCGTGCAGGCGGCAGCCAGCCGCGATGGCGATGGCTTCGACGTGATCCTGGCGGACGGCAATGTCGTTCACGGCCGCCGCCTGGTGCTGGCCACCGGCGTGATCGACGAGCTGCCGCCCGTCGATGGCTTGTCCGAGCGCTGGGGCGGCAGCGTCTTTCACTGCCCCTATTGCCACGGCTATGAACTGGAGCAGGGCGCCATCGGCGTGCTGGCCACGGGGCCCCTGTCGATGCACCATGCGCTGATGCTGCCCGACTGGGGCACGGTCACTTTTTTCCTGAATGGCGCGTTCGAGCCCGATGCGGCGCAGCTGGCGCAACTGGCCGCGCGCGGCGTGACGGTGGTGCGCACGCCCGTGGCGCGGATCGACGGCGTGGCCGACGTGGTCATGGCCGACGGCAGCCGCCATGCGATGGCCGGCCTGTTCGTGGCCACCCGCACCCGCCTGGCCAGTGCCCTGGCTGTGACGCTGGGCTGCGCGCTGGAAGAGGGCGCCATGGGTCCGTTCGTGCGCACCGACGAGCAAAAGGCCAGCAGCGTGCCCGGCGTCTTTTGCTGCGGTGACGCGGGCCGCATGGCCGGCAGCGTGGCGTTCGCGGTGGCCGACGGCGCCATGGCGGGCGTGGCGGCGCACCGTTCGCTGATGTTCGGGCTGGATCAGGCGGCAAAACCCCCGTCGATCTTCAGCCCCGCGCCCGTGACGAACGCCGCTTCGTCGCTGGCCAGGTAAGCCACCATGCCGGCGATTTCATCGGCCGTGCCGTGGCGGGGCAGGGCCATCAGGCCGTGCATCAGGTCGGCGAAGTCGCCCGTGGGCGGGTTCATGTCGGTGGCGACGGGGCCTGGTTCCACGTTGTTGATGGTGATGCCGCGCGGTCCCAGGTCGCGCGACAGGCCTTGCGTCAGGCCGCTCAGCGCCGATTTGCTCATGGCGTAGGCGGCCGCGCCGCCGAACGGCATGCGGTGCGCATTCGTGCTGCCGATATTGATGATGCGCCCGCCCGTCTGCATGTGCGCCACGGCCGCCTTGATGGCCACGAACACGGCGCGCACGTTGACGGCAATCGTCTTGTCGAAGTCCGCCAGCGAAAAATCATCGATGGCGCCGGGCAGGAACACGCCCGCGTTGTTGACGAGGATGTCGACACGGCCAAACTGCGCCGCCACCTTGTCTATGGCCGCCGTCAGGGCTGCGGCGTCGGCCGCATCGGCCTGCACGCCCAGCGCCTTGCCGCCGGCCGCTTCCACCGTGGCCGCCAGCGCCTGCGCTTCGGCGGCCGAGCTTTGATACGTGAAGACGACATGGGCGCCCTGGCTGGCCAGGCGGCGCACGATGGCCGCGCCGATGCCGCGCGAGCCGCCCGTCACAAAGGCGATCTTGTTCAGCAGTGACTGGGTATGGTTGGTTTGGGTTTGCATGATGGGCTTTCTGTGTGAGGAGTCGAGGAATTCAGTATCTAGGTTTCATTCCTGCCGCGCTAGCCATGAATCGCTACAATCACTTTCAACTAAAACGATCAAATGAGCGGGTAGAATAGGCGCATGGATGCCCTCAATCACTTGCAATCGTTTGTGCTGTCCGCCGAGCTGGGCAGCTTTTCGGCGGCCGCGCGCCGCCTGGGGCTGACGCCGGCGGCCGTCAGCAAGAACGTGGCGCGGCTGGAAACGAGCCTGGGCCTGCGCCTGTTCCAGCGCAGTACGCGCCGCCTGACCCTGACGGAAGGGGGCGAACGCTTCCTGCAGCAGATCGGCGGCGCCCTGTCTACCCTGCGCGAGGCGATCGCCGGCGTGGCCGAAGAGGGCGGCCAGCCGGCCGGCATCCTGAAAATCAGCATGGCGCCGTCGTTCGGGCGCAGCTATGTCGTGCCCTTGCTGGGCGAGTTCATCGCGCGCTACCCGGGCGTCATTCCCGACTGCCATTTCGACAACCGGCAAGTCGACTTGATCGGTGAGGGCTTTGACGTGGCCATCGGCGGCGGCATCGAGCTCACGCCCGGCGTGGTGGCGCGCGAACTGGGTCACGCCCACGTCGTCGCCACGGCGTCGCCCGCCTTCATGCAGGGGAAACGCATGCCCGCGCATCCTTCGGACCTGGCGCAATTCGACGGCGTGGCGCGCCGCTCGGCCGGCAGCGGCAGACTGCGCAGCTGGATATTGCGCGATGGTTCTGGCGGCGAAGGCGTGGCCGAATGCCGGCCACGCGCCATCTTCGACGATCCGGAAGCGATGGCGCAGGCAGCCCTCATGGGTGTCGGCGTGGCGCTGCTGCCCATGCCGCACGCGCTGGCCCATTTGCGCAGCGGCGCGTTGATCCGCCTGCTGCCCGGCTGGCATGCCGATTCCGGCCCCCTGTCCGTGTACTATCCCAGCAAGAAGCTGCTGCCCGCGAAGACGCGCGTCTTCGTCGATTTTTTGCTGGAGCAGTTCCGCCAGCGCGATTTCGCCGCGCAGATGCGGCCCGATTAAACAAAGAAAAATTCTCATGCCTGATAACTACAGTCTGTTTTACACCTTTGACGGCGATCAGCCGGCCCGCTTCCAGGAAGCGCGCGTATTCGGTACGACCGTCTGGACGGCCAGCGGCGCGGCCATGACCTGGGGCGCGGAGACGCGCACGCACTACGCCAGCGATGCCGAGGCGCACGCCGCCTACTTAGCCCGTTGCCAGGCGGCGCTGGCCGATGGCTATATCTTGGCGCGCGCCATGGTCATCGACCCGGCCGTCTTCGATTTCGCGCTGCTGCAAACCCTGGTGGCGCAGGCCGCGCGCCTGGCTTTCGACTGCGTGCGCCGTGCGCATCCGGAGCAGCACATCGACGCTTTCGCGCTGGTCAGCGACGACAGCGCCATGACCATCGGTCCCATGGCGAACAGCCGCGAAGCGCTGGCCGCCTCGGAATATGGCGAAGAGATGCTGTGGAACCCGGCCGAATGGGCGTTTGACGAGGGCGGCGCCTACTTCGACAGCGCCTACCGTTTGCTGCTGCAGGCGCACCGTGGCTTGCCGTTCGACGTCGCATTCGCCACCTTCCGCACCGGCGTGTTCGACGCCTGCATCGCGGCGCTGGCGCAGCTCGATGCCGAAGGCTGTTTTGGCACGGGCGCGCAGCGCGATCAAACCGTGCTGCTGTTCGAGGTCAGCGACAGCGAGCCGGTGGAAGGCGCGCTGGCGCGCTTGAATCCGCCAGCCGTGGCGGCGCGTTTCGAGGCGTGGATGGCCAGCTGGGCCGACTAGGTTCTACGCCGCCACCAGCCGCAACAGCGTGATCTCCGCCGGCGCACCGATGCGCTTCGGCGGCCCCCAATAACCCGTGCCGCGGCTGACATAAATCCACAGGCGACCTTGCCGGTGCAGGCCCGCCACGTAAGGCTGCTGCAGCGGCACGAACAGATTCCATGGCCAGAACTGGCCCCCGTGGGTGTGGCCCGACAATTGCAGGTCGTAGCCGGCCGCTTCCGCCTCGGGCGCGCTGCGCGGCTGGTGCGCCAGCAGGATGCGGAGGATATCGGCCGGTGCGCCGGCGATGGCGCCCTGCGGGTCGCTGCGTTGATCCGGATCGAAGGCGCCGGCATTGAAATCGGTGACGCCGGCCAGCGCCAGGCGCGCGCCGTCGTGCTCGAGCACCGCATGTTCGTTCATCAGCACGCGCAAGCCCAGGCGGCGAAATTCCGCCACCCATGGCGCGGCGCCCGAATAGTATTCGTGGTTGCCCGTGACGAGAAAGACGCCGTGGCGCGCCCGAAGCTCGCCCAGCGGCGCCGTATGGCTGCCCAGTTGCGCCACCGTGCCGTCGACCACGTCGCCCGTGATGGCGATGACGTCCGCTTGCAGGCCGTTGGCGCGCGCGACGATGGCGTCCACGTAGGCGCGCTTGATGGTGGCGCCCACGTGGATGTCGCTCAGCTGCACGATGTTAAAACCTTGCAGGGCGGCCGGCAGGCCGGTAATCGGCACCGTCACTTCGCGCACGCGCGCCACACGGCGGGCGTTGATGAAACCAAGGACGGTGGCCAGCAGCGCCAGGGCGAGCGCCGCCACGGCGGAGGCCTGGGCGTGGGGGCGGGTGGCGGGAACGAGCATCAGCAGTTCGCGCAGCACGGTGAGCACGAATAGCGAAGAAAAAAAGCCCATGCACAGCGAGCCGGCCCAGCTCAAACGGTCGGCCAGGCGCGCATCGTTGGTGACGGCGCGGGCGAAGATGGTCATCGGCATCAGCATGGTCGACGCCAGCAGGACGGCGCCGCCCAGCAGCCAGCCGGCCAGGCCGACGGGCAGCGCTGGCAGCAGCAGCCAGCCCAGCAGGGCATGCAGGGCGCCCAGTATCATGGTGATGCGCAGCAGCGGCGTGCGGGTTTTCATGTGATCGTTCCAATGGTGGGGTACCCGGCGCGGCGGATGCGATGCGGCGCCATCGCCGGCCGCCGATTATAGCCGACGCCTTGGCAACCGGCAGCCGGCCACCCCGCTCATGCTGCGCTCATGGCGTGATATGCAGCCCCAGCATGGCCAGCTTGCCGAAATCGACAGGCTTGGCGAAGTGCTCGTTGAACCCGGCCTGCAGTGCCGCCTGGCGGTCGTGTTCCTGGCCATAGCCGGTCAGCGCCACGAGCTGGAATTGCTGCGGTATCGGCAGCTGGCGCAATTTGCCGGCCACGTCGTAGCCGCTCATGTCGGGCAGGCCGATGTCGAGAAAGACGATGTCGGGCTTGAATTCCAGGGTGCGCTCGGTCGCTTGCGCGCCCGTGTAGGCCGTGCGCACCGTGTGGCCGTACATCTCCAGCAGTTCGGCCAGGGTGTCGGCCGCATCGCTGTTGTCGTCGACCACGAGGATGCGCTGGCTGCCGCCGCTGGCCGCTTCGGGCGCCGGCGCGGCGGCCGGCACGGGCACGTTGGCGTCGAGGGGCAGCATCACTTCGAAGGTGCTGCCCAGTCCCACGCCGGGGCTGTGCACGCTGACCTGGCCGCCGTGCAAGGTCACCAGGTTGCGCACCAGCGACAGGCCGATGCCCAGGCCGTCCTGCACCCGGTCGGGCGAATGGCCGCTCTGCTCGAACAGGCCGAAGATGCTGTCGATGCTGGCGGCGGCGATGCCGATGCCGTTGTCGCTCAGGCGGATGCGCACGTTGTCGCCTTCGCGCGCGGCGGAAATCGCGATGCGTCCGCCCGGCGCCGTGAACTTGGCCGCGTTCAGCAGCAAGTTGGCAACGATCTGCGACAGGCGCACGGCGTCGCCGCAGACCCACAGTTCTTCCTTGGGCAGATGCACGTCGAGCGCATGGCCGCGCGCCTCGATGCTGTGCGAACTCGTTTCCAGCGCGCTGCGGATGACGCTGAGCAGGCTCACGCTTTCCCATTGCAGCGAGATCTTGCCCTGCGAAATGCGCGACACGTCGAGCAGGTCGTCCACCAGGCGCACCAGGTGGTCCGTATGGCGGCCGATGGTGCGGCGCGCATTGTCCTGCACGGCCGGCACGACGGGGTCGAGCTTGCACAACAGGGCCAGCGCCGTGCGGATGGGGCCCAGCGGATTGCGCAATTCGTGGGCCAGGGTGGCCAGGAATTCATCCTTGCGGCGGTCCACGTCGCGCAGCGCGCGCTCGACCCGGCCCAGGCGCAGCAGCGCCTTGACGTTGGCGATCAGTTCATCGGCCTCGATCGGTTCGACCAGGTAATTGTCGGCGCCGCCATCGAGGGCGCGGATCTTGTCGGCCGTGCCGATGCACGAGGCCGACGTCTGCAGCACCAGAATGGTGTTCGTCTCGGCGCCGCCCTTCAGTTGGCGGCACACTTCCAGGCCGTTGATGTCGGGCAGCTTGACGTCGAGCAGGATCAGGTTAGGGCGGTCCTGGCGCGCGCGCAGCAGCGCGTCGCCGCCGTTCGAGGCTTCGATGACCTTGAAGCCGGCGCGTTTGAGGATGCGCGATTTGGCGTAGCGTGCGCCATCGCTGTCATCGACGTTCAGGATCAGAGCATCGCTGTTGTTATCCGGTAGCATGCGCATTGTCCCAGGTGGTTGTGCCTTGCGGCGGAACCGGCTCTTGCCGGTGGTGTTGGTTGCCGATCAGCGCGCGCAGGGTCGCCAGCAATTGCTGGCGCGACAGCGGCTTGACGTAATAGGCGTCGGCGCCCAGGGCCAGGCCCTTGCGCACGTCGTCGATCTCGGTGGCGACGATGACGGGCACCTGGCGCCGCAGCGGGTCGTTTTTCAGCTCGGCCAGCCAGTGCCAGGCCGTTTCGCCGTGCAGCAGGATGTCGAGGATGACGGCGGCGGGGCGCTGCTGTTCCCAGCGTTCCTGCGCCTCGCGCACGCTGCGCGCGGGGACGACGCGAAATTCGCTGCCGGCCAAGAATTTTTCATACAGCAGGCGCACGGGCGGATTGTCTTCCACCACCAGCACGCCGATGCGCTGGTCGTTGCCGTTGTCGTTGGCCGGCGCGCTCGGCGGCAGGCTGCCTTCGGGCGCATGGTAGCTGGTGGGCAGGACCACGGAAAACAGCGAACCGTGGCCCGGCGTGCTGTCTACCGACACCGTGCCATTGAGCAGGGTGGCCAGGTTGCGGCACAGGGGCAGGCCCAGGCCCGTGCCCTTGACCTTGCGCTGCATGTGGTTTTCCACCTGGCTGAATTCCTCGAAGATCAGCTGCACGTCTTCGGCATCGATGCCCAGGCCCGTGTCGGAGACGGAAAAGCGGATGGCGTCCTGCTCCGGCAAGGGCGTGGCGCTGACGACGATGGCACCCGCCTCCGTGAACTTGAGGGCGTTGGAGATAAAGTTGCGCAGGATTTGCGACAGCTTGCCTTCATCCGTATGGATCTGCAGCGCCGGGTCGGGGTCGATGAAGGTGAGCGTGAGCGTATCGGACACCAGCAGCGGGCGCAGCATGCCGCGCAGGGCGCTGAACAGGTCGGCCACCTGGAAGCTGTTGGCGTGCACGTCGACCTTGCCCGCCTCGATCTTGGCCAGGTCCAGCAGGTCGTTTACCAGGTCGCTCAGGCTGACGGCGCTTTGCAGGATGAACAGCACCTGCTTTTCCTGTTCCTCCGACAGTTCGCCGTCGATGCGGTCGAGCAGCAGCTTGGACAGGGCGCGGATGGAGCTGAGCGGCGTGCGGAATTCATGGCTCATGTTCGACAGGAAGCGCGACTTCATCTGGTCGGCGCGGCGCAGGTGGTCGGCTTTTTCATCGAGTTCCGCGAACAGCGCCACCACGCCCCGGTTGGTGTCTTCCAGTTCGCGCGTCAGCTGCAGCAAATCGTCCTGGCGCGTCTTCAGTTCGGCCAGGGTGCTCAGCAGTTCGCGGTTCTGCTGCTGCACCTCGGACAGCGTGATATCCGAGGGCAGCGCCTGCAGGCTGCCGGACAGCGCGCCGATGCTTTGCCCGTCGAGCAGGGGCGCGTCGCGCGGGAACAGCTTGTGCAGCGTGATTTGCGTGCCGTCGCCGGGCGCGCTGTGGATATAGCAGCGGTCCATCAGGCGCTGCGCGCCCAGGATGCCCAGGCCCATGCCCGTGGGCGAGCGGTAGGTGCCGGCCAGTATCCGGTCGAGCTGCGCGATGCCGGGACCCTGGTCCTCGATGCGGATGCTGAGCACCTGCGGCGCCGTCTGGCCATCGATGGCGAAATGCACCTTGCCGCTGCCCGCGTAGTTGTAGACGTTGCGCGCCAGTTCCGACACGGCCGTGGCGATGCGCACCTGATCCTGCACGCCGAAGCCGCACAGGGCGGCGATCTGCCGCGCGCGCTGGCGCGCCCCCACCACATCGAGTTCGCTGCCGATATGGGCTGTCAATATGCGTTGCGTCATGCCCCACCTGTCCTTTCTGCCGTTACAGCCTGATGTTCCTCATGTTCGCGCAGCACCACCACCGTGACGTCGTCGCGCCCGCGCGAAAAATCGCGGTACAGCACGGCGGCGATCAGGCTGGGGTGGCATTGCGCCAGGCCCGGATACTGTTCCAGGTCCCAGCGCGTGTGCAAGCCGTCCGAGTGCATGATCAGGGTCGTGCCCAGCTGCCACGGATAGCAGAATTCCTGCACCTTGCGCAGATTGCTGCCGACGATGCCGTTATGCGACAGCAGATGCCGGCGCTGCTGCGCGTCGAAGGCGCAGGCGGCGATGTTGCCCACGCCCGCATAGCGCAATTCGCGGCGCGCGCTGTCGATATGCGCCACCGCCATGGCCGCGCCGCGCGTGGTGCGCAGCGCGCCGTGGGCCAGTTCGATGAAGGGGGCGGGCAGGGGTGGCAAGCCGGGCGTGTCGTGTTCCAGCAGGGCGCTGGCGCGTTCCGACGCGCGCGCCGCCAGCGGGCCGTGGCCCAGGCCATCGGCCACCATCAGGCTCAGTTCATGGCCTTCGCACACGACGTTCCACGCGTCGCCGCACACTTGTTCCGAGGCCAGCGGCAGGCACACGGCGCCGATGCGCCAGTTCGGATGGGCGGGAATGGCGCTGCTGGCGTTGGGTCCCCATACCACCATCATCAGCACCGTGCCCTTGCCGGGCCCCGTGTACAGGTCGAATTCCTGGCTCAGGCGGCGTATCGCGCCCAGCCCCACGCCGTAGGTGGCCGTGGTGGAATGGCCATCCTGCATGTGCTGGCGCACATTGGCCATGCCGGGGCCGTTGTCGATGGCCAGCACTTCGATGCCGCTGGTGCCGCCGCGCAGCACCTTGCGCAGCAGGATCTCGCCGCGCTGCGCGTGCTTGACGATATTGGTGGCCGCCTCGCTGATGATGATGGCCAGCTGGCCCGTGCGCACGTCGTCGAAGCCGATGCGGCGCGCCAGCTCGTTGCCGGCGCGGCGGGCCGCGGCGATCTCGCTCGGTTCGCCGATGGGAAAACTTCTTTGCCTGAGAATGTCAGGCTGTGGTTCCTGGTGGTTCAAAACAGCTTCCATTTCGCGATGGTGACGGTGGTGCCCGCGCCGGGCGCCGTGTCGATGTGAAATGCGTCGGCCAGGCGCTTGGCGCCGCCCAGCCCCAATCCCAGCCCGCCGCCGCTGGTATAGCCATCGGTCAGCGCCAGGGGAATATCGTCAATGCCCGGTCCCGCGTCGACGAAGCGCAGTTCCAGGCCCTGGCGCGCGCCATCGCTGACGCGCGCGATGCGCGCCTCGCCGCCGCCGCCGTAGCGCAGGGTGTTGCGCGCCAGTTCGCTGGCCGCCGTGATGATCTTGGTCTGTTCGATCAGGCCAAAACCCATGGCGACCATGCTGTCGCGCACCTGCTTGCGCAAGCGCACGACGTCTTCGTCGTTATGCAGGGGCAGGATCTGTTGCGCCCCCGGCTGCGCCCGCTCCTGTGCCTGCGCGCCTAGCATGGCGCCCCCGTCATGCGCATGCGCCGCCCCGTTCCAGCAGCTTGATGCCCAGCTCCACGTTGAGCGCCGTGCTCACGCCTTCCAGGGTCAGCCCCAGTTCCACCAGGGTGATGGCGACGGCCGGCTGCATGCCGACGACGACGGTGCGCGCGTCGAGGATTTTCGCCATCGCCGCCGTGTTGCTGATCATGCGGCCGATAAAGGAGTCGACGATGTCGAGCGCGGAAATGTCGATCAGCACGCCCGTGGCGCGGTCCGTCACGATGCGGGTGGTCAGGTCGTCCTGCAGGGTCATCGCCAGGCGGTCGTGCATGTCCACCTGTATCGTCACCAGCAACAGCCGGCCCATGCGTAAAATGGGGATTCTTTCCATAGGCGCCTCAGTGTTGTTGCTGCTGGTAGGTGATGCTGGAACCCGTGCGTTTCAGGGCCACGACGAAGGCGTCGGCCAGGGTGGCCTTGGTCATCACGTCTTCCAGGTTGACGCCCAGGTGCACGATGGTTTGCGCGATCTGCGGGCGGATGCCGCTGATGATGCAGTCGGCGCCCATCAGGCGCGCGGCGGCGATGGTCTTCAGCAGGTGCTGCGCCACCAGGGTGTCGACGGTGGGCACGCCCGTGATGTCGATGATGGCGATCAGGGCGCCCGTATCGACGATCTTTTGCAGCAGGCTTTCCATTACCACCTGCGTGCGGGCGCTGTCGAGGGTGCCGATCAGGGGCAGGGCCAGCACGTTTTGCCACAGCTGCACCACGGGCGTGGACAACTCCAGCAATTCCTGCTGCTGGCGCAATATCACCTGTTCGCGCGCCTTCTGGTAGACGGCGATGGTCAGCAGGCCCAGCTCGTCGAACAATTTGCTGGTGCTGACGATGGCGTCGCCCAGCTGCTCCGGCTGCGCCGTGATTGCCTTGCGCAGGTAGGCGAACAGCGGTTCCTTGAGGGCGAACATGAAGCTGGCCGTGTCGATCGGCGAATAGCCCTGGCGTACGCGCGACTGCGATATTTCGGCCAGCAGCTGGCGCGTGTCGTCCCAGGCGCCGCCCTCGATGTCGAACGAGTCGCCGCTATCCAGCGCGCCCGCCAGCAGCGGCAGGAATTGCGATGCCTGCTGGCGCAGCTCGTTTTCGGCGATCTTGTCGCGCCGCACCAGGCGGGCGATCAGGCCGGCCATCCAGCCGTCCAGCAGTTCCGTGTGGTGTTCGTTGATGATGCCGGCCAGTTGTTGCGCCTGGCCCATGCCCGTCTTGATGTTCATGCTGATCCTTCGCTGAGTGGAGGGTGCGGCACGGCCGCAAACGGGCACGCGCTGTGATGAATAAATTATAGGCAGACATGGCCATGGCTTGTGTTCTGTGCCGCACATAGTGGCGCATGTCGATGTACATTCCTATGGGAAACATTTGCGAATTTTAAAGATGCATGTAATTTGCATGTTTAAGCGAATTCCGCTACACTGGCAGCACTCAACAAGAGAATCACGCCATGAATATCGACAAATTCAAACAGCAGCACCTGGCCATCCTGGCCGCCATCGATGACTTGCGCCGGCTGGCGCGCGGCGGTGTCGCCGCGCAGGCGCAGGCCATCGCCGAACAGATCGTCGCCATGAGCGGCTTGATCAAGCTGCACCTGGCCGTCGAGCAGCGCTACCTGTATCCGGCCGCGCAGGCGTCCGGCGTGGCCACGGTGGCCCAGCTGGGGCGCCAGTACGAACACGAGATGCACGGCATCGCCGGCGCCTACCTCGATTTCGCCGGCCGCTGGAATACGCCCGTGCGCCTGGCAGCCGAACCGGACGCCTTCCGCAGCGAAGCCAATACCGTGTTGCACGCGCTGTTCCAGCGCATGCGCCGCGAAGACCGCGATCTTTATCCCGCCATTGAATCACTGGCCTGAAAACCGCCTGCTCATCTATCTAAAGGAATTCCACATGCTGACCCAAGAACAACGCGCCATCATCACGGCCACCGTCCCCATCCTCGAGCAGGGCGGCGAAGCGCTGACCCGTCATTTCTACAAGAACCTGTTCCGCGACCATCCCGAAGTGCTGCCGTACTTTAACCAGGCGCACCAGCACAGCGGCGACCAGCAGCGCGCGCTGGCCAATGGCGTGCTGATGTATGCCAAACATATCGATCAGCTTGCCGCGCTGGGCGACCTGGTGGCCACCATCGTCAACAAGCACGTGGCCCTGCAGATCCGCGCCGAGCACTATCCGCTGGTGGGCGCCAGCCTGCTGCAGGCGATCCGTGAAGTGTTGGGCGAAGAGGTGGCCAGCGACGCCGTCATCGACGCCTGGGGTGCGGCCTACGGCCAGCTGGCCGACATCCTGGCCGGCGAGGAAGGGCGCATCTACAAGGCGCAAGCGGCCGCGCCGGGCGGCTGGAGCGGCGCGCGCGACTTTACCGTGCGCAGCAAGACGGTGGAAAGCGGCGAGATTACATCCTTCCTGCTGGCGCCCGCCGATGGCCAGCCCGTGCTCGACTTTGCGCCAGGTCAATACATCGGCGTGCTGGTCGACGTCGATGGCGTGCCCATGCGCCGCCAGTACTCGTTGTCCGCCGCCAGCAATGGCCAGACCTACCGCATCAGCATCAAGCGGGAAGAGGGCGGCAAGGTGTCGAATTTCTTCCATGACCACGTGCAGGCGGGCGACACGGTGCAGCTGACGCCGCCCTCGGGCGACTTCGTCCTGACCGAGAGCGACAAGCCGCTGGTGCTGATCAGCGGCGGCGTGGGTATCACGCCGACCCTGGCCATGCTGACGGCGGCCCTGCGCGGCACGCGTCCCGTGCATTTCATCCACGCGGCGCGCCACCACGGCGTGCATGCATTCCGCGCGCAGATCGACGAACTGGCCGCGCAGCACCCGCAGCTGCAGCGCTATTACTGCTACGCGGAACATGCCGGCGAGCAAGATGCGCCCGATGCCGTCGGCATGTTGAATAAAGAGCAGTTGAATCGCTGGCTGCCGGCCTCGCGCGACGTCGACGCCTACTTCCTGGGGCCGCAGCCATTCATGCGGGCCGTCAAGCAATACCTGCGCGAACTGGGCGTGCCGGAACGGCAGACGCACCATGAATTCTTCGGACCGGCAGCCGCCTTGAACTGATTTCTACTGCCGTGTGTTGCCCCTGCGAGAAAAAACCGCCGCCGTAAGGGGCGGGTAAGCCTCGCGCCGTATCGTGAATGCAAGCTCGACAAGAAAAGAGCAGTTTTTTACATAACGGAGGCAACACCATGCATGACGATCTTGTGCAACAAATCAAGCGCGACCCCAATTATCATCAGCTGGTCAAGGTGCGCTCGCGCTTCGGCTGGGCCCTGACGGGCCTGATGATGCTGGTGTATTATGGTTACATCCTGCTCATCGCGTTCGACAAGGAATTTCTGGCCGCTAAAACGGGCGCGGGCGTGATGACCTGGGGCATGCCGATCGGCTTGTTCGTCATCGTGTTTACCGTGGTGATCACGGGCATCTATGTGCGCCGCGCCAACAAGCAATTCGACGACCTGACCAGCGCCATCCAGGCACGGGTGCAGGCATGAGCGCCGCCAAGCATGCGCTGCGCTGCGCGTCCGGCCTGAGCGCGCTGGCCTTGCTGGGTGCCAGCAATGCCGTGTTCGCGGCCGGCGCCGACCTGGGCCAGGCAGTCAAGCAGCCCACCAACTGGACGGCCATCATCATGTTCGCCGTCTTCGTCATCTTTACCCTGTTCGTCACCAAATGGGCGGCCAAGAAGACCAAGTCGGCTTCCGATTTCTACACGGCCGGCGGCGGCATCACGGGCTTCCAGAACGGCCTGGCCATCGCGGGCGACTATATGTCGGCCGCATCGTTCCTCGGCATTTCCGCCGCCGTCTTCCTGAACGGCTATGACGGCCTGATCTACGCCATCGGCTTTCTCGTCGGCTGGCCCGTCATCACCTTTTTGATGGCCGAGCGCTTGCGCAACCTGGGCCGCTACACGTTTGCCGACGTGGCCGCCTACCGCTTCAAGCAGGCGCCGATCCGCATTTTCTCGGCGTCCGGCACCCTCGTCGTCGTGGCGTTTTACCTGATCGCGCAGATGGTGGGCGCGGGCCAGCTGATCAAGCTGCTGTTCGGCCTCGAATACTGGATCGCCGTCGTCCTGGTCGGTACCTTGATGATGATCTACGTGCTGTTCGGCGGCATGACGGCCACCACCTGGGTGCAGATCATCAAGGCCGTGATGCTGCTGGGCGGCGCCACCTTCATGGCCGTGGCCGTGCTGGCGCAATTCAACTTCAGCCCGGAAGCGCTGTTCGCCAAGTCCGTGGACGTGCATGCCACCAAGGAAGCGATCATGGGCCCCGGTTCCTTCATCAAGGACCCGATCTCGGCCATCTCGTTCGGCATGGCGCTGATGTTCGGCACGGCCGGCCTGCCGCACATCCTGATGCGTTTCTTCACGGTGCCGAGCGCCAAGGAAGCGCGCAAGTCCGTGTTCTGGGCCACCACTTGGATCGCCTATTTCTACATTCTGACCTTCATCATCGGCTTTGGCGCCATCGTGCTGGTCAGCACCAATCCCGAGTTCAAGGATGCGGCCGGCAAATTGCTGGGTGGTAACAACATGGCGGCCGTGCACCTGGCCAAGGCCGTGGGCGGCAACGTCTTCCTGGGCTTCATGTCGGCGGTCGCGTTCGCCACCATCCTGGCCGTCGTGGCCGGCCTGACCCTGTCGGGCGCGTCGGCCGTGTCGCACGATCTGTATGCCACCGTCATCAAGAAGGGCAAGGCCACGGGCGCCAACGAATTGAAGGTGTCGCGCGTAACGACGATCGTGCTGGGCATCATCGCCGTGGTGCTGGGCATCGCCTTTGAAAAGCAGAACATCGCCTTCATGGTCTCGCTGGCCTTCGCCATTGCCGCTTCGGCCAACTTCCCCGTCCTGTTCATGTCGGTGCTGTGGAAAGACTGCACCACGCGGGGCGCCACCATCGGCGGCTTCCTGGGCTTGATCACGGCCGTGGCGCTGACGGTGGTGTCGAAGTCCGTGTGGGTCGACGTGCTCGGCCATGGCGAAGCGCTGTTCCCGTACGCTTCACCAGCGCTGTTCTCGATGACGGCGGGCTTCGTCGGTATCTGGCTGTTCTCGGTGCTCGACAAGAGCCCCCGCGCGCGCATCGACCGCGCCGGTTATGAAGCGCAGCAAATGCGTTCGGAAACGGGCATCGGCGCGGCAGGCGCCAGCGCGCATTGATGTTTTAGGTAGTTACTGCAGGAAACAATGCCCGGTTCGCCGGGCATTGTTGTTTGTGGCACGCGCTTATTTGGCCACGCGCAGGGGAATCACGCCCGCCGCCAGCGCTGGCGCGCCCGGCGTCGCTTCGAGTATCGAGGCCAGGGTTACCGTGTCGAGCACGGCCAGGAAGGCGGCCGTGGCCTGGCCCAGCTTGGCCTTCAGCAGGCAATCGGGCGTCAGCGGGCAGGTATTGTTTTCCTTGTTAAAACATTCCGCCATAAAAAAGTCATTTTCCGTTTCGCGTACCACGGTGCCGATATTGATCTCGGCCGGGTCGCGCGCCAGGCGCAGGCCGCCATTCCTCCCACGCACGGTTTCCACGATGCCCGACAGGCCCAGCTGGTGCACCACCTTCATCAGGTGATTCTTGGAAATCGCATGCAGGTCGGCGATGTCCTGGATGGTGACAAGGCGGTCGCGGTGCACGCCCAGGTACATCAGGGTGCGCAGGGTGTAGTCAGTGTAGGCAGTCAGTCGCATGGGCATCGTTCATAAGATGTGGATTACATCCTTGTTTCATCCGCAGCATACAGGAGAGCGCCGGCCCTGTGTGTTGCGCCGTCACTTTTGATCCTCGAAAGACAAAAGTTGATTGCCTTTCGCTTAAATGCGTAGTAAATTTTCATATTGTTGCCCTGCTAAATAGCTTGCAGGCCCTTGTCGGCCCTTTGAGCATGGATTTTATTGATGAAAATCAAGAGGATGGTGAAGCGATAAGGTAAATTTACTACAAAAATCGGATGATGGGCGTTTCCCGGCCGGGGAGCGCGTACTACGCAATCTGTGCGGTGCCACCGTGGCCGCCCCAGGAAATACATACCATGCAAATGAATGAAGTGAAAGACGAGCTGCTGAGCAGCGATATCCGCCAGCTGGGCCGTCTGCTGGGCGACGCCATCCGCAACCACCTGGGCGACCCCGCCTTCGAGCGCATCGAACATGTGCGCCAGCTGGCCATCCGTTTCCGCCGCGACAATGATGAAGCGGCGCGCGCGCAGCTGTCGGACGCGCTGCAAGCGCTGTCGCAGGAAGAAACCACGCAATTGACGCGCGCCTTCAGCTATTTCTCGCTGCTGGCCAACATTGCGGAAGATCAGCATCACATCCGCCGCACGCGCGCCCATTTGATCGCCGGTTCGCCGCCGCGCCAGGGCAGTCTCAGCCATGCCGTCGGCAATGTGTTTGACGCGGGCAAGGCCGATGCGCTGGAAACGTTCTTTGAAGATGCCTTCGTCAGCCCCGTGTTCACGGCGCACCCGACGGAAGTGCAGCGCAAGAGCATCCAGAATTGCCAGATGGCCATCGCGCGCCTGTTGAGCGAGCGCGACCGCGTGCAAATGACGCCGGAAGAGGCGGAGCAGAACGAAGAAGCGCTGGGCCGCGGCATCGTGACCCTGTGGCAAACGCGCCTGTTGCGCACGAGCAAGCTGTCCGTCATGGATGAAGTGGCCAACGGCCTGTCGTTCTACGACCACACGATCTTGCGCGAATTGCCGAAATTGTATTCCTCGCTGGAAACCATGCTGGCCCAGCGCGATGCCCGCTGGGAAGATGCAGAATTGCCCAATTTCATGAAAGTCGGCAGCTGGATAGGTGGCGATCGCGACGGCAATCCCTTCGTCACGGCCGACATCCTGCGCAGCACCCTGCAGACGCAAGCCGACAAGGTGCTCGACTTTTACCTCGGCGAATTGCGCAAGCTCGCTTCGCAACTGTCGCTGGCACAAATCCTGAACGCCTGCAGCGAGCCGCTGCGCGCGCTGGCCGAGCGCTCGGCCGATGCCTCGCCGCACCGGGTCGACGAACCGTACCGCCGCGCCCTGCATGGCATCCATGCGCGCCTCGATGCGACGCGCGTGGTGCTCTCTGGCAAGGGCAAGCAAGCGGACGGCGTGCAGCCTTACGCGGCCGCCGCCGAACTGCTGGCCGACCTGGACGTGGTCCAGCATTCGCTCGTCAGCAATGGCTTGCGCGCGCTGGCGCGGGGCCGGCTGCGCCAGCTGCGCCGTGCCGTCAAGGTGTTCGGCTTTTCGCTGGCGCCGCTCGATTTGCGCCAGAATTCCGACGTGCACGAGCGCGTCGTGGGCGAACTGTTCGCCGGCGCCCAGCCGGGCCTCGTCTACCTGGACCTCGATGAAGAGCAGCGCATCAGCTTGCTGCTGGCCGAGCTGGAATCGCCACGCCTGCTGACGTCGCCGTATGCACAGTACTCGGAAGAAACGACGTCCGAACTCGACATCTTCCGCGCCGTGCGCCAAGCCCACGTCAAATACGGCAAGGAATCGGTGCCGAACTGCATCATCTCGAAGGCGGCCAGCGTGTCGGACTTGCTGGAAGTGGCCTTGCTGCTGAAAGAAGTGGGCTTGCTGCGCCAGGACAGCCGCGAAGTGGACGTCAACATCATTCCCCTGTTCGAAACCATCGACGACTTGCGCGCCGGCCCCGCCATCATGGCGCGCGCCTTCGGCTTGCCGTTCTACCGGGACTTGCTCACTTCGCGCGCGGACCAGCAGGAAGTCATGCTCGGCTATTCCGACAGCAACAAGGACGGCGGCTTTCTGACCTCCGGCTGGGAACTCTACAAGGCCGAGATCGAGCTGGTGACCGTGTTCAAGCAATACCAGATCAAGCTGCGTTTGTTCCACGGCCGCGGCGGTTCCGTGGGCCGCGGCGGCGGACCCAGCTACGAAGCCATCCTGGCCCAGCCGGCAGGTGCCGTGCAGGGGCAGATCCGTTTGACGGAGCAGGGCGAAGTCATCACGGCCAAGTATGCGAACCCGGAAGTAGGGCGCCGCAACCTGGAAGTGCTGGTGGCCGCCACCATCCAGTCGACCCTGCTGCCGCAGGCGCAGCTGCAGCCGAAGGCTTCGGCCGGCGCGGGCCATTTGGCCGCCATGGAAGAGCTGTCCGGCACGGCCCTGAACGCCTACCGCGACCTCGTCTACGGCACGGACGGATTCGAACAGTACTTCTGGGAATCGACGGTGATCGCGGAAATTGCCGCCCTGAACATCGGCAGCCGTCCCGCCTCGCGCAAGAAATCGACCTCGATCGAGGATTTGCGCGCCATCCCCTGGGTCTTGAGCTGGGCGCAATGCCGCTTGATGCTGCCGGGCTGGTTCGGTTTTGGTTCCGCCGTGCAAGCCTACCTGGCCGCCCATCCTACCGATGGGGCGGACGTGCTGCGCGGCATGTACACGGATTGGCCCTTCTTCACGTCCCTGCTGTCGAACATGGATATGGTGCTGGCCAAGAGCGACATCGCCATCGCCGGCAAGTATGCGGAGCTCGTCAAGGACAAGGCCCTGCGCGACGCCATCTTTACGCGCATCCGCACCGAATACGCGGCCACCCTGGACGCCTTGAAACTGATCACGGGCCAGGAAGAGTTGCAGCAAGCCAACCCGCTGATGCAGCGTTCGATACGTAACCGTTTCCCGTATATCGACCCGCTCAACCACGTGCAGGTGGAACTGTTGAAACGCTTCCGCGAAGGTAAGCAGGATGCGGCGGCGCGCACAGGGATACATTTGTCGATCAATGGCATTGCGGCGGGGTTGCGCAACAGCGGTTAATTTTTGGGGTCAGTCACTGCGTGATCGGAATGCGCCCCACTGGGGCGTATTCCCCCGCCGGGTCTGACCCCAGCTTTGCACTTGGGTTGGCTTTACGAACTCAGTAGAAAACAACAAGGAGACAGCATGACCATCAAAGTTGCCATCAATGGCTATGGCCGCATCGGCCGCAACGTCTTGCGCGCGTTTTATGAAGGCGGCAAGCAGCAGGATATCGAAATCGTCGCCATCAACGACCTGGGCGACGCCAAGTCGAACGCGCATCTGACGCGCTACGACACGGTGCACGGCAAGTTTCCCGGCGTCGTCACCATCGACGGCGAGAACATGCTCGTCAACGGCGACCGCATCCGCGTGTTCGCGCAGCGCGATCCGGCCCTGATTCCATGGGGAGAGTTGGGCGTGGACGTCGTGCTTGAATGCACGGGTTTCTTCACCACCAAGGAAAAAGCCTCGGCCCACCTGAAGGGTGGGGCAAAGAAAGTCATCATTTCCGCGCCGGGCGGCAAGGATGTGGACGCCACCATTGTGTTCGGCGTCAACCAGCACGTGCTGAAAGCCACGGACACGGTCATCTCGAATGCTTCGTGCACGACGAATTGCCTCGCGCCATTAGTAAAACCGCTCAACGACGCCATCGGCATCGAATCGGGCCTGATGACCACGGTGCACGCCTACACGAACGACCAGGTACTCTCCGACGTGATGCATGAAGACTTGCGCCGCGCCCGTTCGGCCACGCATTCGATGATCCCCACCAAGACGGGTGCGGCCGCCGCTGTCGGCCTGGTCTTGCCGGAACTCAATGGCAAGCTCGATGGTTTCGCCATCCGCGTGCCGACCATCAACGTCTCGCTGGTCGACCTGTCCTTCATCGCCAAGCGCGATACGACGGTGGAAGAGGTGAATGCCTTGCTGAAAGCGGCGTCGGAAGGCGCGCTGAAAGGCATCCTGACGTACCAGACGGAACCGCTCGTTTCCATCGACTTCAACCACAACCCGGCCTCGTCGAACTTCGATTCAACCTTGACCAAGGTCTCGGGCCGCCTCGTGAAAGTGTCGTCGTGGTACGACAACGAGTGGGGTTTCTCGAACCGCATGCTCGACACCACGGTCGCCCTGATGGCGGCCAAGTAACAAGAACCAGCGCTGATCCAGCGCACCAGGACAGCCGGCCCACAAGGCCGGCCCTTGCAGCAGCACGAACTTTATAGAAAGCAGCACACCATGACCATGCAAGTACAGCAACGCGCCACCAAGATCGTTTCCACCATTGGCCCCGCTTCGAACGATATCGATACCCTGGTCCGCATGTTCAAGGCCGGCGTCGACGTCGTGCGCCTGAACTTTTCGCATGGCAAGGCGCAAGACCATATCGACCGCGCCCGCATGGTGCGCGAAGCGGCAGCGCTGTGCGGCCGCGAAGTGGCCATCATGGCCGACTTGCAAGGTCCGAAGATTCGTGTCGGCAAGTTTGAAGAAGGCAAGATTTTTCTGGAAAACGGCGCCAAGTTCATCCTCGACGCGAAATGGGGCGAAAACGGCGAACTGGGCAACATCGAGCGCTGCGGCCTCGACTACAAGGAATTGCCGCGCGACTTGCGCACCGCCGACGTATTGTTGCTCAACGATGGCCTCATCGTCCTGACGGTGGACAAGGTCGTCGGCAGCGAAATCCACACGACCGTGAAAATCGGCGGCGAATTGTCGAACAACAAGGGCATCAACCGCCAGGGCGGCGGCTTGTCCGCGCCAGCCCTGACGGCGAAAGACATGGAAGACGTGAAAACGGCGATGAGCTTCCAGGCCGATTACGTGGCCGTCTCCTTCCCGAAAAACGCCACGGACATGGTCATGGCGCGCCAGCTGGCCAATATCGCCGGCGAAGCGTGGGACCACAAGCCGATGATGATCGCCAAGATCGAACGGGCGGAAGCCATTCCCGCGCTGCAAGAAATTCTCGATGCTTCCGACGGCATCATGGTGGCGCGCGGCGACCTGGCCGTGGAAGTGGGCAACGCGGCCGTGCCGGCCTTGCAAAAGCGCATGATCAAGATGGCGCGCGCGTCCAACAAGCTGGCGATCACGGCCACGCAGATGATGGAATCGATGATCGTCAACGCCGTGCCGACGCGCGCGGAAGTGTCCGATGTGGCCAATGCCGTGCTCGATGGCACGGATGCCGTCATGACGTCGGCGGAAACGGCCTCGGGCCGCTACCCGATCGAAACGGTGGAAGCGATGGCCGCCATCTGCCTGGACGCGGAAAAGTGGGATACCTGCAAGCTCGATGCCGATTTCCTCAACGCCACGTTCTCGCGCATCGACCAGTCGATCGCCTACGGCGCGCTGTTTACGGCCCACCACCTGCGCGTGAAAGCGATCGCCACCCTGACGGAATCGGGCTCCACAGCCCTGTGGATGAGCCGTTGCAACATCGACATCCCCATCGTCGCGCTGACCCCGAGCGTGGGCACGCGCCGCAAGCTGGCCCTGTACCGCAACGTCAGCACCCTGGAACTGACGTCCGGCACGGACCGCGACAAGGTCTTGCAGCAGGCGGAAGATTTGTTGGTGGAACACAAAGTCGTGACCAAGGGCGACACCGTCGTGCTGACCTGGGGCGAGCCGATGGGCAAGGTGGGCGGCACGAATGCGTTGAAGATCATGAAGATCGGTCAGCACTGACCGTCTCGCCCGCCGCCAGTTGCCTGCAGCCTTAAGAACGGCTGAAAAAGAGGCCGCTGGCCGCAAGGCGCAATGGCAGATGCCCAATCTGCCATTGCGATGCCCGCGTTTCCGTGTCAGCATGGTTCTCCTGCCTTGCAAGGCGCATCCGGAGTGCATGATGACTGCATACTTGCCTGCCTTGATCTGGTCGCTGTCGGCTTTCGTTTGCCTCTTCATTGCCAAACGCCGCTCCTTGAAAACTACGTCTGTCAGGGCCATCCTGGTGGTGCTCCTGGGGCCGTTTGCCATTCCCTTCGTATTGGTCGCCAGGCCCGGGATGCACGGCTAAGCGTGCGGCCTGCGCGCGTTCCTCTTTGCTATATTTAAACTTTTAGCGAATGGAATGCCCATGAAACGCAGCGCGTCCCTGTTCCTGACGATGATCCTTCCCCTGTGCGCAGCCGCGTCCGCCTCGGCGGCGGAACCGGCGCAGCGCTTGCAGCGTGCCACGGGGCTGTGGAAGGTGACGCCCGCCACCTCGCCGTTTTCCTGGGAAATTTGCGTTGATCAGCAACGCGACCGCCTGATCGACGACGACTTGTGGAGCGATTTCGAGCAGGAATGCCAGATCGCGTCGCAAAGCCGCCAGGGCGACAGCTATACTTTCCAGTCCAGCTGTCCTGGCGCCAAGCTGGCGGGCAGTTTCAAGGGCGACCTGGCCAAGGCTTATACCCTGACCGCGGATACCACTATCGAACTGAACGGCAAGACCGAGGTGCAACGCACGGAACTGGCGGGCGTATTCCTCGGTGCCTGTCCCGCCGGGTTGGCGCCGGGCGCGAAGAAAATGCGCGGCGGCATGGTCATGAATAGCTTGTATCTCAGCCGCTAAGTGCCGGCAAGCGCGCTGAAACAACGGTTTCCAGCGATAGGCAGGCGCCGGCATTGACGCCGGAGGCCAGGATTTGTGATAATGAGAATTATTATCAATTAGTCGCGCCTTGCCTTGCGCGCATTGGAGTCCCGAGTGAACATTGCGCAGTCCAGCGAGTCGATAGCAGGCATCTACAGCAGCCACCACGGCTGGCTGATGCGCTGGCTGCGCGCCAAGCTGCAGTGCGCCGACCATGCGGCCGACCTGGCGCAGGATACCTTCGTCCGCCTGTTGACGGCGCCGCCCGAGGGCCGGTACAGCCTGCGCGAACCGCGCGCCTATCTCACCACCGTGGCGCAGCGCCTGCTGATCGACCATTACCGGCGCCTGTCGCTGGAGCAGGCGTGGCTGGAAACCCTGGCGCAGCAGCCTGAATTGCTGATGCAGTCGCCGGAAGAGCGTTTGCTGGTATTGGAAGCCTTGCAGCGCATCGATGCCATGCTCGATGGTTTGCCGCCGCTGGTGCGCAACGCCTTCCTGCTGGCGCATGTCGATGGCCTCGCCTATGCAGAAATCGCCCGGCGCCTGGGCGTGAGCGAGCGCAGCATCAAGCGCTATATGGTGCAGGCGTTCGAGCGCTGCATCCTCTTGATCCTGTGAACGCCAGCACGGCTGCCATCGACCCGCGCGCCGCCCGCGCGGCGGCGCAATGGCTGGTGCGCTTGCACGGGGGGCCTTTGAACGTTGACGAACAGCAAGCCTTCCAGGCCTGGCGCACCAGCGATCCCGCGCACGAAGCGGCGTGGAAACGGGCCGAGCTCGTGTGCGGCACCCTGGCCAGCGTGCCGCCGGTGCTGCGCCAGGCGGCGGACGGGGCGCCGCAGTCGCCGCAGCGGCGTGCCGTGCTCTATGGCCTGGCCGGGCTGATCGTGGCCGGACCGGCACTGTGGCTGGCCAGCCAGTCGGCGCCGTGGCAAGCGTGGCGCGCGGCCATCCGCACGGCCAGGGGCGAAATCCGCCACATGACATTACCCGATGGCACGCAACTGGTACTCAATACGGACACGGCCATCGACGTGCGCTTTGACGGCGCCGCGCGGCTGGTGGTTTTGCATGTCGGGGAAATCCACGTCGCTACGGCGCACGACGGGGCCGTGCCGGCGCGCCCGTTCCTCGTGCGCAGCAGCAATGGCGTCGTGCGCGCGCTCGGTACGCACTTCAGCGTGCGCCACGGCGGCAGCGTGCTGGCGCCGCGTACGCAGGTGAGCGTCAGCGAGGGCGCCGTCGAGATCCGGCCAAGGGAAGCTACCGACGCCTTGCGCAGGGTCGATGCGGGCCGGCAGGGCAGTTTTGACGAAGCGGCCGTTTCCGCCTTGACGCCGCTGGCGCCGCATGCGGACGCCTGGCTGCGGGGCGTACTGATCGCCGAGCGCATGCCGCTGGGCGAGGTGCTTGTGCAGGTGGCCCGCTACCGCTATGGTGTGCTGCGCTGCGATCCGGCGCTCGCCGCCATGCCCGTGGACGGCATCTTCCAGTTGCACGACCCGGACAACATCCTGCTCTTGCTGCAGCGCGCCTTGCCGATCCGGCTGGCGCGCCGCACGCGCTACTGGATCAGTGTCGAGGCGGCTTGAGCTTGTCGGCTTACGCGTGGCCTTGCCACGCTAAGCCGACCTACGCCTGTCGGGTATGGTAGGTCGGCTTAGCCCGCAGGGCGTAAGCCGACGTGCTCCAATTTACTTCTTGCCTGTCCCTTTTTGCAGATTGCTTCGTCATACAAGGTAGAGAACGAACAATCCGAACCATCGAAAGGGTTTACATGGCTTTGCAGCACCGCACTTTGACAGCAGCACGCATGACGCTCCATCCCACCACCGGCGCCGTGCGCGCCGCGCTGGTCTTGTTTCTCGCCGTGGGCGGCGCCGGCGCCACTTTGCCGCACTTGGCGCTGGCGGCCGAGGCCAGCCAGGCAGCCAGCACACGCGACTACAGCATTCCCGCCGGCAGCCTGCGCGATGCGCTGGCCTCGTTTGCCATCGCCGCCGGCGTGAACCTGTCCACGCAGGGCGTGGCGCTCGACGGCCTGGCGACGCCGGGCTTGCAGGGCCGTTATGGCGTCGCGGCCGGCTTGCAAACGTTGCTGCAAGGCAGCGGCCTGGACGTGGTGGACGGCGGCAGCGGCAATTACCTGTTGCGCAAGATCAATACCAGCACGGCCGATGGCGGCCTGGCCAGCATGCCGGCCGTGGTCGTCAGCGCCGAGGCGGACCGCGCTACGGAAGGCACGGGTTTATATACGGCGCGCGCGATGTCGACGGCCACGGGCTTGAACCTGTCGCAACGGCACACGCCGCAAACGGTCAGCGTGATTTCGCGCCAGCAGATGGAAGATTTCGATTTGACCACCTTGCAGGACGTCGCGCGCGCCACGCCTGGCATCTATGGCAAGACGCAGGGCGTGTCCGACCAGGAAACCACGTATTTTGCGCGCGGTTTTGCCTTGAGCCACGTCAACGTCGATGGCTTGCCGCTCGATGTCACGGGTTTCAATGAACGCAACGTCTCGGCCGACATGCTGATGTACGACCGGGTGGAAGTGGTGCGCGGCGCCACGGGTTTGATGGAAGGGGCGGGCGCGCCGTCGGGCAGCATCAACATGATACGCAAACGCCCCACGGCCACGCCCCTGCTGAACGCGTCCGCTCACCTGGGCAGCTGGAAGGACCGGCAATTGACGGTGGACGCCGGCAATGCCTTGAACGCCTCGGGCAGCGTGCGCGGCAGGGTGGCGGCCAGCTGGCGCGACAGCGACAGTTTCGTCGACGTGGTCAACAACACCAATGGCACCGTGTATGCGATCGTCGAAGCGGACCTGACGCCGTCCACCACGGCCGGCATCGGCTTTTCGCGCCAGCACAGCCGCACCGATGGCGTGTTTGTCGGCTTGCCGACGTTTGCCGACGGCCGCCACATGGACTTGCCGCGCTCGACCTTCCTGAATAATGCCGACTCGTTCCAGAAACGCGACAACAACGTCGTCTTCGCCGACCTGGAAACCAGGCTGGAGAAGGGCTGGCGCAGCCGCTTTGCCGTCACGCGCATCGATGCCTCTTCCAGCACGCGCAACACCACCAATAGCCGCATCGATGGCGAGATCTATCGCTTCAGCCAGTCGGAAACGGGCTGGAAGTACAACACGGATCAGGTGGTGGCTGACTGGCGCCTGAGCGGCCCCGTCACCTGGTTCGGCCGCCAGCACGACGTCATCGTCGGCGCCAGCTACCGCCACGACGATTCGGATGCGGGCCAGAGCTGGGAGGGCGCCGGGACGCGCGTGATCGACATCCGCCACTGGAATCCCCATGCCTATCGCATGAACGGCGCGCCGTTCGAGCCGTACAACTGGGGCCGCAAGACGGATGAGAAGGGAATTTATGCGGCCGGCAACTTCAGTCTGGCCGATCCGCTGCGCCTGGTGCTGGGCGGGCGCCTCGGCTGGTATGCGCAGGACGTGACGGGCTGGTATGCCAGTAACCCCACGTGGCGGCGCGGCCTGACGGAAAACGCGAAGTTTACGCCGTATGCGGGCCTCGTCTACGACCTGGACCAGCATCACTCCGTGTACGCGAGCGGCACGCAGATATTCCAGCCGCAAAGCTCGTTGGATGTGCGCGGCAATACTTTGCCGCCGTTGAGCGGCACCAACCTGGAAGTGGGCGTCAAGGGCGAGTACTTCGGCGGCCGCCTCAATGCCGGCGGCGCGCTGTTCCGCATCAAGCAGAATAACCGCGCGATGGCCGATGAAGTCAATTGCCCCACGGGCGGTGCCATCTATTGCGCCCGCGCGGCCGGGCAGGTGCAGAGCGAAGGCGTCGATCTGCAATTGTCGGGCTCGCCACTGCCGGGCTGGCAGATCGCGGGCGGCTACACCTATGTGCTGGCCAAATATACGAAAGACAGCGTGGCGGCGAACATCGGCCAGCGCATCGCCACGGATGAGCCGAAGCAATTGTTCAAGCTGTACACGACTGTACAGCTGCGCGGCAGCCTGGCGCGGTGGAATCTGGGCGGCTCCGTGTACGCGCAGGACAAGATCTACCGCCGCGACACGGGCTACCTGACGCAGCAGGGCGGCTACGCCATCGTCGGCTTGACGGCCGGCTACCGCCTGAGCGAGCAGGTGCAGCTGCGCGTCAGCGTCGACAACGTGCTGGACCGCCGCTACTACCAGGGCCTCGGCTATGCGTGGTCGGGCGGGCTGGAACGCTACGGCGCGCCGCGCAGCGTGCTGCTGTCCCTGAACTACAAGCTGTAGGGGGGACGCCAGCGGAGCGCGCCCGGCCGGGCGCCTCTGCTACACTGCCGCCGTCTTCACTTTTACACGGTTCCCATGTCCGCCACGCCTGTCCTCACGCCCCTGAAAAGCGCTTTCCAGCAATCGCGCGCCGAGAATAACATCGAGCTGATCCTGCCCGAACTGCTGGCCGCGCAATTGCACGTCGTGATCGGCGGGCAAAGCGAGCAGATCGACCTGTTCCTCGTGCCGTCGCCGAATCCCGAGCGCCAGTGCGTGACGGTGGCGGAAGACCCGGCCTTCCTGGCCGGCATCAATTTTCCCAAGATTCCCGTCACGGGCGCGCAACTGATCGCGTCGATTCCTCCCGAGATCGAGATCGTCATCCTGCACGGCGATGGTGCCAACTACCTGACGCGCGAACAGCTGGCGTGGTTCCGCGGCATGCTGGCGCCGACCGCTTGAGCGCAGCGCCGTCTCGCAAGCTCAAAGGGGCACGCGCCGAATGGATACGCTTTGCGCCGGCCGACGATGCAAGTTCCCAGGCAGCGATGATGGCCAATCTGCGTCCCGTGCTGTGGCGCAGCGTGCTGCTGGGCGGCTGCGCCCTGATCCTCGCCTTTGTCCTGCAAGCCGTCTGGCGCGACGTGCCATACGCGGGCGATGCGGTGCTGCTGCTCCTGCCGGCGCTGGCCGCCTGGACCGTCGGCCTGGTCCTGCTGCCGGATCGCCATCTGTCCTTTGATGTCGAAATCAACGACGCCGGCCTGTTGCTGCGCCGGTTGGCGCGGCGTTTGCCCGGTCATGAGAAGGCGCTGCAGCTGGGACTGCGCAGATACGCGCGCTCGAGGTGGTCGCCTACGCGGGCGCGGTAACCGTCTACCGGGGCGGGCCACCGATGGCGCGCCTGGAGCTGTTGCTGCACACGACCCTCGACGACTGCCCGCTGATTCGCGTGATTGGCATGGATCTGCCCGTGCCGCAGCGCTGGTCGTTGCGGCAGATCAAGGACGAGTTGAGCCGCCGTTGCAAACTGGCCGGTATTCCTGTCGCCGTGCGGGCCGGTCCCACCTATCAGGAATCTGCCGCGATACGCGCGCAGTGGCCGCCAGGCTGAGCGGCCGGGAATTGTCGCATCAGGGCTGCGGAATATTTTTCTTTTGGCAACTATATTGCTGAAGTCCTATGAATATGTTCGCAAAGCAACTATACTCATCATTCTTTAAGAAATCATCGTCACGCTGGCGGCCAGATATCCGCGCCAGAGTTCGTACGCATTCCGCTTTTTCCCTCTGTAAAAAGCACCTTTCCCCCGCGCGGCAGGCGCGGGCGTGATGACCGAGCCTTGCCCTGGTCGACTGCTGCCGTTGTCATTTTCGCTGTGTTGCCGCTTTACTAAAAAGCCGGGCGCCGGCGCGCGGTGCGCCGTCATGTTTTGCGACGTCACGTTTCACTCTATTCGGTTCACGACAGTATGCTGAGTTCCATCTTTGCCGTATCGAACGATACCTTGCCGTACATCTATGGCACGCACAATGCCTGGCTGGTGTTGTTTTCTATCGGCATCGCCATTTTTGCCTCGTTCATGGCCTTGCAGATCGCCGGCATGGCGCGCAGCAGCGAGCGCGGCTTCCAGCGCCAGACGGCCATCATCACGGGTGCCATCGCGCTCGGCGGCGGCATCTGGTCGATGCACTTCATCGGCATGCTGGCCTTTGATATCTGCACGCGCGTGTCCTTCGCGCCCGGCCTGACCCTGCTGTCGATGCTGCCAGGCATGGCCGCTTCGTGGGTGGCGCTGCACCTGCTGGCGCGTCCGAGCATCAACTGGCGGCAATTGATGGTCGGAGGCGTGCTCGTCGGAGCTGGGATCGGCTCCATGCATTACAGCGGCATGGCCGCCATGCAGACGTCGCTGGCCCTGCGCTACGAACCCTGGCTGTTTGTGCTCTCGCTGCTGGTGGCCGTCACCATGGCCATGCTGGCGCTGTGGGTGCGCTTCGGCCTGAACGCCATGCGCCAGCGCCTCAGTCCGCTGGCATCCTTGCTGATCAGCAGCGTGGTGATGGGCCTGGCCATTTCTGGCATGCACTACACGGGCATGCTGGCGGCGCGCTTTTCGGGCACGCCCACGGCGGGCGAGAACACGATCACGGTGCAAGCCTCGTTCGTCGCCCTGGCCGTGGCCCTGATTACCGTCACGCTGACCGTCTTTGTGGCCGCAGCGAATGGCTTGCTGCGCTACCGCCAGCTGCTGCGCCACGCCAGCGCCAGCGAATCGCGCCTGCGCGCCATCGTCGACACGGCGGCCGATGGCCTGATCACCATCGATGGCCAGGGCAAGGTGCGCTCCTTCAATCCCGCCGCGGAAAGCCTGTTCGGCTGGCGCGAAGCGGAGATCGTGGGGCGCGACGCCAGCGTGCTGCTGCAACCGGCCGATGCGGCCGAATACGAGGGCTATCTGCGCGACTATCTGGAAACGGGCGCTTCGCGCATCCTCGACAGCGGACGCGAACTCGATGGCTGCCACAAGGACGGCGCGGTGCTGCCCATGCGCGTGGCGATCGGCAAGATCGATACGCCGGGCCAGCCCCTGTTCGTGGCGTTTGTCACGGACATGCGCTCGTCGCGCAGCATGGAGCAGGCGCTCAAGGACAGCGAGCGCCAGTACCGTACCCTGATCCGCAATATCCCGGGCGTGTCCTTCCACTGCAGCTTCGCGCCCGAATGGAAGATGATCTTCATCAGCGACGCCGTCTTCAACCTGACGGGCTGGACGCCGCAGGACTTCATCGAAGGGCGGGTCAGGCTGTTCGACCTCGTGCATCCGGACGACCGCCAGCGCGTCAACGACACCTGCGTGCAGGCGGCCGGCGAACAGCGCGACTTCGAGAACGTCTACCGCCTGATCCACCGCGACGGGCGCGAGCGCTGGGTGCGCGAGAGCAGCGGCCCCGTGCTCGACAACGACGGCGTGGTGCGCTGGATCGACGGCGTCATCCTCGACATCACGGAAAGCGAATTGCGCAACGCCGAATACGAAGGCAAGGTGACGGCCATCTCGCGCGCGACGGCCGTGGCGGAATTCGACCTGCAGGGGCGCATCCTGGCGGTCAATCAGAACTTCCTCGACCTGGTCGGCTACCAGCTCGACGACGTGCTGGGTCTGCACCACAGCATCTTCTGCGAACCCGCCCACGTGATCTCGCCCGACTACATCGCGTTCTGGCAGCACCTGGCGGGCGGCGAATTCAATACGGGCGAGTACAAGCGCATCGGCAAGGATGGCCGCGAAGTGTGGATACAGGCGTCGTACAATCCGATCTTCAACACGGACGGCAAGCCGTTCAAGGTGGTCAAGCTGGCCACCGACGTGAGCGAGCGGCGCGCCATGCAGGAAAACCTGCGCGCGGCGAAAGACCGCGCCGAGCTGGCCGCCGAATCGAAGACCAGCTTCCTGGCCAATATGAGCCATGAAATCCGCACGCCGATGAACGCCATCATCGGCTTTACGGAAGTGCTGCTGGGGACGGCCCTGGACAGCCTGCAGCGCCGCCACCTGGGTACCGTGCGCCAGTCGGCCCGTTCGCTGCTCGAGCTGCTCAACGACATCCTCGACACGGCCAAGCTGGAAAAAGGCGCCACCGAGCTGGAACTGGTGGACTTCTCGCTGCCCGACCTGGTCGACCACGTGGCCGCCTCCCTGCGCGTCACGGCGCACGCGCGCGACCTGGTGCTGCATGTCGACGTCGATCCCGGCATGGGCCAGTTCTTCCTCGGCGACGCGCGCCGGGTGCAGCAGGTGCTGACGAATTTGATCGGCAACGCCGTCAAGTTCACGGAAGTGGGCCATGTGCGCGTGGCCGTCGGCATGCAGGGCGAGCAAGTGCATATCGCCGTGCACGACACGGGCATCGGCATTCCGGCCGACCGCCTGGACAAGATCTTCGCCCCATTCACGCAAGCTGATTCCTCGATGAGCCGCCGCTTTGGCGGCACGGGCCTGGGCACGACGATTTCGCTGCAGCTGGTCGAGCTGATGGGTGGCACCATCACGGTGGAAAGCACCCTGGGCGTGGGCAGCGTGTTCCACGTGCTGCTGCCGCTGGCGCCGGGCAAGGCCGTGGCGCGCCGCAGCGAGCAGCCCGTGGCGGCTTTGCCGCCGCTGCGCATCCTGGCGGCAGACGACGTGCCGCAGAACGTGGAGCTGCTCTTGATCAGCCTGGGCGCGGCCGGCCACCAGGTGATCGCCGCCAGCGATGGCGAGAGCGCCGTGCGCGAGTTCAGCAAGGGCAGCTTCGACATCGTCCTGATGGACGTGCAGATGCCGCGCATGGATGGACTGGAAGCGACGCGCCTGATCCGCGTGTACGAGCGCGAGCAGGGCCTGAAGGCGACGCCCATCATCGCCCTGACGGCCAGCGTGCTGGAACAGGACCGCCGCGCCGCGCAGACGGCGGGCATGAACGGCTTTGCCTCGAAGCCGCTGGAAATGCACAAGCTGACGGCGGAAATCGCGCGCCTGCTCGATATCGCCGTGGCCATGCCGCCGCCGGCCGCCGGCGCGGCGGCGCGTGCGGCCGCCGGCCAGGTCGACTGGCAGCGCGGCATCGCCCTGTGGGGCGGCCGCGAAGCCTTGCAGCGGGCGATCGGCCGCTTCGTGCAGGCCAATGGCGACTGCGCCGCCATGCTGGCGGCGGAACTGGAACGCGGCGGCGGCAGCGTGGCCGGCCACCTGCTGCACCGTATCAAGGGCGCGGCGGGCAATCTGTGCCTGGTGCAGGTCGAAAGCCTGCTGGGACGCATCGAACAAGCGATCGCGCGCCAGCTGCCGGCCACCGAATTGCTGGTGCAGCTGGCCGCCGCCTTCATGGCGCTGGCCGGCGAACTGGAAGAAATGGGTATGCCGGCCGTGGCCATGGAAGCGCCGGCCGCCAGCGCGCCCCTCGATGCATCGGCCGTGGGTGCCTTGCTGCGGCAAGCCATCGCCAGCCTGGAGGGCGGGCAGCTCGACGACGCCCTGATGGCGCAGATCGCCGCCATCCTGGCGCCGCATGGCCAGCAGCAGCGCCTGCAGGCGCTGGCCAGCGCCATCGACGACTTTGAATTTGCGCGCGCCGTGGGCGTGCTGCGCCAGCTGCTGGCGTGGCTCGAGGCTCCTACGGCTGCCGACCTTTCCTGATACTGGGCTAACGATGACCTTACACGAAGACAAACCGATCCTGCTGCTCGTTGACGACGAAGCGACGAATCTGCAGGTGCTGCGCCAGATCCTGCAGGACGATTACCGCCTGCTGTACGCCAAGGATGGCGAGAAGGCGCTGGAACTGGCGCAGAACAACCCCGTCGAACTGATCCTGCTCGACATCATGATGCCGGCCATGACGGGCTATGAAGTGTGCCGCCAGCTGAAAGCCATGCCGGTCACTGCCGCGATTCCCGTCATTTTCGTCACCGCCCTGTGCGACGTGAAGGACGAGGCGGACGGCTTCGACGCCGGCGCCGTCGACTACATCACCAAGCCCGTCAGCCCGCCCATCGTGCGCGCCCGCGTGCGTACGCACTTGTCGCTGGTGGATGCCGAGGAATTGCGCCGCTCGCGCCTGCAGGTGATCCAGACCCTGGGCCAGGCGGCCGAATACAAGGACAACGAGACGGGCATGCACGTCATCCGCATGAGCTATTACGCGCGCCAGCTGGCACTGGCGGCCGGCTACAGCGCGGCCAGGGCGGAAGATTTATTGAATGCGGCACCGATGCACGACGTGGGCAAGATCGGCATCCCCGACGCCATCCTGCAAAAGCCGGGCAAGCTCGATGCGGAAGAATGGAAAGTCATGCGCCGCCACGCGGAAATCGGCGCGGCCATCATCGGCGAGCACGCGGGCGGACTGCTGAAAATGGCGCGCACCATCGCCCTGACGCACCACGAGAAATGGGATGGCAGCGGCTATCCGCAAGGCCTCAAAGGCGAAGAAATCCCGCATGAAGGCCGCATCGTCGCCATCGCCGACGTCTTCGACGCGCTCACCAGCGAGCGCCCCTACAAGCGCGCCTGGACGATCGAAGAGGCCATCGCCACCATGCAGCGCGACAGCGGCACGCATTTCGATCCCGCGCTGCTGGCGCTGTTCATCGAGCAGCTGCCGGCCATGCTGGAGATCAAGGACAAGTGGCGCGAGCCGGCGTAGGGAGCATCTGCTCAGGGCGGGTCCACGCGCAGGCGGTCGGCCAGCAAGCGCGCATATGCTTCAGTGCTGCCGAATTGCACATGGGCGCATGCCATGCTTGTGCCCAAGGTTGCCATGTGGCGAGAGGATATCGCATAGGCAAGTTTGCCGGGTTGTCGCCGCGATGGATACACGAAACCGTGAATCGCGCCTGCCTCCTGCGCAATGATCTGATCCAGCTGCCAGCCCAGCCATTGGCACCAGCCGTGGTCGGAACTGCGCAATTGATCGTAGATACCCAGGCGGCTGGCGGCCAGCCCGGTCAGATCAAGCAATTGCAGCGGGGCGCTGAACGACAGGGTTGCAATCAGCGCTTGTTGCGCGTTGTGATCTATGTAAAAGGTGCCCGGGCGCGTGACGTCGTTACGGCAAAGCTGGGCTTCCCAGGCCGCCGTATAGGCATCGTCCGCAAGATACGCCCAGTGATAGGGGAAGCCGCCCGCATCTGCCAGTTCGGCGGGTGGGCCGAAGCGGTAGGTGCGCTGGACTTTCAATGGCCAGATCGATGCCGTGTTCCACGCCGCGCGCACCAGGGCCTGGCCTGCTGGATGGGTGATGATATGACTCAATAATTCAGCGCGCAGCAATGCCAGCGCCGGCAGGCGCGTGATCATTTCTGGCGGGACAGGCGTATCTTTCAGTTGTAGCGTCATGCGAGGCTAGCCTACGATATCGGCCATGCCCCTATGCTGCCACTTCGCCGCCGCCAGCACCTTGCGCAATCTCTCGCTGGCTGGCAGATCCAGCAGCGCCTGCTGACTGGGATGCACTTCGGCCCGCGTTTCGAACGATTTGCCTGCAAGCAGCTCTGCCGGCGACAGTTCGTTGAGTTCGTCTGCGCTGCTGACCCAGAAGGCATGAATGTCACTGCCGGGCTGGCCGGCGAGAATGGCGAGCACGGGCGCGATCAGTTCCGGCACGGGCTGGACAAATTGCCACGCGGGAAACTCCTTGCCGATACTGCGCCCCTTGGGTGTCACGCAATAAAACCGCTGGCTTTCCACTGCGCGATACAGCGACGCCTGCGACAGTTCCACCCATCCTTGCCCAATGACATCGGACACCTTGAGTTTTGACACGGGAAGCTGCAGCGGTATCGATGGCGGGGTGGCGCGCAGAGAGGCGCGCGCCGCATCGAGCGCGCGCGTGGCCAAGTCGATCAGGCGCTCGCGCTCGGGACCTTGCGCCAATAGGTCGAGCTGTGCGCTCACCAATTGCGAGAATTGTTCCACTACCCGCAGGTCGTTGTCGGTCCATTCCCGGCGCGCGGGCGCCAGAGTGTCGTGATGCAGATGCGCTGTCATGTTCGCTCCTCGGGTATATGCGCCAGGCGTCTTACACACAAGATTATCATGTTTCGCAACTTTATCAAGCGAAAAGCGCATCTTTTCTGCATCAGGCAGCGCTGTATATCAGGGCAAGCTGTCCGGCAGCCGCAAGATCCGCCGTATCTCCAGGATCGCCTGCGGGCTTTCCTGCACGCTGTGCCACGAGGGGATGACTTTTTCCGACAGAGCGCCGTCGAGGTGGGCGCTGGCGTAGGGCACCACGCCGTCGCTCGATTCCGCCAGGGGCAGGTCCGGCGTGTCGTTGCCCATGATGGAGTAGTAGCGCACTTTCGGGCTGATGGGCAAGTCGGCCACCAGGCGCACGAACGGGTCCTTGTCGCTGAGGTTATCGATGCTGTTGGGGATGCGCAGCGGCTCGCTGCTGCCCGTGTCGAGCTGCGCCAGGCTGCCGGCCGCGTCGGACAGCTGGTCGAGCATGGTGATGGGCAAGGTGACGAGATTGGCGATCCAGCGCGCCACCTTGTGGTTGGCGAACGAGGTGCCGCGGTGCGGCGCGGCGATGAAGATGGCGCGGTTGACCTGCGGCATGGCCGTGAAATTGAGGTAGGGCGCCAGCCCGGCGCGCACTTTTTCCGCCTTCTTGCCTTTTAAATTATATTCTTCCGTGATGGCGTCGAGCAGGGTGTTGCTGGCGTCGGACACCATCAGGCGCGCCAGCACGCCGCCCATGCTGTGGCCGATCAAGACCATCTCGTTTGCCGCGTCGGCCTTGCCCGCCGGGTCGAACTGCGCCAGCGTCGCGGCCAGCGCCTTGCGGATGGCGGCGTTATTGGCCGCCAGCGGCGCATTGCTCGGGTAGTAAACCTGCCAGATCTGGTAGCGGCGGCGCAGCTGTTCGTCGCCCATCAGTTCATTCGCCACGTTGATCCACGCTTCCGGGCTGCTGGCCAGGCCGTGCAGCATGACGATGGTGCGCTTGTTCGGGTCGTAGGGCTGCATCAGGTGCACCTGCGGGCGCGAAATGCCGTCGGCGCGGCCGAACAGGGTGCGCAGCGCCTGCACGCCGAAGCCGGAGCGGGCCAGCCACAGGCCATAGCCGGCCGTGAAGTTGGCTGCCACGGGCAGTTCCTGGCCTGCCATGCGCGTCGATTCGCTGCGCGTCGGGTCGACCAGCATCACCAGCAGCTGTTGCGTGGCCAGGACTTCCTGCAGGCTGTTGCCGTCGAAGCGGATCAGCGCCGTGACGACGGGGAAGCGGGTTTCCTGGAACGGTGCGTTGCCCGCTTGCGCGGGCTTGGGCATGACGGCCACCAGGTCGGCGCCGAAGCCGTCGCGCCGGTACACATTGCGCAGGCCGGAAAACGTCAGCGAGGTGGCCGGCAGCAGTTCTTCCGGCAGGGTGCCGTCTGCGGGCAGCCGCAGGGCAGACAGTTCGCTGTCGATCTGCCAGCCGGCGACGCGGATCACGTGGCCGTCCGGGCGGTACTCGCCGCGGTGGCGGAACAGGTTGCCGACGGCTTTTTGCACGGCATAGTTATAGTAGTCGCGGATTTGCGTCTGGCGTTCCTCGAAGGCGCGCTGGCCCGGCGTGCGCGTCGTGTAGAACAGGTAGGCGTAGGCGTAGCGGGCCGATTCCAGCCACGCGGCCAGCAGCTCGGCGCTGGGGTGGCCGCCCTGTTTTTCTTCGGCCAGGGCGCTTTCCAGCCATAATTCGGAGAGGGTTGCCAGGCGCTGTTCGTCGCTGAGCAGCTCGGAGCGGGCCAGGTCGGCGCGGCAGCTGCCCGTATTGGCTTCGCAGGCGGCGATATCGCTGCCGATGATGCGCAGCACTTCGCTGGCCGAGGCGCTGATTTTGCCCGTGGTGAGGATGTCGCCGCGCCGCTGCTGCAGGTAGTCGGCTGGAGAAATGGCGCTGACGGTGACGGCGGCGCAGCCGCTCAGCAGCGCCGCGGCACAGAGCAGGGCGGCCAGGCGCAAGCGCCGCATCAGCGTGGCCGGCATCTCAGAACGAGTAGACCAGGGTCAGCGAGGTCTGCGTATCCGTGTTCTTCTTGTCGTCCGGTACGCGCGTATCGTTGCGGGCGCTGAAGGCGGCCTTCATCTGCATGGTGCCGTTGATCTTCGTGCTGAGGGCCGTTTCGGCGATCGAGTGAGTATTCGAGGTGCCCCGTTCCACGCTGACCGTCTGCGTAAACATGGCCGACTGGCTGATCTTCCACTTCATGGCGGCCGCGCCGCGCACCGTCAGGCCGTGTTCCGATTCGCCCGCGTCATTGGTGCCGCTGAAATAGCCAGGACCGAATTCCACGTCGACGCTCTTGTCGCTCGACTGATACCAGCGCGAGCCGTGACCGACGGCCAGGGTCGAGTACTTGGTGTAGGCGCCGAACTTGTCGTTCACGTGCGAGGCCAGCACGAACAGTTTTTCATGGTCGGCCATCAGCTTGTAGGCGGCCTTGGCGGAGGCGGAAAAGCGTTCGGCCGAGCGTTCGCGGATCTTTTGTCCTTCGTCGTTCGTCGTTTCGTCTTCCTTGAAGTAGCCGCTGAAGATGTACTGGTTGCTCCAGTCGTCGAGTTCCTGGCGCGCGTCGATCTTGCCCGTGACGGAGGTGCCGACCGTGTTGCCCGAGGTGGTGATGGCGCCCAGTTCGGCGGAAGTGCTCCAGCTGCCGATGGGGATTTCATCGAACAGCATGCTTTGTTTGGTGTCTGCTGCGGCGGCGTTGCCGCAAGTGATGGCCATGGCCAGCGCCAGTGCGAGAGAGTGGGTCGATTTCATGGCTGTAGTGGTCTGTGGCGCGCGCCAGGCGCGCCTGATGTTCGTTAGTGGCAGTGGTGGCGATGCTGGCCGCGGCAAGCCGGGAAGCGCCGATAAAACATGCGCGCGCGGGCGCGGCCAAACATTGTCGAGGCTGTATTGTACCCGACCCCGTCAACGTTCGCCGCACGCCCCGGCGCGCACGAATGCTGCTATATTGATGGAAATATTGCAAACCTGGCATGTGTGGATGATGACGATGAAAATAGCTTGCAAGCTTGTCACCGCGGTCTGGCTGTGCGCGGCGGTGCAGGCCGGGGGCCAGGCGCTGGAGACGACGCCGGGAGCGGGAGCGGGAGCGGGAGCGGGAGCGGCACCGCCACTGACGCAATCGATGATACGCGACGCCGTGCGCGCCGTACTGGCGGAAGAGGCGCAGGCGCGCGACGCACTTCCGCAGCCGGCCATGCAGCAGGTGACGATACGCGCCGACCGGAAATACGAGCAGTTCTCCGCCGCCTTCGCCGAGGCGAAGGTGCCCGACTGCCTGCACGCCGACGGCTTGAAGCGCCAGCCCACCAGCATCGGCCCGATCGGCATCGGCGGCGTGTATGCCTTGCCCTTCGTGGCGATCGCCAAGCTGCGCGGCAAATGTAACTAGCCGGCCGCCGCCTGGCGGCGCACGCCGGGGCTGGCAAGTGGCGCGCGCCTGGCGTATGCTGCGCGTATTTGCTGCCTGATCTTACAAGGAATCCCCGTGCGCTGCCTGGTCATCGAAGACGAAGCCGAAACTTCCCGTTACATTTGTGCCGGCCTGCGCGAAGCGGGTCACGACGTCACCTCTTGCGACAATGGCATCGACGGCATGCGCCTGGCCTGCGGCGAAGACTGGGATGCGCTGGTGCTCGACCGCCTGCTGCCCGGCGAGATCGACGGCCTGGCCATCGTCGCGCGCCTGCGCGGCATGGGCCGCAACACGCCCGTACTGGTGCTGTCTGCCCTGTCGAGCGTCGACGAGCGCGTGCGCGGCTTGCGCAGCGGCGGCGACGATTACCTGTCGAAACCGTTCGCCATCGCCGAACTGCTGGCGCGCATCGAGGCGCTGCTGCGCCGCGCCGCGCCCGTGCCCGAATCGACGCAGCTGCAGGTGGCCGACCTGGTGCTCGACATGCGCACTATGCGCGTGACGCGCGCCAGCCGGCAAATCGCCCTGCAGCCGCGCGAATTTCGCCTGCTCGAATACCTGATGCGCCACCAGGGGCAGTCCGTCACGCGCGCCATGCTGCTCGAAGCCGTGTGGGACTACCATTTCGACCCGCAGACCAACGTCATCGACGTGCAGGTGAGCCGTTTGCGCACCAAGGTGGACAAGGAGTTTTCTCCGCCGCTGATCCACACGGTGCGCGGCGTCGGCTACACCCTGGGCGTGCTCGACAGTGCGTAAGCTGCACCGCTCGATCGCGGCCAGGCTGGCGCTCGGCTATGGCGTGCTGGTGGTCGTGTCGATCAGCATCGTCTGCGCCGTGTTCTATTTCGGCACCATCGGCGTGCTCGATCGCAGCGTGGACCGCAAGCTGACCCTGCTCTCGGAGCGCCTCGCCGCGCTGTACGAGCAGGGCGGCAGCAGCCGCACGACGGCGGAAATCGCCCATCTGCTGACCGACCGCACCGACAGCGACACGGAGATCTTTTTGCTGGTCGATGCCGATGGCCGCCGCGTGGCGGGCAATCTGTCGTCCTGGCCCGACCTGGGCAGCCCCGTGGGCCGCCTGCTGCACCGCGACGTCACGCGCGAAGGGCGCCGGGTGCCCGCGCGCATGCTGATCCGCGACCTGACGGGCGGCGCGCGCCTGTTCGTCGGACGCGACATGGAGGAGGGCAAGTCGATCCGCACGCTGGTGCTGCGCTCGCTGGCCTATGGCGGCGGGGTGGCCATCGTGCTGGTGGTGGCGGGCGCCTGGCTGTTCCGCCGCCAGCTCGAGGCGCGCATCGGGCAGATCCGCCGCACGGCGGGCGAGATCGAGGCGGGCGACCTGAGCAGGCGCATTCCCGTCTCCAGCGAGGATGAATTCGGCTTGCTGAGCCGCGACATCAATCGCATGCTCGACCGCATCGAACACCTGATGGAAGGCGTGCGCCACGTGTCGAACGCCATCGCGCACGACCTGCGCACGCCGCTGGCGCGCATCCGCAACAAGCTCGATGGCGCCTTGCGCCAGCAGCAGGGCGTGGCCGGCTACGAGAGCGCGGCGCAGGCGGCCATCGACGACATCGACGATCTGACGCGCGTGTTCGACAAGCTGCTGCAGATCGCGGCGGCCGAATCGGGCATGCGTCCCGAGAATTTCGACGACATCGACCTGCACCAGATCGGCGCCGATATCGTGGAAATGTATGAAGCGACGGCCGACGAGCAGGGCGTGCTGCTGGTGCAGATGTATGGCGAGGGCGTTCCGGCGCGGGGCGACCGCAACCTGCTGGGCAGCGCCCTGGCCAGCCTGGTCGACAACGCCATCAAGTACGCGGGGCAGGGTGCCACGGTGGAAGTGTCGGCCGGCAGCGACGCGCAGGGCGGCTGGCTGGCCGTGCGCGACAACGGCCCCGGCGTGCCGGCCGAGGAATTGCCGAAGCTGACGCAGCGCTTCTACCGCCTCGACAAGAGCCGCCATTTGCCCGGCAATGGCCTGGGCCTGTCCATCGTGGCGGCCATCGCGGCCCTGCATGGCGGCAGTCTGGAAATCGAGGATGCGGCGCCGGGCTTGCGGCTGCGCCTGCACCTGCTGCGCTAGCGTAGGCAGGCAGCACATTACCAACTTGTAACCCCCATTGTTTTAGCTCCCACCTATCATCCGCTCTACCCGGCGTAGAGCGGCTGCATGCGTGCTGCCGCCTGTTTCGGGCTGCCGCGGTCCTGCCGCGTTCTGTTTGCCGAGACCTGTTGTAGAAGCATACGCATGCATACTTTTGCCATCATCGAGGAGCGCGCCGCGCTGCCTGCACTGCGCCAGCATGGCCACCGCCTCAAGGCCGCGCTGGGCGCCGTTGTCTTTCCCGTGCAGCGCGCGCGCTGGCAAGCCTTTGTCGCAGGCACGCCTGGCCTGGCGGCGCTCGCGCACGCCCATCCCAGCCTGCTGTACAAGATTTACCGTCCTTACGCCAGCCGCCAGCTCGGTTGCGCGGCGCGGGTGGAGCTGCTGCGCGGGCATTACCGTTTCCTGTGGCAGGCGGGCGCGCGGCCGCTGGTGGAATACGCGGCGCGCCGCGCGCTGGTGCTGGCCGCCATCGAGGGCAAGGATGGCGCCACCTACCGCCTGCAGCTGACGGCCATCCATGACAGCCACCGCGAGGGCGACCTGTGCCTGCGCCTGACGCGCGACGGCGTGTCGCTGTACCTGGCCAGTTTCCTGTTCCGTCCCCAGCCCGGAGGCGCCGTCATCCAGCTGGGCGCCTTGCAGGGACTGCGCTCGCAGGCGGGCGCGCAGGCGGTGAAGGAAGCGACGCGGGCGCTGCACGGCTGCCGGCCGAAGAACCTGATGGTGGCCGCCTTGCGCGACCTGGGCGATTTTTTCGGCTGCGGCCACCTGGACCTGGTCAGCAACGCCAACCGCATCGCGCTGAACTGGCGCCGGCGCCGCCACATCTCGTGCGACTACGACCTGGCGTGGCGCGAGCTGCATGCGCTGCCTGCCGGCGACGGCAATTACAGGCTGCCATGCGGCCCTTGCCGGATGCCGGACCTGGAACTGGTGCCGTCGAAAAAACGCGCCGATGCGCGCCGCCGCGGCGCCATGCTGGTGCAGCTGGCGGCGGACATGCGCTGGCAAGTGGCGGCCCTGTTGCAGCCGCAATGACGGGGCAGGGCGGCATTTTTTGACCTGCGCGGCTTTTTTGCCGGGCGGCCCGGCGCAAGCGGCGCGATCGGCGTATACTTGCTGGCGTTGTTAACCTGAAGCCAGTCACCCCATGCCAGCACAATTCCCCACTTCGCGCATGCGCCGCCTGCGCGCGACCCCGCAACTGCGCGAGCTGTTCCGCGAAACCGAGATCAATCCGCGCGACCTGGTCCTGCCGATCTTCGTCGACGAAGGCAGCAGCGATTTCATCGACATCAAGTCCATGCCCGGCGTGCGCCGCATTCCCGAAGCGAAGCTGGCGCAGGAAATCGAGCGTTACGCGCGCGCCGGCCTGCGCTCCGTCATGACCTTCGGCATTTCGCACCACAAGGACAGCCACGGCACGGACACCCTGAACCCGGACGGCCTGGTGGCGCGCATGTCGCGCATCATCAAGGACGCCGTGCCGGAAATGGTCGTCATGTCCGACACCTGCTTCTGCGAATACACGGACCACGGCCATTGCGGCATCCTGCATGGCGACACGGTCGACAATGACAGCACGGTGCTGAACCTGGGCAAGCAGGCCGTCATCGCGGCCCAGGCGGGCGCCGACATCATCGCCCCTTCGGCCGCCATGGATGGCCAGGTGGCGGCGATCCGCAGCGCGCTCGATGCGGCCGGCTTCCACGACACGCCCGTGATGGCGTATTCGACCAAGTTCGCCTCGGGCCTGTACGGCCCGTTCCGCGACGCGGCCGGCAGCACCCTGAAGGGCGACCGCAAGACCTACCAGATGGACCCGATGAACCGTCGCGAAGCGGTGCGCGAATCCTTGATCGACGAAGCCGAAGGCGCGGACGCGCTGATGGTCAAGCCTGCCGGTGCTTACCTCGACATCATCCGCGACCTGCGCGAAGTGACGCGTTTGCCGATCGGCGCCTACCAGGTCAGCGGCGAATACGCGATGATCAAGTTCGCCGCCCAGGCGGGCGCCATCGACGAGCGCCGCGTGGTGCAGGAAACCCTGGGCGCCATCAAGCGCGCGGGCGCCGACATGATCTTTACGTATTTTGCGATGGATGTGCTGAATAATCCGTATTGAGCATTCCCGGCGTTTTTCTCACCCCGAAAGCAAATTCCGGGGTCAGACCCGGCGGGTCTGACCCCAGCATTTACGCTGCAGGGGTTCTCTCTGCATTCCTCACGCCCATGCCCCTGAAAATCTCCCGCATCCTGCACGCCGGCTATGTCTTCGAATGCGAAGGCACGGCCATCGCCTTCGACCCCATCGTTGAAAACCCCTTCAGCCGCAACTGCCACGCGTTTCCGTCCGTGCGCTTCGACCTCGACGCCGTGCGCCGGCTGCGCTGGGACGCCGTCTTCATTTCGCACTTCCATGACGACCACTGCTCGCTCGACAGCCTCGACGTGCTCGACCGCGCCACGCCCATCTATCTGTACTGCGTCTTCGACGAACTGTTCGCGATGCTGCGCGCGCTCGGCTTTACGCAAGTGCAGCGCCTGCACGTCGACGTGCCCGTGCGCGTGGGCGCCATCGAGGTGATCCCGCGCCGCGCGCTCGACGACGATGTCGACTCGCTGTTCCAGGTGCGCGCCGCCGGCGTGAACGTGCTCAACGTCGTCGACTCGTGGATCGGCCCCGAGACGCTGGCGCAGCTGGCCGCGTTCGCGCCCTGGGACATGGTCTTGTGGCCGTTCCAGACCATGCGCGAGATCGCCGTCATCGCGCCGTCGCTGGCAGCGCGAGGCCCGGTCGAACTTCCCGACGACTGGGTGCCGCAGCTGCGCGCGCTGGCGCCCCGTTACCTCGTGCCCAGCTCCTGCCAGTTCGTGCAGGAAGACTGGTCCTGGTACAACCACGCGATGTTCCCCGTTACCTACCGCCGCTTTGCCGATGAAATCGGCGCCGCGCTGCCCGAGGCGCATATTTTCCGCCTCGACCCGTCGACGGCCGTGCTGCTCGACGCGCACGGAGTGAGCAGCGCCGAACCCTTGCCCTGGGTGCTCCCCGTGGGTCCGCAAGACGTGGATTTCGACTACCGTCCCGACGCGCCGCCGCCCGCCACGGCGGACATCGCCCGCCGTTTCTCGCCTTTGAGTGCCCATGATGCGGCGCTGGTGCTCGATTTTTGCCGGAACGGTTTGCTTGAACGCTACCGCGACATGGAACTGCCCGAGGACAGCTACTTCCAGCAACCGCGCCTGTGGCGCTTGGCCCTGTACGGCCATGACGGCGCGGCCACGGTCCTGCATTACCGCACGCATGGCGACTTGATCGACCTGGTGCCGGAGACGAACGAAGCGCCCGGCTGGACCACCGAAGTGCCGCTGGTGAAATGCCATGCGGCGCTGGTGCTGGGCGAATCGCTGACGTCGATGTACATGCGCATCAACGACGGTCCTTTCGATGCCGGGGCGCGGGCCGCACTGGCGGAGGCCGACATCGTCGACGATCCCCTGATACGCTGCCTGTTCAATGACGCCATCGGTGCCTACCAGGCGGCGCAGCTCAAGCGCTTGCTGGCCCGCTGAAGAAAGTCGCGCGACAGAGTAAGATAGCTGCTTCTGACTAGAACGGGAAAGACACCATGGCACAAGACAACGAAACCGCGATCCTGGCCGGCGGCTGCTTCTGGGGTGTGCAAGACTTGCTGCGCCGCTATCCGGGCGTGCTTGCCACGCGCGTGGGCTACAGCGGCGGCGACGTCGCCAACGCCACCTACCGCAACCACGGCACGCATGCGGAAGCGATCGAGATCATCTTCGACCCGAGCACCATCAGCTACCGCAAGATCCTGGAATTCTTCTTCCAGATCCACGACCCCAGCACGGAGAACCGCCAGGGCAACGACCGCGGCACCAGCTACCGTTCGGCCATCTTTTACACGAACGACGAGCAAAAGCGCGTGGCCGAAGACACCATCCGCGACGTCGACGCCTCCGGCCTGTGGCCCGGCAAGGTGGTGACGGAAGTGGCGCCGGCCGGCCCGTTCTGGGAAGCGGAACCGGAGCACCAGGATTATCTGCAGCGCTTGCCGCACGGCTACACCTGCCACTACATCCGGCCGGACTGGGTCTTGCCGCAGCGTCAACAATAAGCGTCACGGGAGACGGCCATGCGCTATTGGCAGGTCGAACGGCGGCAGGCGGAAGGGCAGCTGGATCTGGGGCGCGCCCTCGACCTGGTGGCCGCCATCGGCCATGCCGACGTGAATGCCGTCGCCGGGGCCATCCTGAAGACGGTCAGCACGGCCGCGCCCATTTCCCAGTGCACGATCTTTGCCTATGAATTCGGCAACCGGCCCCGCACGGTGGCCGTGGCCGACCGGCGCGGCGGGCGTTTCCTGCAGGATATCGCGGACAGCTACGCGCGCCATTACTATGCGCTCGACGGCAACCAGCGCGTGATCGCGCCCGCGCCCGGGCGGAAAATCGATCCCGCCATCGTGCTGCACCAGCAAGCGAGCGACGAGATCGACCATCCCGGCTACCGCGCCACCTGCTATCAAAAACCGAATGTCTCGGACCGGCTGTCCCTGCTGGTGCAGCCGGCCGGCGATATCTGGTTGTCCGTCAATTTTTACCGCGACAGCAGCCAGGGCCAGTTCCGGCCTGGCGAAATCGCCGCCATCGAAACCCTGTCACCGCTGTTCGCCCATGCGGCCAGGCACCACTACAGCCTGAACGGCCAGCCCGCGCAGGGTGTCGCGCCCATGATGCTGGCCAGGCTGCGCCAGCATTGTCCCGCCTTGAGCAAGCGCGAACTGGACGTGCTGCGCTGCGTGCTCGAAGGCTTCACGGCCGTGGAAATCGCCGAGACCATGGGCCTGCAGCCATCAAGCGTCATCACCTACCAGAAGCGCGCGTATAAACGCCTGGGCATTTCCAGCCAGCGCCAGTTGTTTGCCCTGTGCATGGCGCCAGCACCTGTCTAGTCCCTTGGACGTAGGGACGGCTCCGCCTTTTTGACGGTGTTCGCCGCGAAATGTCCCCAAAATGGGGACAGGGTTCGCGGCGCGCGTCTGCATACTGTGTTGCAAGCCGGGATCACCCGGCCGCCCTCACCCAATAAAATCAACAAGGGGAGGGCGACACCTTATGGAGACAAGCATGACCATCGCCCAAGGGGCCACCCCCGCCATCGCCGCCACCCCGGCGCCCGTCCTCGACGCGGCCAGCGTGCAACTGGAACAGCAGGTGATGCGCAAGGTATCGCGCCATCTGCTGGGATTTTTATTCCTGTTGTTCGTGTTTTCCTTTCTTGACCGCATCAACATCGGCTTTGCCGGCCTGACCATGATGCAAGACCTGGGCCTGTCCGGCACCCAGTTCGGCTTTGCCACCACCCTGTTTTACATCGCCTACATCGCCTGCAGCATTCCCAGCAACATCGTGCTGGCGCGTATCGGCGCCCGTAAATGGATCGGCAGCATGATGATCGCCTGGGGCCTGGCCTCGACGGCGACCCTGTTCGCCAGCGGCCCGGCCAGCCTGTATGCGCTGCGTTTTTTAGTGGGTGTGACGGAGGCGGGCTTTCTGCCCGGCATGCTGCTCTACCTCACGTACTGGTTTCCCAGCGCCTACCGGGCACGGGCCAATGCCCTGTTCATGATCGCCATGCCCGTCACGGCCGCCATCGGTTCGGCCCTGTCGGGCCTGATCCTGGGGCTGGACGGTCACTGGGGCTTGAAGGGCTGGCAATGGCTGTTCTTGCTCGAAGGCATGCCTTCCGTGCTGCTGGGCCTGGCCGTCTACGGCTACCTTGACGACGCGCCCAACAAGGCAAACTGGCTGGGCAAGCTGGAACAGCAGGTGCTGGCGCGCATGCTGGCGGCCGAGCACAAGCCTGATGCGCCCCGGCAAAAAGTCTCCGTGCTGGCGGAAATGCTGTCGCCCACCGTGCTGAAATTTGGCATCGCCTACTTTTGCCTGGTGAATACCCTGGCCATGGTGGCCGTGTGGACGCCGCTGATCGTGAAAAGTTTCAATAGCGGCGCCAGCAACACCCAGATCGGGCTGCTGGCGGCGATACCGCAAGTGTGCACCGTGATCGGCATGATCGTCTGGGGCCGCCGCTCGGACCGCTTGCAGGAGCGCCGCTGGCATATCGTCTGGCCCATGCTGCTGTCGGCCGGCGGTTGGCTCTTGACCGCCTATTCTGGCAAACCCGTGCTGCAGTTGCTGGGCGTGTGCATGGCCTCGACGGGCGCCTACACGGCCATGTCGATCTTCTGGACCACGCCGGACCGGGCCCTGAGCCTGGGCGCACGCGCCATCGGCATCGCCGTCATCAATGCCACGGGCAATATCGGCTCGGCCCTGAACCCCGTCGTCGTGGGCTGGCTGAAGGATTTCACGCACAGCTTTGCCACGGGCTTGCTGTATGCCAGCGTGCTGCTGGTGGCGGGCGCGGCCATCGTGCTGACCCTGCCCATCGCGAGCAGCAGCAAATAATATTGTTGAAGAGGGAACATTATGAGCGATACATTCCACCCTTATCCCCATGTGCCGAAAGTGTATCCGCCCGGCAAGGCTGTTGGCGCCGGCACGCAGCACGTCCCGGTCCTGATCGTCGGCGGCGGTCCCGTGGGGCTGGCCACGGCCCTGGGCCTGGCGCGCCACGGCGTGCGTTCGGTGCTGATCGAGGCGGACGATGGCGTCTGCACGGGCAGTCGCGCCATCTGCATCTCGCGGCGCAGCCTGGAAATCATCGACCGCCTCGGTGCGCTCGACGGTTTTATCAGTAAAGGCTTGCCGTGGGCGGGCGGGCGCAGCTTTTACCGCGACGAGGAAGTGCTGCACTTTACGATGCCGCAAGACGCGAACCAGAAATTGCCGCCGATGGTCAACCTGGCGCAATACCATATCGAGCAATTCCTGCTCGATGCGGCCGAACGCCAGAGCGAGCTGATCGATATCCGCTGGCAAACGCGCGTCACTGGCGTGCAGCAGCGCGCCGATGGCGCCACCGTCACGCTGGCCACGCCCGATGACACCTACACCATCGACGCGGACTGGCTGGTGGCGGCCGATGGCGGGCGCAGCGCGGTACGCGAGGCGCTGGGCCTCAAATTGCAGGGCACCAGCTACGAAGGGCGCTATGTCATCGTCGATATCCACCTGAAGAGCGACCGTCCGACGGAGCGTCTCGCCTATTTCGATCCGCCGTCGAACCCCGGCTCCACCGTGCTGGTGCACAAGCAGCCCGACGACATCTGGCGCATCGATTACCAGTTGCGCGACGACGAGGATGCGCAGGCGGCCGTGCTGCTGGAAAACGTGGCGCCCCGCGTCGACAGCCTGCTGGCCATGATGGGGGAGACACAGCCATGGCATCCCGTGTGGATCACCATCTACAAGGCCAACGCGCTGACACTGGAAAAATACCGCCACGGCGCCGTGTTGTTCGCGGGCGATGCGGCCCACCTGGTACCGATCTTCGGCGTGCGCGGAGCCAATTCCGGCATCGACGACGCCGACAATCTGGCCTGGAAGCTCGCCTACGTCGTCAAGGGCCAGGCGCCGGATAGCTTGCTGGACAGCTATTCGGACGAACGCGTGTACGCCGCCCGCGAAAACCTGCGTCACGGCACGAAAAGCACGGAATTCATGGCGCCGCCCACGTTTGCCTTCGAGCTGATGCGCACGGCCGTGCTGGGCCTGGCGGGCAAGCATGCGCACGTGCGCTCGCTGATCAACCCGCGCCAGACCAGCGCCATCGCGTATGCGCAATCGGCCTTGAATGCGCCTGAGCTGGACGTGTTCACGGCCGGTCCCGCGCCGGGCACGGTCTTGCCCGAGTGCCCGCTCGCGCTGCCGCACAACGGCGGTCAAAAAGCGCGGTATATTACCGATTTGCTCAAACGCGCGGATGGCCATTTCACGGGCCTGTATTTCAGCGACGATGGCGCGGTGCCAGCGGAACTGCTGGCGCTGGGCGACAGCTTGCCGTTGACGACCGTGGCGATCGCCCGCAGCGGGGCGCAAGGGGGCGCCTGGGACCATACGGCGCAGGTATGCTCGCTGTTCGACGCGCAGCCCGGCACGTTTTATCTCGTGCGCCCGGATGGGCACGTGCTGGGGCGCTGGCGCCAGGTGAGGGTGGGGCAGGTGGCGGATGCATTGAAACGCGCGTTGTCTTGAACCAAACCCAGTGGCAAATTCCGGGGTCGGACGGGGGCGCCGAGTCCCTGAGGGTCCGACCCCAGCTCTTCCGCTTTTTGGGTTAACGAAGGAAGAGCACAGTAAATCAGGAGATCATATGACCGACATCGAACTCGATAATTTATACACCGAGCTGTGCCACACCATGGGCGGCCTGGGCGAGCAGCGCTCGCCGCTGTTCCTGGCCCGCTTCGCCTTGCTGGCCATGGGCGCCATCGGCCAGGCCGACGTGGTGCAAGGCTTGCTGCGCGACGCGGCCGACGGCCTGGCGGAGCGCGCATGATAGGCGCCGGCTACCAAAGCGGCTTCGGCAACGAGTTTGCCACGGAAGCCATCCCCGGTGCCTTGCCGCAGGGGCAAAATTCGCCGCAGCAAGCGCCGCTGGGCCTGTATGCGGAACAATTGTCGGGCACGGCGTTTACGGCGCCGCGCGCGCAGAACCGGCGTTCCTGGCTGTACCGCATCCGTCCCGCCAGCCAGCATCCGCCGTTTACATTGGCTGAAAACACGCGCATCGTCAGCGATTTCCACGCCATGCCGCCGACGCCGCCGAACCAGCTGCGCTGGGACCCGCTGCCGCTGCCCGACGACGCCACGCCGGTCGATTTCATCGATGGCTGGCAAACGATGGCGGGAAACGGCAGCGCCGAAGCGATGAGCGGCTGCGCCATCCACGTGTACGCGGCCAACCGCTCCATGCAGCGCTTCTTTTATTCGGCCGACGGCGAATTGCTGGTCGTGCCGCAGGAAGGGCGGCTGGCGATTGCCACGGAACTGGGCTTGATCGAACTGGAACCGCAGGAAATCGCCGTGATCCCGCGCGGCGTGCGCTTCCGCGTGACCCTGCCGGACGGCAAGGCGCGCGGCTATGTCTGCGAAAATTTCGGCACGGCTTTCCGCCTACCGGACATGGGGCCCATCGGCTCGAATGGCCTGGCCAACAGCCGCGACTTCCTCACGCCGCACGCGGCCTACGAGGATATCGACGGCGATTGCGAATTGGTGGCCAAGTTCGGCGGCCACCTGTGGCGCACGACGCTCGACCATTCACCGCTCGACGTCGTCGCCTGGCATGGCAATTACGCACCGTACAAATACGATTTGCGCCGCTTCAATGTCATCGGCTCGATCAGCTACGACCATCCGGATCCGTCGATCTTCCTCGTGCTGCAGGCGCCGAGCGAGAACCCGCTGTTCGGCGCCATCGACTTCGCCATCTTCCCGCCCCGCTGGCTGGCCGCCGAGCACACGTTCCGCCCGCCCTGGTTCCACCGCAACGTGGCCAGCGAATTCATGGGCTTGATCCACGGCGTGTACGACGCCAAGGCGGCCGGTTTCGTGCCGGGCGGCGCCAGCCTGCACAACTGCATGTCCGGCCACGGTCCCGATGCGCAGACGTTCGAAAAAGCCTCGCACAGCGACACGTCCGCGCCCGCGAAGGTGGCCGACACCATGGCCTTCATGTTCGAGACGCGCACCATCCTCAAGCCCACGCCGTTCGCGCTGGACGGCGGCCTGCTGCAACACGATTATTTCGAGTGCTGGCAAGGCTTGCGCAAGCATTTCGATCCGGATCCTGATTGATCAGGCGGCCCGCGCCCGCGTATGCGGGTTGGCGGGCCGGTCGAGGCCCAGGTGGCCGCGCAGGGTGCTGCTGGCATACTCGGTGCGGAACAGGCCGCGCCGCTGCAGTTCCGGCACCACCAGCCGCGTAAAGTTATCGAAACCTTGCGGCAGCAGCGGCGGCACGACGTTGAAGCCGTCCGCGCCCCGTTCCACGAACCACTGCTCCATCACGTCGGCCACCGTCTTGACGGAGCCGATCGCTTGCAGGTGGCCGCGCGCCACGCGAAAGCGCAGCACCAGCTGGCGCAAGGTCAGATTCTCGCGGCGGGCCAGCTCCAGCTGCTGTTGAAAGCGCCCCTTGCCATTGTCGCCCGCCTGGTAGGGCAGGTCGGGCAGGGGGCCGTCGAGCGGATAGCCGGACAAGTCGAAGCCGCCAAATTCCAGCTTGCTGAAGTCGACCAGCGCCTGCAGCTCGCCGAACTGGTCCTGCGCCTCTTGGTCCGATTCGGCCACCACCACGGACAGCCCGGGCGTGACTTTCAATTGATCTTCCGTGCGTCCGTATGTCGCCATGCGTCCTTTCACGTCCGCGTAATACGCCTGCGCCACGGGCAGCGAGGTGGCGGAGCAGTACACCATCTCGGCCAGCCGCGCGGCAAATTCGCGGCCCGTTTCGGAATTGCCCGCCTGGACCAGCACGGGGTGGCCCTGCACGGGACGGGGCAAGTCCAGCAAGCCTTGCGAGGCGAAATACTCGCCCCGGAAATCGAGCGCATGGCCGGCTGCCGGCTGGTAGAACCGGCCGCCGGCGCGGTCTGGCCGGTCGAAGGCATCGTCGTCCCAGCTATCCCACAGGGCCTTGGACAGGGCGACGAATTCATCGGCGCGCGCATAGCGCTGCGCGTGGCTGCGCGGCGCATCGATGCCGAAATTGCGCGCCGTATGCTCGGCGAACGAGGACACGACGTTCCAGCCCGCGCGCCCGCCGCTCAGGTGGTCGAGTGAACTGAATTTGCGCGCCACGTGATACGGGTGCTCGTAATTCGTGTTGACGGTGGCGATCAGGCCGATGTGGCGCGTGACGGCGGCAATCGCCGACAGCAGCGTGAAGGGTTCGAACGGCAGGCCGATGGCGGCGCGGCCCGTGTCCGGCATGACGTCGCCGGCGCGGCCGATGAAGTCGGCGATGAAAAAGCTGTCGAACCTGGCCGCCTCGGCCAGCCTGGCGGCGCGCAGCCACCAGGCCAGGTCGGGCCGTCCGCTGGCGCTGGCCGATGGATGGCGCCAGGCGGCAGGGTGGTGGCCGTGGCGCTGCAAAAAGACGTTCAGGACGAGCTGGCGTGCTGGCATGGGGGAAGCTCCGTGGTGGGTTGGCGACATGATCTGCGTCAACAATACTGATGCAAGCTTCGGGCCAGCAAGGGGCCAGCGCCCGTATATGCAAAATCCGGATAAGCTAGCGCGGCACCATTCGTTCACGCCTGCAGATGGCACGCGGTATAGTCGGCCCATGGAACTCTTAGCCCACAATTTCAGCAGCGATTTCGCGCGCAGCGCTCACCTGGCCCGCGGCGCCAGCGCCGACGATGATGGTGCGCTCGTCGCCTTCCGCGACCCGCAGCAAATGAGCTTGCTGGTGCGCGCCACGGCCTTTGTCTTTGCCGACCCCCGTTCGCGCCAGTTGCATGAACTGATCGAACGCATCGCGCCCAGCGAGGCGACGGTGCTGATCACGGGCGAGACGGGGACGGGAAAAGAGCTGATTGCGCGCCATGTGCACGGCTTGAGCGGGCGCGCCGAGCAGACTTTCGTGGCGATCAACTGCGGCGCGTTTTCCGAAACCCTGGTCGAGAGCGAACTGTTTGGCTATGAAAAGGGCGCATTTACGGGCGCGCAGCAGGGCAAGCCGGGCTGGTTCGAGACGGCCAGCGGCGGCACCCTGTTCCTCGATGAAATCGGCGACTTGCCGCTGGCGATGCAGGTCAAGCTGCTGCGCGTGCTGCAGGAGCGCGAAGTGGTGCGCCTGGGCGCGCGGCGCGCCATCCCCATCGATGTGCGCCTGATCGCCGCCACGAACGTGGACCTGGCCGAAGCCGTGCGGGCCGGGCGCTTCCGCGAAGACCTGTATTACCGCCTGCAGGTGATCGGCCTGCCGCTGCGCCCATTGCGAGAACGCCCGGGCGACATCATGCCCTTGACGCGCCACTTCATGGCCATCTATGCGCAGCGCCTGCACCTGGGCGAGGTGGAGCTGGACCTTGATGCGCAGGAGGCCTTGCTCGGCTATCCATGGCCGGGCAATATCCGCGAACTGGAAAACGTCATCCACCGCGCGCTGCTCGTGTGCCGCAGCGGCGTCGTGCGCGCCGAAGACCTGAGCTTGTCGGGCTGGCACCGCGCTCCGGCGCCTGCATCGGCCCCTGTGCCCGTGCCGGACGCGTGGGCCGGCGGCGCCGACATCGCCTACGCGGCCCACGGCGCGGCCGGCCAGGACGATTTATTGGCCGCCGAGCGCTTTGCCCGCGCCTGGCAAGCCTTGCTCGACTCGGGCGAGGCCGTGGAATTCGAAGCGATGCAGCAGGAACTGGTGCGCGCCGCGTGGGAGCGCAATGAGCGCAACCAGGTGCGCACGGCGAAACACCTGAACCTGAGCCGCAACATCCTGCGCACCTTTTTGAAAAAGGCGGGCGCCATCGACTAGGCGCGTGATGGATCTCCTGGAGCCGGACCCGCAGCGCTGCGGCTCCGGCTTTTTTCATGGCTGCTGCGCGTGCAGCACGCTGCTGCCGTGGATGCAGCTGATTGCTGCCAAATCAACAGAGAATGGCGCTGGCGGACCCACGGGGCATGGCATGCTTTCTGCGAGGAGGGAAGGGCAGGCCGCCGCGCCAATGTGCGGCGGTGTTTTCTTCGACCCACGACAGGAGTCCACGCATGACCATCGAATTCATCTGGCAATTGCCCACCAGCGGCGACGGCCGTTACGCGGCGCCCGGCATCACGCGCCGGGGCGAACGGGCCGCTGGCGCGCCCAGTCCCCTGCAGGCGGGCGTGAGCGACCCGCGCGGCGCGCGTCCGCCCTTCAATTACTTCGACTACCTGCACCAGATCGCCCGCGCGGCCGACCTGTCCGGCTTCGACGGCATCCAGGTGCGCCACGATACGCAGGGCGATGAAAGCTGGATCGTCGCCGGCTACCTGGCCCGCAGCACGCGCCACCTGAAGCTGATCGCCGAATTCGACGCGGCCTGGGGTTCTGCCGTGTATGCGGCAAAGAACGCCGTCAGCTTCCAGCGCTTCACGGGCGGGCGCTTCGCCTGGCAGATCGGCCACGGCGGCGATGCGGCGGCGCGCAGGCGCCAGGGCGATGCGGCGCCGGACGCCGATATTCTGCCCCGCATCGATGAATTCATCACGGTGGCGCGCGGCGTGCAGAACACGTCGCCGTTCAGCTTCAAGGGCAAGTTCTTCGAGGTGCAGGACGGCGGCTTCAAGGGCCCGCTGGCGAACCATCCCGTCAACGGCATCTACCTGACGGGCGAGACGCCCGAAGCGCTGGCCCTGTCGGCGCGCCAGGCCGACGTGCACGTCTTCGATGCGGCACCGCTGGCGGACTTGCAGCCTTCCATCGGCAGCCTGCAAACGCAGGCGCGCCAGCTGGGCCGCATCGTGGCGGCGGGCTTGCGCATCGACGTGCTGGCCCGTGAAACGTTCGACGAAGCCTTGCGCGACGCGCGCCGTTACCGCAGCGGCGCGGGCCTGCCAGATGAACTGCCGTCCGACGGCAGCGCCGCCGCGTTCTGGCCCGGCTTTGCGCAAGCGCAGACGGGCTCCCACGGCGCCCTGGTGGGCAGTTATGCGCAGGTGGCCGCCGCGCTGGAAGCGTACGCGCAGGCGGGCGTGTCGAGCTTCGTGCTGGCGGCCATCCCTCATTTCGAGGAAGCCTATCGCGTCGGCGAACACGTGCTGCCGCTCGTGCGCGCATCGTTGACGGCATCCGCGCTGAAAGCGGCCTGAATCTAACTTACCAAGGAGTACTTCACATGGCAATCGATTTTTTCTGGCGCATCCCCACGCATGGCGAACCAAGTTCGCACCGCGCCCGCACGCCGTTTCGCGGCGACTGGTTTCCCGGCAATGACAACCTGCGCCAGGCCGGCCTCGGTGGTGGTGGCGCCGACGGTTTTACGTATATCGACTACCTGGCGGAGATCGCCCGCGCGTCCGAGCTATCGGGCTTCCAGGGCGGCCTGATCCCGTCGTTTCCCATGACGGATGAACCGTGGGCCATTTCCGCGCTGCTGGCGCGCGAAACGCGCACTTTCCGCTTCATGATCCCGTTCCAGCCCGGCTTTCTGAACCCCGTGGTGGCCGCGCGCATGACGGCCAGCCTGCAGCGGGCCACGGGCGGCCGCGCCCTGTACAACGTCATCACGGGCGGCGGCGGCCCGGCACAGCTGTGGTGGGGCGATGCGGCCGGCCACGACGACCGCTACACGCGCACGACGGAATTCCTTGACGTGGTGCGCGGTGTGTGGCGCGGCGGACCGTTTTCCTACCAGGGCAAGTTCTACCAGGTGGAAGACGCGGGCCTGGCCACGCCGTTGTCCGAACAGGACTTCCCCGAGATCTATTTTTCCGGCTCGTCCGACGCGGCCCTCGGTTCGGCCTCGAAGCACGCCGATTACTACCTGACGTGGCTGGAACCGTTCGAGCAGCTGCGCGAGAAATTCGCCCGCGTGCAGGAAAAGACGGCGCTGCTGGGGCGCAAGATCAAGTGCGCCGTGCGCGTCGACATCGTCGCCCGCGCCACGGAAGAAGAAGCGTGGGACGAGGTGCGCAAGGGCTTTGAGGCCGTCGATGCGGCCACCCTGCGCCAGTTCCTCGGCACCGATGGCGGCGATTCCGTGGGCGCGGCGCGCCAGCGGGGCAACCGCCCGACCACCTTGAACAGCTACAAGGACTTGATCACGGCGCCGAATATCTGGTCCGGCTTCAATCTGCTGCGCGGCGGGCAGACGCAGGGCATCGTCGGCAGCTACCAGCAGGTGGCCGAACGCCTGGACGAGCTGGTGCAGCTGGGCGCCGACGCCTTCATCCTGGCCAGCACGCCGCACCTGGAAGAAGCGTACAGGGTGGGCGAGGAAGTGCTGCCGCTCGTGCGCGGCCACACGGCGGCACTGCTGCGCGCCGCCTGATCCTTTCCCCTGTTGCCGCGACAGCAGCGCCACCGACTGCTGTCGCGCAGGCAGCACGCGGCGGCGGCGCTGCTGCCAAATCAACAGCACTACCATGATGATAGTCTCCCTTTGAAATCAAGCACTTAACTTCCATTTTGCTGCGCTGCGGCAGCGGGCACGCCACTTGCAATATAGGTCATCACCATCTCGCGTTTTGACTTTACTCAAGGATAATCACCCATGCGCCGTTCGACTGCCCCTGCCGCCTTCTCCCCATCTCCTCTTCATTTGACGCCAGTGCGCCGCGCGCTGCGCTCGGCCTTCGCCATCGGCGGCCTGATGCTCGCCCCAGGGTTGGCCCATGCGGAAACGCCTGGCGCCGATGTCATCGCTGCGGCTGACGCGAATGGCACCGGCGAGGGCGCCTCGCTGCAATCGGTGACGGTGACGGCGCAAAAGCGCGAAGAATCGGCGCAGAAGGTGCCCAGCGCGATCACGGTCCTGGGTGGCAAGGAGCTGCTCGACACGGGCATCGGCCGCTCGGCCAGCGAAATCCTCAATTACGTACCGAACGCCTCGGCCGGCACGCAGCAGCACGGCCGCCCGCGCTGGTGGATACGCGGCGTGGGTGCGGGCCAGCAGCAGGTGGACTTTCCGAATCCCGTCGGCTTCTACCTCGATGACGTCTACATCAGCAATTCCAGCGCCACGGGCTTTCCCCTGTTCGACCTGGACCGGGTGGAAGTGCTGCGCGGCCCGCAAGGCACCCTGTGGGGCAAGAACACGACGGGCGGCGCCATCAACGTGATCTCGCGCAAACCCTCGTTCAAGTCCAGCGGCTACGCCAAGCTCGACTACGGCAGCTACGACACCACCGTGGCCGAAGGCGCCATCGGCGGCGCGCTGGTCGACGAGGTGCTGGCGGGGCGGCTGTCCTTCCATACGGAGCAGCAGGACAGGGGCCGCTTCCGCAACCAGTTTACGGGCGAACGCGATGGAAAACTCAAGGACAGCGCCATCCGCGGCCAGCTCAAGGCCCTGATCGGGCGCGACCTGACGGCGAATCTGAACCTGCATTACCGCGACTACACGACCAAGGGCGCCACCACCACCGTGGCCAGCTATGGCGCCAATGGCATGTACCGCAACGGCTACGTCCCCAGCACCAATCCCGACGACGTGAGCACGAATGCGCCGGCCGACAGCGACGTGAAACAGGGCGGCGCCCAGCTGAACCTCGAATATGCGCTGGGCGAACTGACCCTCACTTCCATCACGGGCTATGAAAATTTCAGGAACGAAGCCACGGGCGACAGCGACAATACGCCGCTGGAAGTGGGCCGCAGCCGTTCCAAGGCCAGCAGCCGACAAGTGTCGCAGGAGCTGCGCCTGACGTCGCCGCAGAACGGCGCCGTGAGCTGGGTGGCGGGTCTGTTCTACTTCAATGAAAAGATCGATGCCGATGCGGCCGGCGCGCGCCTGCCCAACGGTACCGTGCCGGCGCTGGCGGGCAGCACCCAGCCCGTTGGCTACAACCGTACCATTTACCAGCACAAGGCGCGCAGCGCGGCCATCTTCGGCAGCACCACCGTCAACTTCAGCGAGCAGCTGCTGTCCACGTTTGGCTTGCGCTGGACCACGGAAACCAAGGACCTGGACTTGCAGCGCGTGCAGGCCGCATCGAACACGGTGACGTTCGGCGACGCGGCCAGCTGGTGGAACACGGTCCGGGGCGGCAATTACACGGCCGCCTCCGTGGCCAACAACAATTTCACGTCGAATCCATCGACCACGTGGAATGCGCTGACGTATGACGTGACGCCCGAATACCGCTTCAGCCGCACCCTGCGCGGCTACCTGAAATACGCGCACGGCATCAAGTCGGGCGGCTACAACACGAGCGCCACGGACGTGCGGGCGCTCAATACGGTGAAGCCGGAAACCCTGAACTCGTTCGAGGCGGGCATCAAGTCCGAATGGCTGGACGGGCGTTTGAATTTCAACGCCAACGTTTTTCACTATGATTACAAGAACGTGCAGGTCAATATCACGGGCGTGTACAACGGCGACCCCACGCAAAGCGTCAATTACCTGCAAAACGTGCGCAAGGCCCACGTGAACGGCGCGGAATTCGAGATCGAGGCGCAGCCGACGGACAACCTGCACATCAACGCCAACCTGGGCCTGCTGCGCACGGAATTCGACGATTTCGCCATCCAGAACAATGGCGGCGACCGCTCCGGCAACGAATTCGTGCGCTCGCCCCACGTGACGGCGCTGCTGGCGGCCGACTACCGCTACCCGCTGGGCAATGGCGCGCAGCTGGTCTTCAGCGGCGACGTGCGCTACACGTCGAAGCAGTACTACTATGTCGACCCGCAAAGCGACGCGCGCGGCCTGCTGAATCAGGGCGGCTTCGCCCTGGCCAATGCGCGCCTGTCGTACGTGCTCCCGGGCGGTAAGCAGCGGATCACGGCATATGCGAACAACCTGGCCGACAAGGTCTACCGCAACCACACCTTGACCAGCTTCGTGCCGGGCGCCGTCAACGGCGACACCGTCATCATCGGCCAGGGCCGCACGGTGGGCGCGTCGTACACGGTGCAGTTCTGAGCGTGACTGCCTGAGGTAAAAAAGGCCGGCAAACTCGCCGGCCATTTTTTCTTCCAGTAGGTCGGCTCAGCGCAGCGGTAGGTCGGCTTAGCGCAGCGTAAGCCGACAACACCACTACGCCGCCACCCGCAGCAGCGCCTCCAGCCGCCGCTGGGCCTCTTCCAATGGCCGGCGGTCGATCCAGCTGTCGATATCGACGTCGCGGTCGAGAAAACCGTGCTGCAATTGAAAATCCTTCTGCTGGCGGAACAGCGCCACCTTGTCGTCGGACAGGTCGGGCGCCAGGGTCAGGTGAAAACCGTCGCGGTAGGCTTCGGCCACGGCGTCGGCGCCGGCCCGCGTCTCGCCCTGCAGGATGGCCAGCACCTCTTCTTTGTGGCTGCGCGCCCAGTGCGCGGCGCGCAAGGTCTGCGTCAAAAAGCGCACGACCAGCTCGAAATGCTGTTCCAGCATGGTTGCATGCACGGTGATCGGGCGCGGCGTGCCGTTGTTGACGCGGAAGCGCCGGTCGGGCAGGGCGTCGATGTCGATGGCCACTTCCAGCCCCGCCGCGCGCGCCGCTTCGGCCGCCGCCGCGCCTTTCACGTAGACGGCGTCGACTTCGCCGCGCAAGAGCGGGCCTATGCCTTGCCACAGGCCCGCGCCCAGATTGGCCGATGCCTGGGCGTCGGCACCCACTTCCACCAGCCGCACATCGTCGAGCGTGAGGCCGGCCGACGCCAGCACGCCCTTGTAGCCGGCCAGGCTCATGCCGCGCGCGATGCTGCGCCCGCGCCGGTTCTCGCGCAAGTCTTCAGCGCGGAACACGGGCAGCGCCAGCCGCTTGCCCTGCAGCTGCGCGGGCGTGGCGATGCCGGAACCGGGGCGCACGAGGATGGCTTGCCATTCATCGATCCACGTCAGGCCGATCAGGCGCGTGGGCGCTCCTTGCGCGCGCGCGGGCAAGGCCAGCAGGTTGCCCCCTTCGCGCACGAGCGTGGACAGGCCATGGTCGTAATGGTGGCGCGCCAGCTCGCCGCCCACTTCCTGCAGCGTCTTCAAGGCGATGCCGTCGCGGGCGAATTCTTCGTCCAGCCAGCCCAGTTTATAGGCCAGGCCCGTGGCCGTGGGCACGGGGCAGCGGGTGAACCAGACGGTATCGACGGCGGGGGCGGTTGCGGTGGTCATGGGATTCCTTGGTAAGGTGAGGAAGACCGAACGCTGCACGAAACATGCCTGCTGCCGGGGTCTGACCCGCCGGGTCAGACCCCGAACCGCGCTTGCTGGCTGGTAGACAGTGCATATCCGTACCACTGCTGCCATGCCAGCAGCCGCTGTTGCACAGGCAGCAGCGCTCCGTCATTTGTACGGCCCCGGCGCTGGCACGCGTCTTGCGGAAGTAGACGGTAGACGAAACCTGGTCTCAACCTCTTTACCGAATGGAGCATGACATGACGGACGTGGCACAAGCACAAGCACCAGAGCAAGTACAAACCCAGGAGTTGACGGCGGCCGAACTGGCCTTCGTGGAACAGGTGCGGCGCGATGCGCAGATCGCCTTCGATGGCTTGCGCGAGACGGGCAGCCTGACGGCCAATGGCACGGTGGGCTTTGTCGAACGTACCCCTGGCGGCGACAAGGTCGTGGTGGTCAACGACCCGGGTCCGTTCCGCCGCGGCCAGCCCCTGAAGGCGGCCGTGCTGGCGCTGGACGGCACGGTGCTCGTGGGCGACGCCAACAACGGCGGCGCGCGTTACCTGAAACTGTTCCGCGAGCGGCCCGAGGTCACGTCGATCTCGCACGTGCACTCGCCGTCGCTGGGTGCGTGGGCGCAGACGCACCGCACCCTGCCGATCCGCTATGTGCCCGTGCAGCGCTTCCAGCTGATCCGTGAAATTCCCATCTATATCGACCGCCGCCAGCCCGAAGTCGATTTCATCCTCGGCGAAATCGCGCGCAATACGCATGCGACGGCCATCCTGGAAGCGAATGGCGGCGCCACCGTGTGGGGCAAGCAGGGCTTGCTGAAGCTGGCCGAATTCATCCTGCTGCTGGAAGAGGGCGCGCAGATCCAGATCGCGGCCGAAGCCATCGGCGGTTCGCGCGACTTCGGTCCCGGCGTGCTGCTGCAGCAATGGAAGATGAGCAAGCTGATCGACACGGCGCGCGCCTTGTCATTATTGCCTGCCACCGACCTGGTGTAACCCTTACTAGAACAGGCCCGCAATGTCATTGAAATTCTTAGGTTTGAGCTGGCGCAAGCTGTCTGTCGCCGTAATGGCGGCCAGCCTGCTGGCGCCAGCCCTGGCGCAACAAAACGTCTTTCATGCGCAATT
>NZ_LRIC01000057.1:0-1121 GCF_001758725.1 Janthinobacterium sp. HH106 | reverse complement strand
GCACGGTCACGCTGACGCAGGCCCAACTGTCGATGCTGCTCGAAGGCATCGATTGAGTTTGCGGATGGATGCCTTTGCGGTCCGGCGTGTAGGCAAACCAGACCGCCGCCGGCGTGGTGTCGCCGGAGGCGCTATCGTCACGCACGTAGGTCCACAGCCGCGCTGTTTTCGTCTTGCCATTGCCCGGCGCCAGCACCGGAATTGGCGTGTCGTCGGCGTGCAGCTTGGCGCCAGCGAGCACATGGCGCCGGATCGCGTCCACCAGCGGGCGCAACAAGGCGCTGGCGGCACCAACCCAGTTCGCCAGCAGCGCACGTTCAAGTTCTACGCCTTCGCGGGCATAGATCACCGACTGCCGGTATAGCGGGATATGGTCGGCAAACTTGGTCACCAGCACATGTGCCAGCAACCCCGGCCCGGCGATGCCGCGTGCAATCGGTCGGCTTGGCGCGGGTGCCTGCACGATGGTGTCGCAGCACTTGCAGGCCAGTTTTGGACGCGTATGGCGGATCACGCGGAAACTGCCTGGTATCCATTCGAGTTGTTCGGCAACGTCCTCGCCCAACTGGCACAGTGCGCCATCGCATGTTGGGCAGACTTCGGGCTGTGGCTTGTACACGCGTTCGTCGCGCGGCAGGTGCTCCGGCAGCGGTTTGCGCGCCGCCTTGGTGCGCGGTGCCTTGTCTGCCGGCGGGCGCTCGCGCTCAGCCTCACCCTCGGTCGCTTGCAGGTCTTCCAGTTGTAATTCCAGCTGTTCGATCTGGTGGTCCAGCTTCTCGGATTTGCGACCGAACTGCATGCGACGCAGCTTGGCGATCATCAGCTTCAGATGCTCGATCTCGACCTCGGTCGTCGTCAGTTGCGCGCGCAGTCCCGACACCAGCTCGTCGTGCGCAGCGATGGCGACATCGCGCTCACGCACCATCTGCTCGGCCGCCAACAGCAACGCCTTCAGGGCATCGATGTCGTTGGGCAGGTCGGCTGAATTGAGCATGGGCCAAGTTTACGCGAGGGCGCCGACGTTTACAAGGCCGATTGTGGTTGCCAGGTGCGCACCGGCTGGCGCCAATCGATGCCTTCGAGCAGCATCGACAGTTGGGCCTGCGTCAGCGTAACCGTGC
>NZ_LRIC01000056.1:0-246352 GCF_001758725.1 Janthinobacterium sp. HH106 | reverse complement strand
AACCTGCGACCAACGGATTAAAAGTCCGCTGCTCTACCAGCTGAGCTAACGACCCAAAAACTTTTTACAACAACTTCGGTAACACTGTGCCGTAAAAAAATGCTTGCTATAACAACTCGCAAGCAGATCAGTACTGCGTATTCGTGGTAGGCCGTGCGGGATTCGAACCTGCGACCAACGGATTAAAAGTCCGCTGCTCTACCAGCTGAGCTAACGACCCGAAGAAGAAAGATTATAGGGGGTGCCCGGGATTCTGTCAAACCTAACGGGCAACTTTTTCCCCGCTTTTACTTTTTACCGGCCCGTTCCTTGGCCGCTTGCGCCGCGCTGGAGTCCGGGTAGCGCGAGATCAGGGCGTTCAGCGTCTTGGTGGCGTTCGGCTTGTCTTTCAGCTCCGTGTAGCAGCTGGCGATGTTGAGCATGGCGTCGGGCGCCTTCGGGCTGTCTGCGTAGTGTTTCAGCACTGCCTGCTGGGCCGTGATGGCGTTTTTGCAGTCGCGCTGGGCGTAATAGGCGTTGCCCAGCCAGTATTGCGCGTTGGCTGCGTACGCCGATTCCGGATAGCGCTTGACGAAGGCGTCCAGGGCCGTAACGGCGCCCTTGTAGTCGCCCGACTTGAACAGGCCGAACGCGGACTCGTACGCGCTTTGCTCGGACACGCCCACGGCCGCTTCCTGGCCGTCGATGGTGACCTGGCGTGGTTCGAGCTTGCGCAGGCGCGCGTCGATGTCGGTGTAGAAATCCTTCTGGCGCTTTTGCACATTCGCCAGGTCGTTGCCCAGCACTTCGATCTGGCCGCGCAGGCGGGCGATCTCTTGCATGGTCTGGTCGTGCTGGTTGAGCAGGCTCAGGGTGCTGGTCTTGTCCGCCTTGGCGTCGATGCGGCCGTTCAGGTCGCGCGCCATCGCGTCAACCTTGGCGCGCAGCTCGAGGATGGCTTTGCGTGCTTCGTCGTCGTCGAACAGGGCGGCGTTGGCGTGCAGGGGCAGGTAGGCAAACGCGGCCATCAAGGCGGCGGCGACGCCGGCTTTCGAGAATGTCATCATGGGTCGGGCTTTCTAAGGTTACGCAAAACATGCAAACGGGGCGCCGGGCGGTGAATCACCGCGCTGCGCCCCATTATTATGCCTATGACTGGCCAGTTAGGTAAGCGCCAATGCTGCCGCGCTCACCCGTCAACATCAATAAACGATGTCAGCGCGGCGGTTTTCAGCCCATGCTGCTTCGTTGCTGCCTTGTGCTTTAGGCTTTTCTTTGCCCAGCGACACGGCTTCCATTTGGCCTTCCGGCACGCCCAGGGCAGCCATCGACTTGCGCACGGCTTCAGCACGTTTCTGGCCCAGGGCCAGGTTGTACTCAGCGCCACCGCGTTCATCGGTGTTACCTTGGATCAGGATCTTGCGCGATGGGGTTTTCACCAGGTAAGCAGCGTGGTTTTGCACGACTGGGGTGTCCGCTTCGCGCACGACGTATTTGTCGAAGTCGAAGTAGATGCTGCGGTTAGCCAGCACGCCTTTTGGATCGTCCAGTGGATCGACCGATGCGGTCGTTACTGGCTGAACTTGACGGGTGTCAACTGGAGCTGCGACTTTTTCAGGAGCGCGCTCAACCACTGGGGTCTCTGCAACTTTGACTGGGGTGCTGCAGGCGGACAGCAGGGCTGCGGTAGCGGCGATGAAAGCCAAACTTTTAAAGTTACTCATTTTTATTCTCCGGGTCATGGTTAAAGGTGAAACTGTACAGCATTTACTTCATAAAAGGACCCCAGGTGGGCTCCTTGATATTGCCAGCTTGCGTAGTCAAACGCTGTTTGACGCGGCCATCCACCGATACCACTGCCAGCGACTTGCGTCGTCCGGATTCGGTCGCGTACATGATATATTTCCCGTTGGGCGAAAAGCTCGGTGATTCGTCGTTGGCGGTGTCCGACAGGCGCAGTTCCTGGCCACTAGCCAGGTCGAGCGCGTAGAGCTGGAAATTGCCGTCGCGACGGGAAATATAAGCGAGTGTCTTCCCGTCGGACGAAATCCGCGGGCTGATGTTGTAGGAGCCGCCAAACGTCACGCGCTTGGCTTCGCCACCGCTGGTCGACATGCGGTAGATTTGTGGTCCGCCGCTGCGATCGCTGGTGAAGTAAATACTTTGGCCATCGGCCGAGAATTGAGGTTCCGTATCGATGCCGCTGCTGGTGCTGACGCGGCGCAAGCCGCTGCCGTCGGCATTGACGGTGTAGACCTGGGTATGGCCGTCGCGCGACAGGGCCACGGCCAGGCGCGAGCCGTCCGGGCTCCAGCTCGGCGCCGAATTGCTGCCTTTTTCATTCGACACGATGGTGCGCTGGCGCGTCACCAGGTTTTGCACGTAGACGATGGGCTTTTTCTTTTCAAACGACACGTATGCGACCTTGGTGCCGTCCGGCGACCATGATGGCGAAATGATCGGCTCGTTCGAGCGCAGGGCGACCTGGATGCCTTCGCCATCGGCGTCGGCGATTTCCAGGCGGTATTCGCGGCCCGATTGCGTGACGTAGGCGATACGGGTGGCGAACGCGCCCTTGACGCCCGTCAGCTTTTCATAGATGTCGTCGGCGATCTTGTGCGCCAGCAGGCGGTTGAACTGCGGCGCGGCCGCATTGTTCATGCTGGAAATCTGCGCGCCCTTGATGGTGTCGAACAGTTTGTAGCGCACGTCCAGGCGGCCATCGGCCATGCTTTGCACGCTGCCGGCCGCCAGCGCGTCGGCGCCGCGCGATTTCCACTGCTCGTAGCTGACGGGCGCCGTTTCCGCCACGGGCGCATCGGCGTCGATCAGCTTGAACACGCCGCTGCGCGCCAGGTCGGCCTTGATAATGCCCGACAGCGATTGCGGCGCCGCCGATTCATTGACGAAGCTGGCCACAGCCACCGGGATCTGGTTGCTGCCGATCCCCGTAATCTCCACGCGCAGCTGCGCCTGGGCGCTTGACGCTCCCAGCATCAGGCTGGCGCAGAGCACGACATAGCTCATTTTTTTCATGGTCATCATTTAGGCAAATCCTTCATCTCGAATATGAGTTCAATCTCGCGTTCCACGGTGCCGTCTTTTTTCTTCGGCAGTGGCGACGATTTATTAATGGCGTTTTCCACCGAGCTGTCATACGCCGGCAGGCCGCTGCTTTTAATCTTTCGGACCGAAATAATTTCCCCAGTTGGCAGTTGCTCGATCTTGAACACGGCGCGCGGGTTGCCCGGCACCTCCGTGCTACCGCTGTACGCGATATTGCTCTTGATCTTGCTCGTCAGGGCAGCGACATAGCCGCTGTCCTTGCGTGGCGCGGTCGCTTTCGCGGCCGTGCCCGTTGTGCCGGCGCCTGCTGCACCCGTGATGCGGCGCATTTCCGCTTCACGCGCCTTGTCGGCGGCTTTTTTCTCTTCCGCCGCTTTTTTCGCCTTGGCGGCTTTTTCCGCCGCTGCTTTTTTCTCGGACAGTTCTTTCTCGGCTTTTTCTTCCGCCGCTTTTTCTTTCTCTTTGGCCAGCTTGGCTTTCTCCAGCTTGTCGGCCTTTTCTTTTTCCAGCTTGTCAGCCTTGTCTTTTTCTTTCTGCTTCTGTTTTTCCAGTTCGCGCTTTTCTTCCTCGCGTTCCTTCTGTTCCTGCTTGCGGCGTTCTTGCTCTGCCGCTTTCTCTTTTTCTTCCTTCAGCTTGGCCTTCTTGCGTTCCAGGGCGATCTCCGCCTCGCGCAGGTCGACCTTCGGCTCGGGCGCGGCCACGGGCGGTGGCGGCGGCGGCGCCGGCTGTTCCACTTGCGGTTCCGGCGGCGGGGCTGGTGTCGGCTCCGGTTCCGTCGCCACTTCGGGCGGCGGCGCGGCCGTCTGCACTTTCATGTCCCACACTTCCGCTTCGACGGCGACAGGTTCCGTATTTTGCCAGTGTACGCCCACCCACAGGAAAAACAGCAGGCCAAGGTGCATCGCCAGCGCCAGGCCCAGCGAGGGCCAGCGGCTGCGTTCGCGCGGCACGCTGTAGGGCTTGCCGAGTACATGGTCGATTTGTTTGTTCTGCAAAGTCTAGTCTATCTAAAAACGGTCAAGTCTGGAAACAGGATGCTGCGCTTACTTGGTGGCCAGGCCGACACGGGTAATGCCCATCTTTTTCGCTTCCGAAATGAGCTGGATCACATCGTCGTACTTGCTTTCCTTGTCGCCCGCGATCATCACGGGATAGTCGGGATTGCTTTCATGTAAACCGCGCAGCTTGCGCAGCAGGGCGTCGCGGTTCGGTTCCGTTTCCGGCGACAGCTGTTCCTTGCCGATGACGCCGATCGACAGCGAACCATTCGGTTTCAGCACGATCTGAATATAGTCATCGGGCGGTTTCGCCGACTTTTCCGCGTTGGGCAGGTTCACCACGCTGGGATTGTTCGACGACGGCATCACCATGAAAATGATCAGCAGCACCAGCATCACGTCGATGTACGGCACGACGTTGATCTCGGACTTGAACTTGCGGCCGCGGCCGCCGCGCATGCCGCCGCTATTGAATGAGGAACCCATGGACGCTGCTCCCTCTTAGCGCGACTGGCGCTGCAAGATGTTGGAGAATTCCTCGACGAAGCTCTCGAAGCGGATCGCCAGGCGGTCGATGTCATGCGAAAAACGGTTGTAGGCGACGACGGCGGGAATGGCCGCGAACAGGCCGATGGCCGTGGCGATCAGCGCTTCGGCAATGCCGGGCGCGACGGCGGCCAGGGTTGCTTGCTGCACGTTGGCCAGGCCGCGGAAGGCGTTCATGATGCCCCAGACGGTACCGAGCAGGCCGATGTACGGCGAGACGGAGCCGACGGAAGCGAGGAAGGCCAGATGCGATTCGAGCACGTCCATTTCGCGCTGGAAAGCGGCGCGCATGGCGCGGCGTGCGCCGTCGAGCACGGCGCCCACGTCCAGCGCTTCGCGCGAACCGTAGGAAGCCTTGCCCTTGATGAATTCGCCCATGCCGGCGTCGAAGATGCGGGCCAGCGCGCCGCTCTGGTCGCGGTTGCCGCTGGCGTTCTGGTGCAGCGCATGCAGGTTGCCGCCGGCCCAGAAGCTGCGTTCGAATTCGATGGTTTGCTTGCGCGCCTGGCGCACGGCAAACATCTTGCGGAAAATGTAGGTCCAGCTGGTCAGGGAAATCAGCAGCAGCAGGGCCATGATCAGTTGCACGATCAGGTGGGCATTGGTGATGAGCGCGAGGAAAGAAAGATCTTGTGTAACGTTCATTGGCAGGCAGTCTGTTGGGTGAATTATCCGGGGGTGGCGGTAGGGCTCAGGTGGCGCGCATGCGGGCCGCGACTGCATCAGGCACGGCGCGCGGGCGCATGCTTGAGTCGACGCAGCCGATCTTGACGCGGGCCGTGTTGAGCAGGCGGTCGCCGCACCAGGCTTGTTGCAGGAAAACGATGGAGGCGCACCCCATTTTTTCTATGCTTAAGGTTAATCTTACCGTGTCATCGAGCCTGGCTGGCGCATGATAGTCGGCGTTGACGCTTTTGACAACGAACATCGCGTCATGCTGTTCCAGCAATTCCTGCTGGCCCACGTCGATGGCGCGCAGCCATTCCGTGCGTGCGCGCTCGAAGAATTTGAGGTAGTTAGCGTAATAGACGATGCCGCCGGCGTCGGTGTCTTCATAGTAGACACGTACGTTCCAGGTAAAGACTGAAGGCATGTTTATTGCGCCAGTAGTGAGATTGAGCAACATTTTACGCGATTTTTCTTCTTGTGACTGTGGGCGCTTGCTGGAAAGCCATGCAAAAGCTGCATATAAGTTGCACCGCAGCATTGTAAATCCGGGGCGGGCAATGGCAAGCCTCGTAACATACGCTTACAAGCCGCAGCCAGGTTTAAGTCCAGCTTAAGCGCCGCGGCCTTGTCCGGGCTGCGGCGGCGCGCGGCGATTATAGCTGCACGGTTGCATTCCTTGCTCAATTTGGGCACTTAACTTACAATTTGACTTCCATTACGTCTCACGTGACTGGCGAAAAGTCGGGCGATCTCCCTGAGTGGCGATCGGCAAACCGGCGAAAGGTGGGCACCCACCGGGAAACGTGAGATTTTTCATCAGCCGTTCGCCTGGGTAGCCACTATGGAAAAGCACGAAGAGGCTGCCCGTCCAATGTTGTTATTCACTTAACGCCGGCTCCCCTCATTCGATCCAACCTGCCAGTACAAGCACCCTCATACTTGGAGTTTTTACATGTTTGCAAAAGATCACACCCTCGCCAACGTCGATCCTGAATTGTTCGCCGTCATTCAAAAAGAAAACACGCGCCAGCACGATCACATCGAACTGATCGCCTCGGAGAACTACACGTCGCCAGCCGTAATGGAAGCGCAAGGCTCGCAGCTGACGAACAAGTACGCCGAAGGCTACCCGGGCAAGCGCTACTACGGCGGCTGCGAATACGTCGACGTGGCCGAGCAACTGGCCATCGACCGCGTCAAGAAACTGTTCGGCGCCGAATGCGCGAACGTGCAGCCGAATTCCGGCTCGCAGGCGAACCAGGGCGTGTTCTTCGCCATGCTGAAACCAGGCGACCTGATCATGGGCATGTCGCTGGCCGAAGGCGGTCACCTGACCCACGGCATGCCGCTGAACATGTCCGGCAAATGGTTTGACGTCGTGTCGTATGGCTTGACGGCGGAAGAAGACATCGACTACGAGGCGATGGAGCGCCTGGCCCGCGAACGCAAGCCGAAACTGATCATCGCCGGCGCGTCCGCTTTCTCGAAAAAAATCGACTTCGAACGCTTCGGCAAGATCGCCAAGGAAGTGGGCGCCTACTTCATGGTGGACATGGCCCACTACGCGGGCCTGATCGCCGCCGGCCTGTACCCGAATCCGGTGCCGTTCGCCGACTTCGTCACCTCGACCACGCACAAATCGCTGCGCGGTCCGCGCGGCGGCATCATCCTGATGAAGGCCGAGCACGAAAAAGCCATCAACTCGGCCATCTTCCCTGGCATCCAGGGCGGCCCGCTGATGCACGTGATCGCCGGTAAGGCCGTCGCCTTCAAGGAAGCGCTGAGCCCTGAATTCGTCGAATACCAGAAGCAAGTGATCAAGAACGCCGACGTGCTGGCGAAAACCCTGATCAAGCGCGGCCTGCGCATCGTGTCCGGCGGCACCGAATCGCACGTCATGCTGGTCGACCTGCGCGCCAAGAACCTGACGGGCAAGGAAGCCGAAGCCATCCTCGGTTCCGCGCACATCACCTGCAACAAGAACGGCATCCCGAACGACCCGCAAAAACCCTTCGTCACCTCGGGCATCCGCCTGGGCAGCCCGGCGATGACGACGCGCGGTTTCAAGGAAGCGCAAGCGGAAGAAGTGGGCAACCTGATCGCCGACGTGCTGGACAACCCGCATGACGCCGCCACCATCGAGCGCGTCAAAGCGGCCGTGAAAGTGCTGGCCGACGCGCACCCTGTGTACGCCTCATAATTATTTGTCCAGAATGTGTCATACGGAGTAAGATTCCGTATGACACATTCCTTCGTGCCCAAGGGCGCCCGGAGTGATTCGGGCGCCCTTTGTACAAGGGCGGCGATTTCCCGTAATTATTACTATAAAGTTGTAACCAGCCCATGAAATGTCCATTTTGCCAGCACGGCGACACCCAGGTTCTCGATACGCGCGTATCGGAGGAAGGGGATGCCATTCGGCGCCGCCGCCGCTGCGGCAAATGCGACAAGCGGTTTACCACGTACGAGCGCATTGAACTTATCATGCCGGCCGTCGTCAAAAAGAATGGCAGCCGGACGGAGTTCGCTGCGGATAAGTTGCGCGGCAGTTTGATGCTGGCCTTGCGCAAGCGTCCCGTCGCGGCCGCCTCGGTGGATACGGCCATCGCGTCCATCCAGGAAAAACTGCTGACGAGCGGCTTGCGCGAAGTCGATTCCGGCTATATCGGCGAACTCGTCATGCAGGAACTCAAGCGCCTCGACAAGATCGCCTACATCCGCTTTGCCTCAGTGTATAAAAATTTCGAAGACCTGGCCGAGTTCCAGGATGCGATCGCCGAAGTGGGGCAGGCGCGCAAGCCCTGACGCCTGCTCGAAGCCTCTTGTTCGACGACGGGGCTGCTCATGTGCCCCGTTTTGCGCCCCGTGTTCACCACGCCAACGCTCGCCTGGCAAGCGGCCTGATCAATAACTACACCGTTCTTCTCCCTTTATCGCTGCGCTGTTTGCGCTAGCGCAGATCCGGTTTTTTGCGCGCGCCTATCGTGTAGCTGGGCCGCCTGTTCTTGCGACTCTTTCTGCGGAAGGGAGCAAGGCATGCACATGAGCGGTCGCACTATGTTTCCAGCGGGTGGCAGCAGCCTCGTCGAGGTGCTCGTGTCGCTGCTGCTGTTGGCGCTGGGCCTGCTCGGTGCCAGCATTTTGCAACTGCACTCCCTGCGCGCGCGCCATGAGTCGGCGCTGTTGTCGGCGGGCGCGCAGCTGGCGGCCGGCATGGCCGAGCGCATGCGAGCAAACGGCGTGCTCATGAATGGACCCGATGCGGGCAATCCCTACCTGAACGTGGCCTACGCGGCGGCGGACGATGCCGAAGCAGGCGGCACTGCGCCGGACTGCTTTGGCGCTAGCGCCTGCAGCGCGGCCGAACTGGCGCAATTCGACATCGCTGAATGGAAGCAATCGCTGCATGCGGCCTTGCCCGGCGCGCGCCTGCATATCTGCCGCGATGCCTCTGTTTGGGATGCCGCCGCGCAAGGCTTGCACTGGGCGTGCAGCGGCGGCAAGGGCGCGCCCATCGTCATCAAGCTGGGCTGGCGCGGCCGCTTGCCCGATGGCTCGCCCGCCGTGAATGCGGCAGGCGAGTCGCTGCCCAGGCTGGTATTCCAGCTGGGCGGAGGCGGCGCATGAACGGCGTGCATGCCGCGTGGCGCTGGCGGCGCGGCATGAGCCTCGTCGAATTGCTGGTGGCGCTGTCGCTGGGCGCGCTGCTGATGCTGGCCGCCAGTGGCGTGCTGGTGGCGGCTAGCGGCAGCTATGGCGACCAGTCCGCCAGCGCGCGGCTGGACGACAATGGCCGCTATGTGCTCGACACCATCGCCCGCGCCGTGCGCCAGACGGCGTACGTGAACTGGGATAGCAGCGCCGCGCCCGTCGCCCATGCCGATGACGACAGCGCCAATGTCGCCGGGCTCGACGCGCGCAGCCTGGGCAAGAACAGCGAAGGCATCAGCGGCGCGCTGCCCGGCGCCCTGCATGGCAGCGACGTGCTGGCCCTGCGCTATTACGGGGCCGGCAAGGAAGAGGGCGGCGACGGGTCCGTGCTCAATTGCGCCGGTTTTGGCGTGGGCGCCGCGCAAACGGAGGCGCAGCGGGGCTGGAGCATTTTCTATGTGGCACAGGGCGCCGATGGCGAAGGCGAACTGCGCTGCAAATACCGTGGCGCGAACGGCTGGGGCGCGGATGCCGTCATTCGTGGCGTCGACGGTTTCCAGGTGCTGTATGGCCTCGACACGGATACGCCGCCCGACGGCGTGGCGAACCGCTATGTCAACGCCAGTGCGCTCGACGCCTACGATGCGGCGCTGGTGCTGCAGGGCGCGGATGCGGCCGCGCGCCAGCGCGATTTGCGGCGCCGCACGCACTGGAAGCGCGTGGCCAGCGTGCGCGTGGCCTTGCTGCTGCATGGCGAGGCGGACCAGGCGGACAAGATGGCGGAGCTGGGGCCGGCGCAGTTCGACCTGTTCGGCAAGGCATATGCGGAGGCGCACGGCGCCGGCGACACGGGCGTACGCATCGCGCGCGCGTCCTTGCCCGCCGCGACGCGCTCCCGGCTGCGGCAATTGGTGCAGACGAGCATCATGCTGCGCAACGGGCCGGCCTAGGCGGGCGGCACGATGGCTGGCGCGGGCGTCCGCTGCTGCCTACCTCGTTGCGTGCCTTGTTCACCTTGCGCGCGCCACAGTGGCGCCACCCTCGTGTATGTGCTGTGCCTGTTGGTGATCATCTTGCTGCTGGGCATATCGGCGGCGCAGATGGCCTTGCAGGGCGAAAAGGCGGCACGCGGCGAGCGCGACCGGCAGATCGCATTTCAGGCGGCGGAGGAAGCATTGATGGATGCGCAGAACGATATCGAAGGCTTGCCCGGCGCGCCGGGGCGCAGCAGCCTCTTTGCGCCAGGCAGTGCGGCCGGGTTTGCGGACGGTTGCGGCGAAGGAGGCGCACTGGGCCTGTGCCTGCCCGCAGCCCCGGAGGCGCCGGCGCTCTGGCTGAGCATGGACCTCGACGGTCCTGAAGGCAGCAGCCACACCGTGCCGTATGGCCAGTTTACGGGCGCCGTCATGCACACGGGGCAGGGTTTCCTGCCGTCGCGCCGACCCCGTTATCTGATCGAATTGCTGCCGTTTCACCCGCCCGGCGCGCAGGCGGCGGCAGTGGCCGGCGGCCTGGCGACGGAAAGTTATGTGTACCGCATCACGGCCATCGGTTTTGGCGCGCAGGAAAGCACGCAAGTCGTGTTGCAAAGTTATTACCGCAAGCAGGCGGCGGGAGCGGGACCATGAGGGCTTGGTCGTTTGCTTTGCCATCGGCTTGGTGGTCCGCCTGGCTGCTGCTGATCAGCCTGGTTTGCCTGGCTTGCGGCGCCGCTGTTGCGGCTGCACCTCCCGTGGCGCTGGCGCGGGCCGACGCTGGCTTGCACGGCGCCAGAGTGCCGCCGAACCTGCTGCTCAATCTGTCGCTCACGCATGCGGCGGCGGCCGCCGCGCATGGCGGCGAGTATGCGCCGCAGCGCGAGTACCTCGGTTACTTCCATGCGCGCATGTGCTACAGCTATCCCTACCGCAGCAAGGACGGCGTCATGCTGCCGGACCTGCGCGTAGCGACCGCTTACTTCTCCGTGCTGAAACCGGCGGACGCGCTGCACGGCTGCGGCGGTGATAGTTTTAGCGGCAACTTTCTGAACTGGGCCAGCGCCAGCATGCTCGACATCGTCCGCTATGCCCTGACGGGCGGCGACCGCGTCATCGACGAAGTGCGCAAGACGGTGCTGCAGCGCGCCTGGCTGCCCGATGCCGACGGTCCCGTCGACTTCTATGCCCACCCCGTCTTTTTCCCGCGCAAGGTCTTGCAGACAGGCGTGGCGGCGGCGACGCCATTTGCGCTGGCGCAACTGGCCATCGTTTCCTGCCGTAATCGCCTGCTGTTCGGCGACGCCAGCGTGCCTCCGGGCGGCAGTTGCGACGCGCCCGGCATCGCCGCCACGCACGGCGTGTTCCTCGCGCGCGTGCGCGTTTGCGATGCCGATGAGGGGCCGCTGCGCGACGACCTGTGCCTCGCGTACGGCAAGAACTACAAACCGGTGGGCGCCGTGCAGCGCCTTGGCGGCAGGGTACGCGTGGGCGTGTTTGGCCATTTGAACGGCGTCTCTGCCAGTGCCGGCCCCGTGTATGGCGGCGTGCTGCGCGCGCCGCTCGCCCACATGGGCAGGCAACGCTGGACGGCGCCCGACTTTTTGCCGCAAGACAATACCGGCGCCGAGTGGAATCCCGTCAATGGCGTGTTTGCCGTCCAAGGCGCTGACCAGGGCGCAGGCCCTGGCGGCGGGGTGACCGCTTACATCAACGGCTTGGGCCGCAGCAATGCCGGGCATCCGGGCGCGTACGCGAGGGCCGCGCCGCTGGCTGAATTGCTGTACGAATCGCTGCGCTACCTGCAGGGGCGGCAAGCGAGCGCCGCCGTGCCGCCCGCCACGGCTCCGCCTGCCATCGACGACGGCTTGCCGGTCGTGACCCCATGGAGCGACCCGCAAACGGCCAATTGCCAGCGCCACGTCGTCGTCAGCCTCGGCGATGCGGGCATGGCGGGGGACCGCTACGTGCCCGGCAACGTCCCTGTTGTGCCTGCCTCGGCCGGTGACCGCGCACGCGCCGCCGATGGCTTTGCGCCGCCGCCGTTCGATGCGATGGCCTGGACGCATGCGGTGGGCAGCCTGGAAAGCGGCGGTGCGCAGGGCAACCCCGCGCCACGGCCCGACCTGGCGGGACTGGAATTGCTGGCCGACGGCGCGGGCGGCGCCAGCTACCATGCGGCAGGGCTGGCCTACTGGTCGCATGTGCAGGCGCTGCGTCCTGGCGGCAAGAACGACGGCCTTGCCAAGGTCGAGCACTACGCGGGCGACTTGCGCCAGGGCGACCCGGCCGGCGAATCTGCAGCCACTCCCGCCGCTACTCCCTTGCTGCTGGCGGCCAAGTATGGCGGTTTTCTTGATGCGAACGGCGACGCCAACCCATTCAAGAGCGCAACGGGCAGCGCGTTCGATGAATGGAGCCTGGACGGCCGCTGGCCCACCCATTACTTGCCCGGCAGCGATCCGGCCGCCCTGATCGCGGGACTGCGCGCGGCCTTTGTCTCCGCCGACAAGGGCACGCTGGCGGCGACGCTGCCGGGGCCGGCCCTGATGGCGCTGGCCAGCGGTACGGAAGAGGCTTACTGGTTTCGCACGCGGATGCGCCTGGCCGATGGCGGCATGATCTTGTCGCGCAGCGCGTTTGCCGTGGGCGCCGATGGCGCACTGCTTCCCGGCAAGCCATTGTGGACTGCTGGCGGACAGTCCAAGACCATGCCGGATGGACCATCCACGGCCTTGCGTCCCGTCTACACGCTTGACGCCAAGGGCGCCCTGATGCCGCTGGCCTGGAAGGCGCTCGATGCAGCACAGCGCGGCGCATTCGACGGCGGCGATGGCAGAGGCGAGGCGCGTCTGGCATATTTGCTGGGCCAGCGTACGCACGAGGTGGGCCAGCCCGGCGGCTTCCTGCGGCGCAGGTCCGGCAGCCTGGGCGCGGCGCCGCACGGCAACCTGCTGTACGTGGGCGCGCCGGGTCTGGGCATGCCGGGGGCCGGCTATGGCGTGCATCGCCAGGCGCTGCTGCAGCGCCGGAAAATGCTGTACCTGGGCGCCAACGACGGTTTGTTGCATGCGTTCGATGCGCGCACGGGCAGCGAATTGTTTGCCTATCTGCCGCAGGCGCTGCTGCGCGCGGCGCCAGCCGCTGCGAGCACTCACTACAGCGCCGGCCCGCTGCTCGATGGCGCGGCGGCCACGGCGGAAGTGCTGGCGCTGGGACATTGGAAGACGGTGCTGGTGTCGGGCATGGGCGGCGGGGCGCAAGGCGTGTTTGCGCTCGACATCACCGACCCGATGCGTTTTGCGCAAGACGGTGCGTTGTGGGAATTCACGGACCGCGACGACAGGCTCATGGGCAATGTGCGCGCGCCGCCCGCCTTTGCCCGCGTCAATATGGGCGGCAAGGAGGGCGCGCCGGCCTACCGTGATTTTGCCATCGTCGCCAGCGGCTACAACAACCATGTGAATGACGGCAAGGACACGACGGCGCCCGCATCGGCCGCCGCCATCTTCCTGCTGGCCCTGGACAAGGCGCCTGGGACGCCATGGGTGATAGGAAGTAATTACTTCCGGTTCAAGGTGCCTGTGGCTGACGGCAACGGTGGTGGCGATGGCGGCCATGACGCTGATGCGGTCATTGACGCCATGCCCCACGCGCTGGGCCCGCCCGCCGTGGTGCCGGGCGGCGATGGCGCGCTCGCGTATATCTATGCGGGCGATTTGCAGGGCAATATCTGGCGCATCGACATGACTGGCGGCCCGCCTTGGAAGGAGGGACAGGGGCGCAAGCTCGTGTTTGTCGCGCGCGATGCGCAGGGCCGGCGCCAGCCCGTGACGCAGCAGCTGAGCGTGGCGTACGCGCCTGGAGGCGGCTATCTGCTGCTGTTCGGCACGGGCAAGCTGGTCGAAGCGGGCGATACCTGGCCTTCCGCCTTTCTGTCGCAGTCGTTTTATGCCGTGCACGACGATGTGCGGGAAACATCTCCTACGCGCAGCCGGGCCGATCTGGAACAGCGCAGCCTGGGCGAGACGACGGGGGGCGTGCGCGTCGACGGCGCCGAACTGCGCTACACGGGCAGCGACGCCATGCGCGGCTGGTATCTCGATTTTCTCGATACCGCGCAGACGGGCGAGCGCAGCATCAGCAGTCCCGTACTGGCCGCCGGCAAGGTGCTGTTCAATACCGTCCTGCCGGGGCGCGACGCTTGCGCCAAGCCGGTCACGCGCCTGTACGTGCTCGACGTGCTGAGCGGTTTTGCCGCCGATGGCGCCGGTGTGGTGCAGGCGGGTGAGCAGACGGGACGCTTGTTCGACGGCCTGGCGCGCGCGCCGCCGCTGGCGCTGGAATTGAACAGCACGGTGGGCGCCGTGACGGCGCCAGGGCGGGCCGAGGGGCGCAAGGAACTGGCCGTGCTGCAGCCGGGCTTGCCCGGCGCGGCCAGCGGGGCGGGATTCAAGGTCGTCAGCGCGCCGCTGCCCGCCCGGCGCCTCAGCTGGCGCGAAGTGGCGAACTGGCGCGAATTGCACGAGGCGGCCAAGAAGAAATAAGAGAGGGGCATGGCTGGCGTGTCGCAAGTGAGCGGCGTGCAGACCGGCGCCGCGCATCGGCTGGCGGTTTTTGAGAAGAAGGGAGGTCAGATGGAAATGCTGGCAAGCCGGAACTGGGCCGCTGCAAACGGTCGCGCCCCTGCCGCCATCCCGGGCTTCAGCCTGATCGAACTGCTGGCCGCGCTGGCGATCATGAGCCTGCTGCTGGCGCTGGCCGTGCCCGCTTATCACGGCCATGTCGTGCGCGCCAAGCGGGTGCAGGGGCAGGCGGCCCTGCTGCGGCTGATGCAGCAGCAGGAGCGCTATTACTCGCAAAACAACCGCTATCTGGCGTTTTCCTCGGCCTCGCCGGCGCCGCAGGCGCAAGCGTTTCCATGGTGGTCTGGCGAAGGGGGCGCGGCCGGCAGTGCGTATGAAATCGAGGCGCTGGCCTGTCCCGGCCTGGCGATCGGGCAATGCGTGCTGTTGCGCGCCACGCCGGGCACGTCCAAGGTTGATGCGCAGTTCCAGGATGCCGATTGCGGCGTGCTGTCCTTGAGCAGCACGGGCCAGCGCGGCAGCAGCGGCCCCGCCAGCCATTGCTGGCGCTAAGTAACCCCCAATAAATTATTGTGATTTCTGACTTCCATAACCGGCCCTCTGCGGCGTTGCCCGCTGCTAGCAGTGCTCGCACTGCGTCGCAGCGGGCGCCTTGCATAGCATCCGGTTCTGTTCGTCATAAATTCACAATAATTTCCTGAGGATTACTTAGGCCATGGCCACGCGCAAGCGGCCACCGTGGACCGGGCGCACCTTTGGGCGGGCCTTCGGGCACACCATGCTCGAATTGCTGGCCGTGCTGACGATTGCCGCGCTGCTGGCGGCCGCCGCCATGCCCAGCTTGCAGCAGGTGCTGGCGCGTCAGCAGGTGCGCGCGGCGGCCATGGACTTGTTCTCGGCCATCGAATTGACGCGGGCGCAGGCGATGGCGCGCGGACAGCGCGTGCTGTTGATGCCGGCCGGGCCCGGCGGCACGGATTGGCGCACGGGCTGGCTGGTGTTTATCGACCGTAATGCCAACCTGGCGTTTGACGACGGCGACGAATTGCTGTTCCGCCAGGGGCCGCTGCCACCGGGCATCGCGGCCCAGTTTGCGTTTTCGTCTGCCACGGCGCCGTTTTATATCGCCTACAATGGCGCAGGACGCAGTTGCAGCGCGACCAATAGCCTGGCGGCGCGCTGGGGTACCTTGTCCCTGGCTTTGGGAAAGCAGGTACGGCATATTAAAATCAATATGCTGGGCAGGGTGCGCGTGTGCGACCCGCAGCAGCAGGCGGTCAATTGCAGCGGCGTGGCCGACAGTTCGTAACCCGACTTATCTATTACTCACTCTCAAAGAAGCCCGTGGAAATACTCAACGATATCGATGGCATGCGCCTGGCGCTGGAATGGGCGGCGCGCGGTTTATACACGACCTCGCCCAATCCCCGCATCGGCTGCGTGATCGTTCGGGATGGCAAGGTGATCGGCGCCGGCGTGACGCAGGCGGCCGGGCAGGATCATGCCGAGGTACAAGCGCTGGCCAATGCTGCGGCGCGCGGCAACGATGTGCGCGGCGCCACCGCCTATGTCACCCTGGAACCGTGCAACCACCACGGCCGCACGCCGCCATGCTCCGATGCGCTCGTGCGCGCGGGGCTGGGGCGCGTCGTGGCCGCCATGACGGACCCGAATCCGCTGGTGGCGGGGCAGGGGCTGGCCAAGCTGGAAGCGGCCGGCATCGCCGTCACGACGGGCGTGCTGGCGGACGAGGCATATGAAATGAATATCGGCTTCTTTTCGCGCATGCAGCGCGGCAAGCCTTGGGTGCGCATGAAAACGGCGGCCAGCCTGGATGGCATGACGGCCTTGCACAACGGGCAAAGCCAGTGGATCACGGGGCCGCAGGCGCGCGCCGACGGCCATGCGTGGCGTGCGCGCGCCTGCGCCATCCTGACGGGTATCGGCACCGTCAAGGCGGACGACCCGCAATTGAACGTGCGCGCCGTCGAGACGCCGCGCCAGCCGCGCCGCATCGTCGTCGACAGCCGGCTCGACATCAGCCTCGACGCGCGCATCTTGCAGGGCGGCGGCACGTGGATCGTGGCGGCCGTGGCCAACCCGGAAAAGGAAGCGCAGCTGCGCGCCCTGGGCGCGGAAGTCATCATGTTGCCGAACGCGGCCGGCAAGGTCGACCTGGCCGCGCTGATGCTGGAACTGGGGCGCCGGCAAATCAATGAAGTCCACGTCGAGGCTGGCTCCAGGCTGAACGGCTCGCTGATCTGCGAAGGCTGCGTCGACGAGCTGCTGGTCTACCTGGCGCCCACCTTGCTGGGCGACGCGCAAGGGATGTTTGCCTTGCCCGCATTGACGGATATCAAACAGCAGCGCACCTTGCAATTTCACCAGGTCCAGCAAGTGGGCGAAGATTTGCGTATCCTTGCAAGATTCGTCCAGCGCAATTAAAACGCCTAACAAAACCGTAGCGAGCGGAAGGAAGTTGTGGCCGAGAAGCGCAGCTGTACGAAGTACGGGGCCGCCGAGGCAGTGAGCATCGTAGGCCGCAAATTACGACGCGCAGTAGGTTTTGACAGGCGTTTTTAATACTTTCATACTTTTATAGGGTTAGTTCATGTTTACAGGAATTGTTGCCGCCATCGGCAAGATTGAAACCGTGCAAGCACTCGAAGGCGGCCTTGACGCAGGCGTGCGCCTGACCATCCACGCGGGCGGCTTGCCGCTGGCCGATGTGGCCCTCGGCGATTCGATCGCCATCAATGGCGCCTGCATGACGGTGGTGGAAAAGTCGGACACGGGTTTTGCCGTCGATGTCTCGCGCGAAAGCCTCAATTGCACCGTGGGCCTCGATACGACGACGGAAGTGAACCTAGAAAAAGCCCTGACCCTGGCCGAGCGCCTGGGCGGCCATTTGGTGTCCGGCCACGTCGACGGCCTGGGCATCGTGCGCAAGTTCGAAGCCGTGGGCGAATCGTGGGAACTGGTGATCGAAGCGCCGCACGAACTGGCGAAATACCTGGCCTTCAAGGGTTCCGTCGTCGTCAATGGCGTGTCGCTGACCGTCAACAGAGTGGAAGACCTGGGCGCGGGCGCCGTCAACGGCTGCCGTTTCTCGATCAATTTGATTCCCCATACGATCGCCATGACGACCCTGAAACACTTGACGGTCGATGGCAAGGTCAACCTGGAAATCGACCTGATCGCCCGCTATGTCGAGCGCATGTTGTCGCTGGACAAGGCTGCCGCCTGATACAAGAACACCGCAACACATTCTCACCTTGCCAAGCGTGTGTTGCTTTTCTTTCAGACGCGCATACTATGAAGCTTTCCGCAGTGGAGGCTAGCCATGGACCCGATTTCGCGCGCAACCGTGCCCAACACCATTCCGGTCACGTCCCGCGTGGATCAGACGGCGCCGCTGGCGCCCGCGCTGCCCGTGCCGCCGTCCAGCGCGGCGGTGGCCCTTGCCGCTTTGTCATCGACCCAGGTCGACATCTCTCCGCTGGGCCAGTTTTTGTCCGGCGTGGCCTTGTCGCGCCGGCAACTGCTGGCCTTGCAGGGCGCCACGGACGAGGCCAGGGCGGCAAATACCCCCGTGAATGTCAATGACGACTTGCTGGCGCTGGCGCGGCAGTTGACGGAATCGTTCGCCCAGCTGCAAACGAGCGGCATCGACGCGAGCCAGCTGGCGACGGCCGGCGACACCCCGGGCAGCCTGGCGCAGCGTTACGATTTGCTGTCGGGCGACGGTACGACGGATGCGGCGGCCGCACTGGCGCAGGACGGCAGCCTGCTCACCCAAGCGCAACTGGCCCGCATCGGCATCGACTTGCGCAATGAAGATGTCGATCCCATCACTTTGCAGGCCGCGTATGCGGCCGACAGCAACGCCACCCTGGATGCCCTGCAACAGGGAACGGACGTGCTGGCGCAGGTGGGCGCCGTGCTGGCCCAGCAGCAGGGCGCGCCGCTGGCTGCTGCTGTCGAGGCGGATTTGACGGGCGACGCACTGCCGGCCAGCGCTGCGCAGGACTCGCAGGCCGCGCAGCCGCAAGCCATCGACGAGGCGCCGCCGCAAACGGCCGCGCTTGCACAGCGACAGCTGGAATTGCAGCAGCAACTGGAAGCGCAAGAGCTGAACCTGGACTTGCAGGAATTGCGGCCCCCGTCGACGGCGCAACAAGCCGACAATACCGCGGACTTGCTGCAGGCGCAGCGGGCGGACAGCCAGCGCGTGGATGCCCAACGCTTCGACAGTGACCGCGTGAATGCCGATCAGCAGGCGCAGCAGCAGGAAACCGCGCGGTTGGCCGAGCTGCGCCAGGGGCAAGTACAGCAGCAGGGCTTGCAGCAGCAGGCGCAAGCGGCGGCGGACGATGCGGCGCGGGCCCAGCTGGCCGCCAGCGATGCGCAAATGGCGGCCCAGGCGGCCAGCGACCGGGCGCAATTGCTGGCGCGCGCCGCGCAGGGACAAGCCGATGCGGGCCTGGCGACGGCGCAAGCCCAGCTGGGCCAGCAAAATGCGCAGGCGCAAGAGATGGCGGCGCAAGCGGCGGGCCAGGCCGTGCCGCCACCGTCATCGCAAGACCCGTCCGTGGCGGCCGCCATCGCCGCGTATAACCTGAACAATGCGGCCCTGAATCCCGGCTTGATGAACCGGCCATTGCCGGCCAGCGACTCGCGCCTGCCGCTGGTGGCGCCGGTGGCGCCCGTGGAACCCGTCAAGCCCGTGACGAAAATCTAGGGCAGCAGGGTGGCGTCGAGGGTAATGTTGGCTTTAAGCAGCTTCGACACGGGACAGCCGGCCTTGGCCTTGCCCGTCAATTCCTCGAATTTCGCCTGGTCGGCGCCGGGAATTTTCGCTTTCAGGATCAGGTGGACGGCCGTGATGGCAAAGCCGTCGTCCACCTTGTCCAGGGTCACTTCGGCCGTCGTTTCCATCTTTTCCGCCGTCAGGCCCGCTTCGCCGAGGATCAGCGACAGGGCCATGGTGAAGCAGCCCGCGTGGGCGGCGCCGATCAGTTCCTCTGGGTTGGTGCCGGGCTTGCCTTCGAAGCGGCTGGCAAAGCCGTAGGGATATTCCTGCAAGGCGCCGCTGCGCGTGCTGATGGCGCCCTTGCCGTCCTTGATGCCGCCTGACCAGATGGCCGATCCGTTGGTTTTCATATTGCCGCTCCTGTGTGGGGTGTCGCTGCGAATGGTGTCAGCGCCGTGGCGGTGACTGGCTGATCTTATGCTCTTTGCAAGGCCGGCGGCGCGCGCCTTGCCGCCGCCGTGTGCGCTGGATCGCGGAATCGGCGCTTTGCGGGGCAGGCTGCGGCACCCATGCCGCAAACCTGTCTTATTTCAGGTCTGCAAGCGCTAAATCCTTTAAAATAGCGGGTTATAAGAAAATTCCCGGAAATCCGAGGAATATTCGCGCTCGAGGTTCAGTTTTAGTTTCAGTTTTTAGTTACATTAACAACGCCCGGCAAAACCGACGCGCAGCAGGTTTTGACTGGCGTCATACGAGGATGAATAATGTCTATATCGAGCACCGAAGAGATCGTCGCTGAATTGCGCGCCGGCCGCATGGTGATACTGGTCGATGAAGAAGACCGGGAAAATGAGGGCGATCTGGTGCTTGCCGCCGATTTCGTGACGCCTGAAGCCATCAATTTCATGATCACGCATGCGCGTGGCCTGGTCTGCCTGACCCTGACGGAAGAGCGTTGCGACGAGCTGAACCTGTCGATGATGACGTCGCGCAACGGCACCGCGTATGGCACCAACTTCACCGTGTCGATCGAAGCGGCCGAAGGCGTGACGACGGGCATTTCCGCTGCCGACCGCGCCAAGACCATCCAGGTAGCCGTGGCCAAGGGCACGCAGCCCAGCGATATCGTCCAGCCTGGCCATATCTTCCCCCTGAAAGCGCAAAAAGGCGGCGTGCTGATGCGCGCAGGCCATACGGAAGCCGGTTGCGACCTGACGGCCATGGCCGGCCTGACGCCCGCGTCCGTGATTTGCGAAATCATGAAGGACGACGGCACCATGGCGCGCCTGCCGGACTTGCTGGTGTTTGCCGAGCAGCATGGCCTGAAGATCGGCACGATTGCCGACCTGATCCATTACCGCAGCCAGACGGAGTCCCTGGTCGAGCGCGTTGCGGAGCGCACCCTGCACACGGCGCATGGCGAATTCCGTTTGATCGCCTTCCGCGACAAGCCTAGCGCGTCGGCCCACCTGGCCCTCGTGCATGGCGACCTGGCGCCCGGCCTGGAAGCGCTGGTACGCGTGCACCAGCCCGTTTCCCTGCTGGACGTGCTGGAAAGCGAAGCGACCACCCACTCGTGGACGGTGGCCGCCTCGATGGCCGCCATCAAGCAGTCCGAGCGGGGCGTGATGGTCTTGCTGAACTGCGGCGAGACCTCGAGCGAGCTGTTTGCCCAGTTCGCCGCGCTCGATACGCCGCAAGCCAAGCCGAAAGGCCGTGCCGCCAGCATGGACTTGCGCAGCTACGGTATCGGCGCGCAAATCCTGCGCGACCTGGGCGTGAGCAAGATGCAATTGCTGGCCAGCCCCCGCAAGATGCCGTCGATGGTCGGTTTCGACCTGGAAGTCACGGGTTTTCAGTGCCATCCTGGCCAGACGTCGATGTAAGAGTAAACGATGGCGGCATGTGCATGCCGCCCTGAACCACCAGATTAAAGAGGCATATGATGACCGTAGGAACCTATGAAACCAATTTTGCCGGCGAAGGTTTGCGCGTCGGTATCGTCCAGGCACGATTCAATGAAATCGTCGGCGGTGGCTTGCTGTCGGCATGCCTGGAAGAGTTGAGCAAGCTGGGCGTGGCCGATGAAGATATCCTGCACGTGACCGTGCCGGGCGCCCTGGAAATCCCGCTGATTCTGCAAAAAATGGCAGAAACCGAGCAATTCGACGCCCTGATCGCATTGGGCGCCGTGATTCGCGGTGAAACCTACCACTTCGAGCTGGTATCGAACGAATCGGGCGCGGGCATCACGCGCGTCGGTCTCGATTACGGCATCCCCATCGCCAACGCAGTGTTGACGACGGAAAACGACGAGCAGGCGGAAGTGCGCATGCTGGTCAAGGGAGCCGAAGCGGCACGCGTGGCAGTGGAAATGGCTAATTTAGCGCAAGCGCTAGAAGAGTTGCAAGAATCCGAGGAGGACTAGCCGTGTAGTGAACGTCCGATAAAACGCCGATAGCTGCGTTTTATCGAACGTTCTGACACGCGGTTGGCTGCGGCGCGTTGAAAAGCGCGCCGTGCTGTCTCGCCGGAATTTGTAGTGAACACGTACTTAAGAACAGGTAACAATCATGACTGAGAAAAATTTGCTCGCCAACCCCAGCAAAAACCGCACGCCGCGTCACCGCGCGCGCGAGTTCGCGCTGCAGGGCTTGTACCAGTGGCTGCTGAACAATGAAGACGCGACCACCGTCGTGAACAATATTCGCGCGGCCCACGGCTTCGACAAGGCCGATGGCGATCATTTCACGGTGCTGCTGTACGGCGCCATCAAGGATTCGCTGGCGCTGCGCGACAGCATGGCACCCTTGATCGACCGCAATATCGCGGAACTGTCGCCCATCGAACACGGCATCCTGCTGATCGGCGCGTTCGAGCTGAAGAACAACATGGAAATTCCGTACCGCGTCGTCATCAACGAAGCGGTCGAGCTGGCCAAGTCGTTTGGCGGCATCGACGGCCACAAGTATGTGAACGGCGTGCTGGATAAATTGGCAGTGAAATTCCGCGAGGAAGAAGTCAACGCCAACAAGCGCAAGTAATAGCGTAGGAGATCCTGCGGCTGCTGCCGCAGGGCAATAAAAAAGCCACCGGCACTTGCGTGCGGTGGCTTTTTTACTGGGTGCTGCTTTTCGGATGCCCCTGTGAGGGCTTTTAAAGGGTCACAGGCCGGCGATCTCGTTATGCGGTGCAATCTTGATGGTAATGTTGCCGCTTTCCGCTGCAGGCGCCTTGGCTGGCGCCGGCGTGTTCGATGCCATCACCGGCGTCGTGGTCGGCACGCGCTGGCCGGCCGATACTTGTTTCAGGCGGCGGTATTCGGCCAGCACGCGCGAGCCGTAGCCCGAGTCGGTGGCGAAGTTGGCGGCGCCCACATAGGTTTTCAAACCCGCTTCGACGGAACCGCCACGCGTGACGTAGTCTTTCAGGATCAGGGAGCCGACGCGGATGTTGGCGACGGGATTCAGGGCTGCCTGCACGCCGCCCATTTCCTGGAAGCGCTCATGGTGCACTTTCGACATGACTTGCATCAAGCCTTGCGCGCCGACGGGGCTTTCCGCGAACGGGTTCAAACCCGATTCGATGGCCATCACGGCCAGGATCAGCAGCGGGTCCAGTTTGATTTCGCGGGCCGTCAGGTAGGCCGTCGAGACGAGCATATTGGTCGCGTCGTTGGCCACGCGATAGCGCTTGGAGAGCCAGTTGGTGACCCATTGCTGCTGCTTTTGCGTGCCCAGCAAGGCTTTTTCTTCCTTGGTCAAAGGTGCTTCGCTGGCGGCGGCCGTTTGCACGGATGCAGGCGCTTCCATCAGTGCCGACAGGGCCGGCGCTTCGACGGCTTGCGCTTCTGTCATCGGCAGCGGGAACAGGCTGTGCGTCAGTTGCTTGCCCAGGTCCGGGCGGAACATCAGCAGGGCGATCAGTGCCAGGGCGGAAATGCCGAAGACTGTCAGTGTGTGTTGCGCGGTGGTCAAAACACCACGTGCCGAAATGGCTTGTGCGCGGGCGCGCAAACGCGCCAACGCTGGCTGGCCAGCCACGGTTGAAGCAGGCAATGCTGCTTCAGTGCTACGATGAGTCATAGAGTTCCCCGAAATGTCGCGTCAACAGGCAGTCCCTCCGCGGTGTCGCGGTGTTGTGGGTACTGCCAATGCCGTGCATCAGAAATATCATCGTTTCCGCCGCGTATGGATGCGTGCGAGAAACGCCGTCATTGCTTGCTTGAGCTGATCGGTCCCATGCTGGTATTGGATCAGTCGCAATACAACTTTTACCGGGGGTAAGGCAGACGCCTTTTGAAAACACTCCTTAAAATGTCATGTGGAGCCCCGACTCCGTGAATGAAAGAGAAACGCTAAAATCAAGCTCTGGGCCGGCGTGCTCTTTCAAGTTGGGCGAATTGTAGAAGCCGTTTTATATCAAGTCAATACTAACGAATCGTTTCTTTATTACTTTTATGTCTTACTTTTTGACTTGCATTGTGCCAAAAGCCAATAAAATCAATTACTTGGCATAGATCCTTCAGCAACGGCGTCCGACGTCAAAAAAAATTAAAAACACATGAAATATTCAGATTTACGAGATTTTATTTCTCAACTGCAACAAATGGGTGAACTTAAGCCCATTTCGACCCCCATTTCACCGATTTTAGAGATGACGGAAGTGTGCGACCGCACCCTGCGCGCGGGCGGACCGGCCTTGCTGTTCAACAATCCGACGGGATATGACATGCCGGTGCTGGGCAATCTGTTCGGCACCACGCGCCGCGTGGCGCTGGGCATGGGCGCGGAAGACGTCAGCGAATTGCGCAAGATCGGCCATGTGCTGGCGCGCCTGAAGGAACCGGAGCCGCCGAAGGATTTCAAGGATCTGCTGGGCCTGGGTTCCTTGGTGAAATCCGTGTGGGACATGTCGCCGAAAGAGTTGCGCGGCGCCAAATGCCAGGAAATCGTCTGGGAGGGCAATGACGTGGACCTGGCGCGCCTGCCGATCCAGCATTGTTGGCCCGGCGACGTCGCTCCCCTGATCACCTGGGGCCTGGTGATCACCAAGGGTCCGAACAAGAAGCGGCAAAACCTCGGCATCTACCGCCAGCAAGTGCTGGGACGCAACAAGGTCATCATGCGCTGGCTGGCGCACCGGGGCGGGGCGCTGGACTTCCGCGAGCATGCGATCCAGAGCAAGGGCAAGCCGTATCCGATCGCCGTCGCCCTCGGTGCCGATCCCGCTACTATATTAGGGGCCGTCACGCCGGTGCCGGACAGCCTGTCCGAATACCAGTTCGCCGGCTTGCTGCGCGGCAGCCGCACGGAGCTGGTGAAAGCCATCGGCAGCGAGCTGCGCGTGCCCGCCTCGGCCGAAATCGTGCTCGAAGGCCATATCTACCCGGACGAAAACCATCCGAGCGGCTACGAGCACGCGCTGGAAGGGCCGTATGGCGACCATACGGGCTACTATAATGAGCAGGACAGTTTCCCCGTGTTTACGATCGACCGCATCACCATGCGCCGCGACCCAATCTACCACTCCACGTATACAGGCAAACCGCCGGACGAGCCGGCCGTGCTGGGCCTGGCCCTGAACGAAGTGTTCGTGCCGCTGCTGCAAAAGCAGTTCAGCGAAATCACCGATTTCTATCTGCCGCCCGAAGGCTGCAGCTACCGCATGGCCGTGGTGCAGATCAAGAAACAGTACGCGGGCCACGCCAAGCGCGTGATGTTTGGTGTATGGAGCTTTTTGCGCCAGTTCATGTATACCAAGTTCATCGTCGTCGTCGACGAAGACGTGAATATCCGCGACTGGAAAGAAGTCATCTGGGCCATCACCACGCGGGTCGACCCCATTCGCGACACCACCCTGGTCGACAATACGCCCATCGATTACCTGGACTTCGCTTCGCCCGTCAGTGGCCTGGGCAGCAAGATGGGCATCGATGCGACAAATAAATGGCCGGGTGAAACGACGCGCGAGTGGGGCACGACGATCGCCATGACGCCGGAAGTGAAGGCCAGGGTGGATGGCATCTGGCAAGAGCTGGGGCTGTAGTTGCTGCGTAGGTCGGGTTAGCGCTGGCGCGTAACCCGACGTTGCGGCTCGGCAGTGTCGGCCGCGTACGCAGGAGTGTCGGCCGCGTACTCAGCAGTGTCGGCTTACGGCCTGCGGCCTAAGCCGACCTACGCCGACCTACGCCGACCTACGCCGACCTGCGCCGACGTACACAGCATTGAGACGGCAATTTCCCAATCTTGCGCAGGTCGGTTATAATTGTCCCCGGCGGGCCCCTGCGCATCGTGGCATGGCTAACCTGGTCAGGTCGGGAACGAAGCAGCCACGGCTATTAACCATGAGTGCCGCAGATCAGGCTCGCCTCCTTCGGGAATGTTTTATCAGGATCAACAATCAAGCTGCCATGGGCAGCTTTTTTGCTTTTGCGGCGCCATTTTTTTGTGACGCCGCAGCATTGCCGGGCTTGCCGTGTTTTCCATATTTCCAGCTGGCCATGTTATACAATTGCTGCTTTGCCGCGTTTGCCAGGTTTGCCTGGCCCGGCCATGAGGCTTGCGCCCGCCGCGCAGGATCACCCGCAAAATCGCATGGTAAAATCTCAGCATGTCCTATCAAGTCCTCGCCCGTAAATACCGCCCCAAGAATTTCGAGACGCTCGTCGGCCAGGAGCACGTCGTGCGCGCGCTCACGCATGCCTTGCACAGCGGCCGCTTGCATCACGCCTACCTGTTTACGGGCACGCGCGGCGTCGGCAAGACGACCCTGTCGCGCATCCTGGCCAAATCGCTCAATTGCATCGGCCCCGACGGCACGGGCGGCATCACGGCCCAGCCTTGCGGCGTGTGCGAAGCGTGCACGGCGATCGATGCGGGACGCTTTGTCGACTATATAGAGATGGATGCGGCGTCGAACCGCGGCGTCGATGAAATGGCGCAACTGCTGGAACAGGCCGTCTACGCGCCCAGCAATGCGCGCTTCAAGGTCTATATGATCGATGAGGTGCACATGCTGACGAATCACGCCTTCAATTCCATGCTGAAGACGCTGGAAGAGCCGCCCGAGCACGTCAAGTTCATCCTGGCCACGACGGACCCGCAAAAGATTCCCGTGACCGTGCTGTCGCGCTGCCTGCAGTTCAACCTCAAGCAGATGCCGCCCGGCCACATCATCAGCCACCTGGACAATATCCTGGGGCAGGAGGGCATCGCCTTCGAACAGCCGGCCTTGCGCCTGCTGGCCCAGGGCGCCCACGGCTCCATGCGCGATGCGCTGTCCTTGACGGACCAGGCCATCGCGTATGCGGCCGGCGAAGTCACGCTCGATGCCGTGCAAGGCATGCTGGGCGCGCTCGACCAATCGTACCTGGTGCGCCTGCTCGACGCGCTGGCGCAGCAGGATGGCGCCGACTTGCTGGCCGTGGCCGACGAGATGTCCTCGCGCAGCCTGTCGTATAACGGCGCCCTGCAAGACCTGGGCACCTTGCTGCACCGCATTGCGCTGGCGCAAACCGTGCCCGCCGCCTTGCCGCAGGACTTGCCCGAATACGCGGACATCGTGCGTTTGGCTGCCGCGTTTGACGCGGAAGAAGTGCAGCTGTTTTACCAGATCGCCGTGCATGGCCGCAATGAACTGGGCCTGGCGCCCGATGAATACGCGGGATTTACCATGACCTTGCTGCGCATGCTGGCCTTTCGGCCCGGCATAGGCGGTGCCGAAGGCGTGCCGGCTGCCGCACCAGCGTCTGCTCCGGGCAATCGTCCCGCCGCCGTGGCCGCCGCGCGCGCCGCCGCTGGCGCATCCGCACCGGCCGCCCGCGCCGCCACGAACAGCGTAGCCAGCCATGCCGCCGTGACACCGCCCGCCGTTGTGGCCGCAGCCGCCGCCAGCATGGCCCGCAGCGAAGCGCCGCCGCCACGCGCAGCGGCGCCCGCACCGGCACCCGCACCCGCACCTTCAGCAGCCCCGGCACCCGCACCAGCGGCGCCGCCGCCTGCCGCTGCTCCGGCTGCGGCTGCCCCGGCAGCATCGGGCGCCCCGATCAGTTCCGCCCGCGCCGCCATCAATGCGGCGCTGGAAGCGGCCCGCGCCGCCTCGAAAGGCCGTCCTGGCAGCGCGCCGTCGGCGCCATCGTCGGCGCCCAAGCCGGCCGCTCCCGCACCGGCCGCCGTAGTCGCTACGCCAGCCCCGGCAGCACCCGTCCAGGCAGCACCGCCGCCGGCCGCCGCGCAAGCGCCGGCGCCGTGGGACGATGCGCCGCCAGTGGCCGTGATGGAAGCGCCCGCGCCGGTGCCGCCTGCGCGTCCCGCCGCCCCGCCGCCACAGCAGCAAGCCGATGACGACTTGCCGCCGTGGGTCACCGAATTTTCCGACGACAGCGCCTCTGCCGCCGTGTCGGCGCCCGCCGCGCAGGGCAGCGAGCAGCCGGCCGTCATCATGCCGCAGCGTGCCGCCAAGCAAGCCGCGCCCAGCGGGCCGTATGTGATCACGCCCGTTCCCGGCCTGGACTGGGACGGCAACTGGCCGGCCGTGGCCGCCGTGCTGCCCTTGCGCGGCGTGGCCCAGCAGCTGGCCGTGCAGGCCGAGCTGATCGAATGCCTGCACGACGGCCACAGCACGACTTTCCGCCTGCGCGTGCCGATCGACACGTGGCGCAGCCCGGCCAACGTGGAAAAACTGGCGGCCGCGCTGAGCGAGCGCTTCGGCCGCAAGGTCAATGTCGACACGGAACTGGGCGCCGTCTGGTACACGGCCAGCGCGGAAGCGCAGGCCCACCGCGAGGCGTGCCAGCTTGCCGCGGAAGAAACCATCGCCAGCGATCCCTTCGTGCTCGAGATGAAGCGTGCATTCGACGCTTTTGTCGTGCCGGGAACGATTACCCCCGCACCGGCCGGCTCCGCCGCGCCGACCCTGCATTGATGATTAACACACTCACAAACTGAATTAACGGAGCATTCTTATGATGAAAAATCAACTGGCTGGCCTGATGAAGCAGGCGCAAGCAATGCAAGACAACATGAAAAAGGCCCAGGAACAACTGGCGCTGGTGGAAGTGGAAGGCCAGTCCGGCGCCGGCCTCGTGAAAATCGTCATGACGTGCAAGAACGACGTCAAGCGCGTCTCCATCGACCCGTCCTTGCTGGCCGACGACAAGGACATGCTGGAAGACCTGGTGGCTGCCGCCTTCAACGACGCCGTGCGCAAGGCGGAAGCGACGTCCGCGGAAAAAATGGCAGGCTTGACCGGCGGCATGAACTTGCCAGCCGGCTTCAAAATGCCATTCTGATGCACAGCCGCATGCGCCCGATCGATGGCACGGGGCAGGGTTGATCCATGTCCAAGTCGCTTGAATTTTTGACCGAGGCGCTGCGGCGCCTGCCCGGCGTCGGCCCCAAGTCGGCGCAGCGGATGGCGTTTCATTTGTTGCAGCACGATAGGGAAGGCGCGGCTATGCTGTCGCGCGCCCTGTTCCAGGCCGTCGATGCCGTGCATCACTGCGGCCTGTGCAACACCTTTACCGAACATGAAGTGTGCGAGACCTGTCTCGACGAAGAGCGCGACAAGCGCTTGCTGTGCGTGGTGGAAACGCCCGCCGACCAGCTGATGATCGAGCAGACGCTCACCTACAAGGGCCTGTATTTCGTGCTCATGGGACGGCTCTCTCCGCTGGACGGCATCGGCCCGAAAGATATCCACCTCGAAAAATTGCTGAACCGCGCCAACGATGGCGTGGTGAGTGAAGTGGTGCTGGCCACCAACTTCACGAATGAAGGCGAAGCGACGGCCCACTACATCAGCGAAATGCTGAAGGCGCGGGGCTTGCGCGTGAGCCGTTTGGCCCGCGGCGTGCCCGTGGGTGGCGAACTGGAATACGTCGACGCGGGCACGATTGCCCGCGCGATGCTCGACCGCAGGGCAACCTGAGCACAACATGACAGAATCCTCCGCGACCACTGGTCCATTGCAAGGCATTAAAGTGCTGGAACTGGGCACCCTGATCGCGGGGCCGTTCTGCGCCCGCATGCTGGCCGAATTCGGCGCCGACGTGATCAAGATCGAGTCGCCCGATGGCGGCGACCCCATCCGTACCTGGCGCGTGCTGAAGGACGGCACCTCGCTGTGGTGGTCGGTGCAGGCGCGCAACAAGAAAAGTTTAACGCTGAACCTGAAGACGCCCGAGGGCCGGGCCATCGCGCGCCAGCTGGCCCTGGAAGCGGACATCATCATTGAGAACTACCGCCCCGGCGTGCTGGAAAAGTGGGACTTGGGATACGAACAACTGAAGAAAGACAAGCCTTCGCTCATTATGGTGCGCCTGTCCGGCTTTGGCCAGACGGGACCGATGAAGGATTTGCCCGGTTTCGGCGCCATCGGCGAATCGATGGGCGGCTTGCGCTATGTGTCCGGCTTTGCCGACCGTCCGCCCGTACGGGTCGGCGTGTCGATCGGCGACTCGGTGGCGGCCCTGCACGGCGTGATCGGCGCCATGATGGCCTTGCGCCACCGCGACGTGACGGGCGGGCGGGACGGCGGGGAAGGGCAGATGGTCGACGTGGCCCTATATGAATCCGTGTTCAACCTGATGGAGTCGCTGGTGCCCGAATACGACCAGGCGGGCGTGGTGCGCGAGCGCACGGGCGGCTCGCTGCCCGGCATCGTGCCCTCGAATACCTACACGACGGGCGACGGCGAAAACATCGTCATCGCCGGCAATGGCGACGCCATCTTCAAGCGCTTGATGCTGGCCATGGGCCGCATCGACATGGCGGGCGACCCGCAACTGGCGCGCAACGACGGCCGGGTGGCGCGCACGCAGGAAATCGACGACGCCATCGGCGCCTGGTGCGCCACGCACACGATAGCCAGCGCGCTGGCCGTGCTGAAGGCCGCCGACGTACCGGCCGGGAAGATTTACTCGGTGCGCGACATGATGAGCGATCCGCAATTTCTCGCCCGCGACATGTTCGAACAGCACCATTTCGCCGACGGCACGCCCGTCAAATTGCCCGCCATCAGCCCGAAACTGTCCGCCACGCCGGGCAAGACGCAATGGCTGGGTCCGGCCCTGGGCCAGCACAACGACGAGGTGCTGGCGTCGCTCGGCTATGACGCCGCCGCCATCGCGCAACTGAAGGCCGATGGGGTGGTGTGATTCATTCTTAGCCGACAGAATTAAAGCTGGGGTCAGACCCGGCGGGTCTGACCCCTGAATTTCGAAGCCAACAATGTTGTCGGCTTACGCGCTTCGCGCTAAGCCGACCTACGCAACTCACTGATACCTGTCATGCATCGAATTTTCCGTACCGCGCTTGTCCTGGCATCCAGCATTATCCTCCTCTCCGCCTGCGCCAGCTTTCCCCACGACGCGCCGATTACCGGCCTGCGCCTGATCGGCGAGCAGCGCATCGCGCTTAAGTACGCGTTCGAGGGCACCACGGTGGGCGGCTTGTCCGGCATCGACTACGATGCGGCGAGCAATACTTGGGTGATGGAAAGCGATGACCGCTCGGAAATCAATCCGGCCCGCTTCTACCGTGCTGCCTTGAATTACGACAGCAAGGCGTTCTCCGGCGTGACCTTGAGCAGTGTGCATTTCTTCACGCAGCCCGACGGCAGCCGCTACCCGAACCTGGCCCATGCAAAACTGGACCGGGGCGACCAGGTGCCCGACATCGAAACCATCCGCGTCGATCCGCAGGACGGCAGCCTGTGGTACGGCAGCGAAGGCAACCGTAAAGTGGGCTTGCATCCGTTCGTGCGCCATGCGGACCGCGATGGAAAATTCCTGGCCACCTTGCCCACGCCCGCCATGTTCAATGTCTCGAAGGAAGAAATCGGCTCGCGCAACAACATGACGTTTGAAGCGCTGTCGTTTGCCAGCGATGGCAAGAGCTTGTGGCTGGGCATGGAAGCGGCCCTGTACCAGGACGGCCCGTTGGCCACGCCCGACAACGGCTCCGTGGTGCGCATCACGCGATTGGACCGCGCGGGCAAGGTGCTGGGCCAGTATGCGTATCCGATTGAGCCCGTGGCGTCGCGGCCCGCACCGGGGCGCGAGGCGGACAATGGCGTGTCGGAAATCCTCGCCGTGAACGGCCATCAGGTGCTCGTGGTGGAGCGGGCCGGCGTGGCCAACGCGAACGGCCTGTACACGAATCACGTGCGCATCTACGAAATGGAGACGGATGGCGCCACCGATATCCGGGATATCCCGGCCCTGGCGGGCGCGACTTATGTGCCGGCGCGCAAGCGATTGCTGCTGGACCTGGAAAAGACCGGCTTGCCCAAGGTCGACAATATCGAAGGCATCAGCTGGGGGCCGCGCCTGGAAAACGGCCGCCGCAGCCTGGTGGTGATTTCCGACGACAATTTCAATCCGCAGCAAGTCACGCAAATCCTTGCCTTCGAAGTGCTCTAGTTTCCAGGCTGGCCAGCTGGCCCGCCTGCCTGGCCAGCATGGCCGTGATCGTGTCGTGCGGCGACGGGTGGCCTAAAAAGTATCCCTGGGCCATGTCGCAGCCGTATTCTTCCAGCATCAGCAGCTGCTCGTCCGTTTCCACGCCCTCGGCCACCACCACCATTTTCAAGCCATGCGCCATGGCGATGATGGCGCGCGTGATGGCCGCATTTTCCGTATCCTGCGGCAAGCCGGCGATAAAACTCTTGTCGATTTTTAAAGCCCGCACGTCGAAGCGCTTCAGATAATTCATCGACGAATAGCCCGTGCCGAAATCGTCGATGGACAGGTAGACGCCGATGCCGCGCAATTGCTCCAGGGTCACCATGGTGGCGCGCGCATCGTCCATCAGGGTACCTTCCGTCAATTCCAGTTCCAGCAGGCGCGCATCGAGGCCCGTGTCGGCCAGGGCCGAGAGCACGATCTGCATCAGGTTTTCATCCTTGAATTGTTTGGCCGACAGATTGACGGCCATGCGGATGGCGCGCCCGCCATGGCTTTGCCAGGCCTTGGCCTGGTTGCAGGCCGTGCGCAGCACCCATTCGCCGATGGGCACGATCAGTCCCGTCTCTTCGGCCAGCGGGATGAATTCCGTGGGCGAGATGATGCCCCGCTCCGGATGGCGCCACCGCACCAGCGCTTCCACGCCCACGATCTGCGTGCTGGGCACGTCGATCTGCGGCTGGTACAGCAGATACAGTTCGTTGTTTTGCAAGGCTTTGCGCAAGCCCACTTCCATCTTGACGTGGCTCATGATTTCCATCGTCAGCGAGGAGCTGTACAGCTTGGCGTTGTTCTTGCCGCAGTTCTTCGCGTGATACATGGCCGTGTCCGCATATTTCAACAGCGAGTTGCAGTCCTCGCCATCTTCCGGATACAGCGAGATGCCGATGCTGGCCGTGACGAAAATCTCGTGCCCCTCGATCATGAAAGGCCGGCGCATGGCTTCCTTGACCCGGTGCGCCACGTTCAGCGCGTCTTCCACCCGCTCCAGGTCGGGGATCAGGATCGTGAATTCGTCGCCGCCCAGGCGCGCCAGGTTGCTGCCGCCGGAGGACGCCTCGGACTCGTGTTCGGCGCGCAGCACCAGGTCGCTGGGGCGGATGGTTTCGCGCAGGCGCTCGGACACCACCTTGAGCAAATGGTCGCCCACGTCGTGGCCCAGGGTGTCGTTGATGCGCTTGAAGGCGTCCAGGTCCATGAACAGCACGGCAAATTTCTTGTCGTGCTCCTTCGAACGCAGCAGTTCCCGTTCCAGGGTTTCCAGGAAGGCCTGGCGGTTGGGGATGCCCGTCAGGCTGTCGCAATAGGCGAGGCGGCGGATCTGTTCTTCCGTGCGTTTGCGCTCGCTGATGTCGCGCACCAGGCCCAGCACCTCGTCGGCCCCCGTCGCCACCAGACGTGCCTCGAAATGGCGCGTGCTGTCCTCGTGTGTGAGCGTGTAGTCGACCGAGCCGATGTGCTGCGTGGTCAGCACGGCGTGCGCCTTGTCGAGCAGGCGCGCGGCGATTTCGGGCGGCAGCACGTCGCGGATATGGCTGCCCACGCAGTTGCTGATGGAAAAGCCGGCGCTGGCGTCGTGGCCCTGTTCGTAGTCGAGATAAAAGCCTTCGCGGTTGAGACGGAAGAAGGTGTCGGGGATGGCGGCCAGCACGGCGCGGTTGTGCGCGTCGGCGATGCGCAGGCGGGCGATGGCGTCGCTGGCGCGCAGCACGTACAGCACGCGGTGCCCGAGGATGGGCCAGTTGATGGGTTTGGAAATGAAATCGGTGGCGCCCACCTCGTAGGCGCGCGTGACGGCTTCCAGTTCGTCGCCGCCCGTGACCATGATGACGGGCACCGTGCCGCCCACTTCCTGGTGGCGGATTTCGCGGCACACGGCAAAGCCGTCCATGGCCGGCATGTCGACGTCGAGCATGACGAGGTCCGGCCCGCTGTGCTTGTAGCTGGCCAGCGCCTGCACGCCGTCTTCGGCCTCGATCACGTCCAGGCCCACCTGCGTGAGCATTTGCCGCATCAGCAAGCGCATCACGGGATCGTCGTCGGCCACCAGCACCAGGCCGCGGGGAGGGGAGAGGGGCGCTGTCATGTCAGTGTTCCTTCACGAGGATGGCGTTCAGCGATTCGCGTACGGTCAGGAAGGCTTGCTGCATCTGCAGCAGCAGGGGAGCCGCGCCCTCGGTGCTGCCGGCGCGGCCCAGTTTTTCCATCTCCTTGCACAGCTGCGCCAGGCCGTCGGCGCCCACGTTGGCGCTGCCTGATTTGAGGCTGTGCGCCACCTTGCGCAGCGCTTCCGCGTCCGCGCCGGCGATCGCTTCGCGCATGGCGCTCAACTGGCGCGGCGTCTCGCCGGTAAAGGCCTGGATGACCCGTTCCAGCAGCGCATCGCCGTCGGCGTGCGACAGGGCGCGGATGTTTTCCAGCGCCTGCCGGTTCAGCGGCTGGACCGATGCCGTGGCGGCGGATGGCGGCGTCACCTCGGGCGGCGGCCCGGGCGGCGCTTCTTGCGGCGCTTCTTGCGGCGTCTGCGGCTCCGGCGCTTCGCTGTGGTGCACGGTGGCCGCGCGCGGCAGGGTGATCCAGCGCGCGATCGTGTGGCCCAGGTCCTGCTGCGTGAACGGCTTGCTCAGGTAATCGTCCATGCCGGCCGCCAGGCACGCTTCGCGGTCGCCCTGCAGCGCGTTGGCCGTGATGGCGACGATGGGCAGCACGCGCGCGTGGCCGCACTGCTGTTCGTGGCGGCGGATTTCCGCCGTGGCGGCAAAGCCGTCCATCACGGGCATCTGGCAATCCATCAGGATCAGATCGAAATCCTCGGCCTGCGCCGCCTGCAGGGCTTCTTCGCCGTTGCGCGCGCAGACCACGTCCAGACCCAGGCTGTCGAGCATGGCCAGCGCCACTTCCACGTTGACGGGGTTATCTTCGGCCAGCAGCACGCGGCGGCGCTGGCGCCGGCCCACCTGCCGCGCCGCATGCGGCGGATGGATGCGCAGGCTATCGCTGGCGCGCGGCGGCGTGACGATGCAGTCGAACAGGTCGCATTCGCGGGCCGGCTTGATCAGCTGGAAGGCCACGCCCGCCTCGCGCCGCTGCACGGGGTCGGCCGCCGCCTGTTCCGTGCTCAGCAGCAGTAATTTGAGGTCGGCCAGCAGCGGGTCGCTCTTGATGGTGGCGGCCAGGGCCAGGCCGCTGGTGCGCGGCAATTCCATGTCGAGCAGGGCCACGCCATATGGCGTGCCCGCCTGGGCCGCCGCGCGCAGCTTGGCCAGGCAGTCGCCCGCCGTGCCGGCGCTGTCGCTGACGATGTGCCAGCTGGCCAGTTGCCGCTCCAGCACGGCGCGCGTGGCGGGTGTGTGGTCGACGATCAAGGCGCGTAACCCTCGCGTGGTTTTCAGGTTGAAGGAGGGGTCGTCGCTGTCGACTCGCCGCTTATCGAAATTTACTTCGAACCAGAAGATCGAGCCTTGCGTTAAAGCATTATCAACGCCGATAGTGCCGCCCATCAGTTCCACCAGCTGTTTCGAGATCGTCAACCCCAGGCCCGTGCCGCCGTGCTTGCGCGTGGTCGAGCCGTCCGCCTGCGAGAACGATTCGAAGATGCGCGTCTGCGCCTCGTTTGATACGCCGATGCCCGTGTCGTGTACCTCGAAGCGCAAGCCCACGCTGGGCGCGTCTTCGCTGCACACGGTCACCTTCACGGTGACCTTGCCCGTTTCCGTAAACTTGATGGCGTTGCCCAGCAGATTGACGATGATCTGGCGCAAACGGTTCGGGTCGCCGCAGATGGCGATCGGAATGTCGTAGGCGATGTCGAATTCCAGGCTGATATTCTTCGCTTCCGCCTGCGGCGCGAACACGTGTTCTATGTCGTCGAGCAATTCGCGGAAATTGAAGCGGATGTATTCCACGCTCAGCTTGCCCGCCTCGATCTTGGAAAAGTCGAGGATGTCGTTGATGATCACCAGCAGATTCTGCCCCGAGCGCTGCACCATGCTCGTGTAGTGGCGCTGCTGCGGGCTCAAAGGGCTGGCCAGCAGCAATTCCGTCATGCCCAGCACGCCGTTCATGGGCGTGCGGATTTCATGGCTCATGGTGGCGAGAAACGCGCTCTTCGCCTGGCTGGCCGCCTCGGCCGCATCCTTGGCCTTTTCCAGCTGCGCCGTGCGCACGCCCACCTGGCGCTCGAGCTGGTCGCGGTAATTGGCCAGGGTGCTGTCGCGGCTGTCGATCTGCGCCAGCATGTCGTTGAAACTGTCGATCAGCACGCCAAGCTCGTCGCTGCGCTGGTGCGCGATGCGGTGGCTGTAGGTCTGGCTGCTCGATACTTTTTGCGCCGTATCGATCAGTTTGGTGATCGGTTCGGCGATCACGCTCTTGAAACGCCGCGCGAGGAACACGGCGATCAGGAAGGACAGCACGGTGGCGCCGCCGATGGCGCCCACGTGGCGGCCGATGTCGCGCCACATGTGGTTCAGGTCCGCCTCGATCAGCACGGCGCCGATGATCTGTTGCGGCTCGCCTGGCCGGTAGACGGGGCGGTACAAGCGCATGGCGGGCGCCAGGGTCGTGCCCGAGCCTTGCGTGACGGGCTGCACGGCCATGTCGGCCAGCAGGGCCGGGTCCATGTCTTCCGGCGCCGCCAGGCCGTCCGCATGCTGCGGCGCGCGGTACAGGGCAAACAGGCGCCCGCCCTTGTCGAACAGGGCCGCCTGGGCGACCTCGTCGCGCGCGGACAGTGCCGCCAGCACCTGTTCCGCCTGCGCCTGCGCCGGCTTGCCCAGCAGCATGGGCGCCGCGCTGGCCGCGCCGATCACGCCCGCCAGCGACAGCAGTTGCTTGCCTTCATCGTTCTTGTGGTTGAGCACGGAAGTCAGCGCAAACGCCACGAACACCAGCAGCAGCGCGCAGCCCGACGACAATACCGAAATCATGGTCAGCTTCTGGCTGATGCTGGAGCGTTGGAAATTGAACATGAATTCGCTGCTTCCCCGGTCGCCCGTTGACTGTTATTTAATTCCTATTGGAAAAATATAGACGCGAAGACACATCCCGATATTGATGTGGGTCTAATGGAGGAGAGGGGAGGGGAACTTATAAGAGATGAAACAACGGAGGGCAGCACGTAGGTCGGATTAGCGCGGCAAAGCCGCGCGTAATCCGACACCACCACCGGCCGCGCCAACGATGTTGTCGGATTACGCTCTACGAGCTAATCCGACCTACGCAACTGACCCCGGTATTTGCTTTTGGGGATGCAATTAAACCCCTGAAAGGCCGGGGTCAGACCCCGGAGGGGGAATGTGTCCCAATGGGGCACATGCCGATCCCGAAGGGACTGACCATACTATTAACAACAACCTCCACGTTTTCCCGCCCCGCCGTAACGGGCTTCCTGCCGCTCGCGGAAAAACTCTTCATACGTCATCATCGGCTCGCCGGGATGGGTCACTTCCCGGTGCGCCACATAGGTGTCGTACTCGGGCAAGCCGCACATGAGCCGCATGCTTTGCCCCAGATACCGTCCAGCCTTGATGATTTCATCGATCATCATTGCACCGTGGGCATGGCCTGGAACGGCGTTTCCTTGGTGCTCGGTTTGCTGTCGGCGCGCGCCTTCATGATGGTGCGGATGCCGAAGAACAGCACGCTGACGACGACCACCACGAAGAAGGCGGCCAGGCCGGCGTCGAGGTAGTCGTTGAAGATGATCTGGCGCATCTGCGCCACCGACTTGGCCGGCGCCAGCAGCGTGCCTTCATCGAGGGCCGCCGAATATTTCTTCGCATGCGCGAGGAAACCGACGCGCGGGTTGGCGTCGAAGATCTTTTGCCAGCCCGCCGTCAAGGTGCACAGCAGCAGCCAGATGGTTGGCGTGATGGTGACCCACGCGTACTGGCCACGCTTCATCTTGAACAGCACGCAAGTGCCGAGGATCAGTGCAATCGCCGCCAGCATCTGGTTGGCGATGCCGAACAGCGGCCACAGGGTGTTGATGCCGCCCAATGGATCGACCACGCCCTGGTACAGGAAGTAGCCCCAGGCCGCCACGCACAGGCCCGTGGCCAGCAGGTTGGCGATGACGTTTTCCGTCTGTTTCAGCGCTGGCACGAAGCTGCCCAGCAAGTCTTGCAGCATGAAGCGGCCCGCGCGCGTGCCCGCATCGACGGCCGTCAGGATGAACAGCGCTTCGAACAGGATGGCGAAGTGGTACCAGAAGGCCATCATGGCCTTGCCGCCGATGGCGCCGGACAGGATCTGCGCCATGCCGACGGCCAGGGTCGGTGCGCCGCCCGCGCGCGAAATGATGCTGTGCTCGCCAACGTCCTTGGCCGTTTGCGTCAGCATTTCCGGCGTGACATAGAAGCCCCACTGCGAAATCGCCTGGGCGGCGGACTCCGCCGTGGTGCCGATCAGGGCGGCCGGGCTGTTCATGGCGAAATAGATGCCCGGCTCGATGGTCGAGGCGGCTACCAGGGCCATGATGGCCACGAACGATTCCATCAGCATGGCGCCATAGCCGATGAAGCGGGCGTGGCTTTCGTTTTCAATCATCTTCGGCGTGGTGCCCGAGGAAATCAGCGCGTGGAAGCCGGAAACGGCGCCGCAGGCGATCGTGATGAACAGGAAGGGGAACAGATTGCCCGACCAGACGGGGCCGGAGCCGTCGATGAACTTGGTCATGGCCGGCATTTTCAGGTAAGGCGCGACGACGATGATGCCGATGGCCAGGCCCAGAATCGTGCCGATTTTGAGGAAAGTCGACAGGTAGTCGCGCGGCGCCAGCAGCAGCCACACGGGCAGGACGGAAGCGATGAAGCCGTAGCCGATCAGCATCCAGGTCAGTTCCGTGCCCGTGAACGTAAACATCGGGCCGAGAACGGCATGTTCCTGCACGTATTGGCCGCCGATGATGGCCAGCATCAGCAGCACAAAGCCGATGATGGAGATTTCGCCGATGCGGCCCACGCGGATGAAGCGCGAATACACGCCCATGAACAGGGCGATGGGAATCGTCGCCATCACGGTGAAGCTGCCCCATGGCGAGCCCGTCAGCGCCTTGACGACGATCAGTGCCAGCACGGCCAAAATGATGACCATGATCATGAAGCAGCCCAGGAGCGCAATCATGCCGGGAATTTCGCCCAGTTCAGCCTTGATCAGGTCGCCCAAGGAACGGCCGTCGCGGCGCATGGAAATGAACAGCACGATGAAATCCTGCACGGCGCCCGCAAACACGACGCCCGCCAGAATCCACAGCATGCCGGGCAGATAGCCCATCTGCGCGGCCAGCACGGGCCCGACCAGGGGGCCGGCGCCGGCAATCGCCGCGAAATGGTGGCCGAACAGCACATATTTGTTGGTCGGCACGTGGTCGAGGCCATCGTTGTGCTTGAACGCGGGCGTCATGCGGCGTGCATCGAGGCCCAGCACCTTGTCGGCGATGAACAGGCTGTAGAAACGGTAGGCGATCAGATAGACGCAGACGGCGGCGATGACGATCCAGATCGCGCTGATCGGTTCGCCACGTTGCAGGGCGACGACGCCCAGGGACCCGGCGCCTGCCAGCGCAAGCGCTGCCCAGCCGAGTTGTTTGAAAATGCGGTTCATGCTTCCTCCAGAGATTGACGGGCGCTGTGCCGTGCGATGATGTGTGCTGCCGAGCCTGGTCGTCGCCAGTTTGGATGTTACTTTTGGTGTATCTGCAGCTTATGGCGAGTATTCAGGAATCGTATAATTGCCGCAAGCGCAGCACTACGCAGTAACGCTCAGTATTACTACGCAGGCTGATCGCCGCGCCGCGACGTAAAATCACCCATTCCCACCAGCATCGACGCCGCCGGAGCGCGCAAGGCCATGAAACTCAGACAGAAAGTCATCTTCCTGGCCATCACGCCGCTCATCCTCGCCCTGTGCGCCATTGCGTTTGCCGTGCGGCACCAGGCGATCACCCTGGCCGAGCAGCAGCGCGCCACCATCCAGCAAGCGTACCTGGCCAGCAAGGAAGCCGAGCTCAAGCATTACGTGACCCTGGCCAGCCATTCCATCGCCTCGTTATATGGTTCTGGCCGCAAGGATGACGCCACGCAAGAGGAGGCCAAGCGCATCCTGTCCGCCCTCAGCTATGGCGACGACGGCTATTTCTTCATCTACGATTTGCAGGGCAAGTCGCTGATGCATCCGCGCCAGCCCGAGCTGGTGGGGCAGAATCTGTGGGAGCTGCGCGACGCCGAGGGCAATCTGACCATCCAGCGCCTGATGCAGCGGGCGAAGAGCGGCGGCGGTTTCGAGCGCTACAACTGGATCAAGCCGTCGACCAACAAGTCCGCGCCCAAGCTCGGCTATGTGATCCTGATGCCGGAATGGGGCTGGATGATGGGTACCGGCATCTACATGGATGACGTGGACCAGGCGCTGGCCAAGGTCGACGCCCAGCAGTCGCGCAATATCCGCTCGACCATGGAACTGATCGCCGCCATCGCCATCCTCGGCTCCCTGCTGGTGGCCGCCTGCGGCCTCGTGCTGAACTTGCGCGAACTGCGCGTGGCCGACGCCAAGCTGAAAGTGCTGGCGCAGCGCGTGGTTGAATCGCAGGAAGAAGAGCGGGCGCGGCTGTCGCGTGACTTGCATGACGGCATCAGCCAGTGGCTGGTGTCGATCAAGCTGCAGATCGAGGCGGGCATCGCGCGTCTGGCCGGCAATGCGGAACAGAAAGAAAAGGCGCCGGCCACGTTCGAGCGTGCCGCCGAGCAGCTGAACAAGGTGCTGGGCGAGGTGCGGCGCATTTCGCACAACCTGCGCCCGGCCATCCTCGACGACCTGGGCCTGGCCGCCGCGCTCGACCACCTGGTGCATGAATTTAACGACAGCAGCAGCGCGCAAGCCAGTTTCACGGCCAGTCCGGCGGCGGCGGGCGAGGGCTTGCCCGACATGGTGAATACCGTGCTGTTCCGTATCGCTCAGGAAGCGCTGACCAATTGCGAGCGCCATGCCCACGCCCGCGGCGTGGAAGTAAGCCTGCGCGAGGCGGGGAAGGCCGTGGAATTGCGCATCCAGGATAACGGCGGCGGCTTCGACTTTGACGGCATCGCCCTGCATCCGCAGCGCGGCATCGGCCTGCGCAACATGACGGAACGCATGGAAGCCATCGGCGGCAGCCTGCACATCACCTCGTCCCCGGCCGGCACCGTGGTGCTGGCGCGGCTCGCCCTTTCATCCACCCACTAAGAATAGATACGCAACCATGACCGAGAAGATCAACATCCTGCTGGTGGACGACCACCCCCTCGTGCGCGACGGCTTGCGCGCGCGCCTGGAAGCGGTGGCGCATTTCGACGTGGTGGCCGAGGCGGGCGGCGCCGACGAAGCGCTGGCCCAGGCGCGCGCGCACCAGGTGGACCTCGTGTTGATGGATATTAATATGCGCGGCACGAACGGCATCGAGGCGACGGCGCTGTTCAAGCAGGCGTTCCCGCAGATTGCCGTGCTGATCCTGTCCATGCACGACAAGCTCGAATACGTGTCGCAAGCCATCGCCGCGGGCGCGCGCGGCTATGTACTCAAAGATGCCCCAGGGAAAGATATCGTGTTTGCCATCGAGACGGTGATGTCCGGCGGGATTTATTACAGTGCAGCGCTGGCGCGGCAGCTGTCGCGCCCGCAAGTCCACGATTCCTTCCTCACCACACGCGAGCAGCAAGTGCTGCAGCACATCGCGGCGGGCCAGTCGAACAAGCAGATCGCCCGCGTGCTGGACCTGAGCGTGCGCACGGTGGAGACGCACCGGCTGAACATCAAGCGCAAGCTCGGCATCGAAGGGCAGGCCGAATTGATCAAATATGCGGTCGAGCATGCACAGGGCGGCAGCGCCTGAGAAGGCGCGCGCGGCGGCACCCGCATGCCAGGCGGGTCTCGCGGGGGAATGTTCTTTTTGAATATTTATTGCCAAAATTAAACTGTTTCATGGGTGAGATTCGGATAGAATGAATCTCGCTGTCGAAATGGCATCCCTGTCGGGCCAGGGTTGCCAATGCTGGTCAGTTTATTTACTATGGCGCCCTACCCACACTGAGATACCGATGTCAGCGTCTGAATCAAACCTGTTTCCGTTGGTGGGATTACAAGCAGTAGCCAATGCTCATAACGAGTGGGTCGCTGTTACCCTGCATGTACCGCAGGCCTCGACGGCGTCGTTGCTGGCGGCGCTGGCCGCCGCCGATGCGTATGCCTTCCTGGCGCCGCTCGACTGCATCATTCCCCTGGCCGACCCGCATGGCGTGGACGAGGCCGTGCTGGCGCAACTGGCGCCGCAACGCACCATCTTCCGTTTGCCTGCCCATCTTGCCGACGACAAAGCGCTGCAGAAAAAATGCCGGCAATGGCGCGACGCCGGCTACCGCATCCTGCTCGATGGCGCCGAGGCCGGTCCCGTGACGGCGGCGCAGGTCGATGCGCGTGCGCTGAGCTTTGACGCGGCCGGCGCCCGCCCGGCCCTGCATCAGCTGCTGCCCTTGCCGGGGCCGCACCTGGCCTACAACATCGCCGACGCGGGGCAGATTGCCGAATTGCAAGAACTCGGCGTGAGCTGGTTTGCCGGCGATTACGCCCTGCACCATGCGCGCCAGCAAAGCGAGCCGGAAGACGCCACGTCGCGCCGCCGCGTGCTGGCGCTGCTGGGCCTGCTGGCCCGCGATGCCGACGCGCACGAGCTGGAAGTGCCGCTCAAGCAAGACCCATCGCTCAGCTATCATCTATTAAAACTGGTCAATTCCGCCGCCTTCGGTTTCACGGCGCCGATTAGCAGCTTCAGCCAGGCCATCACCCTGCTGGGCCGGCGCCAGCTGCAGCGCTGGCTGCAGCTGCTGCTGTATGCGCGCCAGCAAGACGATGGCAAGATCCACGCGCTGCTGCCGCTGGCGGCCGTGCGCGCGGCGCAGATGGAAGCGCTGTGCCAGCTGCGCGGCGGCGACCGCGACGCGCAAGACCTGGCCTTCATGGCAGGCGTGTTTTCCCTGCTCGACGTCCTGCTGGGCATGCCGATGGAAGACATCATCGCCACCCTGAACCTGGCGCCCGAAGTGAGCACGGCCTTGCTCGAACGTAATGGCGAGCTGGGCACCTTGCTGGCGCTGGTCGAAAGCGCCACGCCGCCGCCCGACGGCTTGCGCCGCGCCGGCATCGATGGAGAAACCTATTGGCGCAGCCTGCTGCAGGCCTACCAATGGGCCATCCAGGTCAGCCGGAATCTCTAGCATGACCCTGTTTCCGGTGTCGGATTTCCTCGCTGACAGCGCCGCCCTGTGCGACGCCGTCGTGCGTTTGCGCGGCTCCGCGCTGGTAGCTGAGCTGGGCCGTATCGCCAGCACCGTGATGGCCAGCCCGCATGGCCAGTTCCTGCCCGCGGCCAGTACGGACGCCGCTGCGCCAGCCGTGCCGTTTCCCCGCGATATGCCCGCCTTGTTGCAGGAAGTCAGCTTCGACGGCCATTGCTTCGGTCATTACAGCGTGGCCGGCCGACCGCTGTATAACGATGCCGACCGCCGCCACCTGGCCAGCCTGGCATCGTTGACGGCCGGCGTCTTGCAGGTGCATTCGCTGGCGCAACGCTCGACCCATGCCTACGCGCAAGTCGAAGCCTTGCTGGCGCAGCAGACGCAAATCCTCGACCAGTTGCACGAATCCGTGCTGACGATGGACTTGACGGGCTACATCACCAGCTGGAACAAGGGCGCCGAACGCCTGTTCGGCTACACCTCGGTGGAAGCCGTGGGGCGCAACATCCTGTTCCTGTACGACGACGAAGACACGGGCTTCCACGACGCCTTCCTGGAACAGGGAGGGCGCCTGATGGAGGTGCGCCGGCGAAAGAAGTCGGGCGAGGTCTTCTGGGCCAGCCTGTCCTTGTCGCCGCTGCAAGACCTGGACGACAAGCCCATCGGACTCATCGCCTACCTGACGGACATCACGGAACGCAAGCTGGCCGAAGAGCGGCTGCACCACCTGGCCTACTACGACCCGCTGACCAGCCTGCCCAACCGTACCTTGCTGGCCAAGCTGGTTGACCAGGCTCTCAGCGTGGCGCAGCGCAGCAAGATGCTCGGTTGCGTGCTGTTCATCGACCTGAACCGTTTTAAGCTGATCAACGACACCCTGGGCCGGCGCATCGGCGACGAACTGCTGCGCCAGGTCTCCTTGCGTTTCCGCCAAGTATTGCGCGACCAGGACCTGGTGGCCCGCCTGGGCGGCGACGAGTTCGCCGTCGGCCTGTTCGACATCGGCCAGCATTTCGAAGCGAGCATGGTGGCGCAAAAACTTCTCGCCTCGCTGGTGGAGCCGTTCCTGATCGAGGACCACGACCTGCGCGTGGGCGCCAGCATCGGCATCAGCGTGTATCCGCAGGACGGGCAGGACGCGGAAACCCTGCTGCGCCTGGCCGACATCGCCATGTACCGCGCCAAGCAGGACAGCGGCGGCGAAGCGGAAAGCGTGGCCTTCTACAGCCAGGACATGAACCAGGGCATGCAGGCGCGCATGCGTCTGGAAACGGGCTTGCGCCAGGCCCTGTCGGAACAGCAACTGCTGCTGCACTACCAGCCGAAGTACGCGCTCGGCAGCGGGCGCATCATCGGCGCCGAAGCACTGGTGCGCTGGCATCACCCGCAGCACGGCATGATCCCGCCCGCCGAATTCATCCCGCTGGCCGAATCGACGGGCCTGGTGGTGCAGGTGGGCGAATGGGTCTTGGAAGCGGCCTGCGCCCAGGCGCAAGCATGGAAGCTGGCTGGCCTGCCGCCGATCCGCCTGGCCGTCAACGTTTCCGCGCGCGAATTCACGGCAGCCTTGCCCGCCAGGGTGGCGGCGACCCTGGCCCGCTACGGCCTGGAAGCGGCCTGGCTGGAACTGGAAATCACGGAAAGCACCCTGATGCACAACATCGAGAGGGTCATCGCCATCATGGACCGCATCACGGCCCTGGGCGTGGCCCTGTCGCTGGACGACTTCGGCACCGGCTATTCGAGTCTGTCCTATTTGAAGCGCTTTCCCATCGATACCCTGAAAATCGACCGTTCGTTCACCACCGGCATCCCCACCGACGCCAGCGACTGCGCCATCGCCAGCACCATCATCAGCATCGCCCAGCAGCTGCACCACAAGGTGATCGCCGAAGGCGTGGAGACGGCCGAGCAGCTGGCCTTCCTGAAGAGTTCCGGCTGCGACGAAGTACAAGGCTACCTGTTCTCGCGCCCGCTGCCGGCGAGAGAGTTCGAGCGGGCGCTGCGGGAAAACTGGGGCGTGTAGGTGCCTGCCCCAGCCCTTGCCGTTGGGGGAGTAAGGCCACGACAGTACTAGCCATTGGTAAGCCAGTGACCTTTATGTATAATGCTGCCATCTGGAAGCGTGGCCGAGTGGTTGAAGGCACTAGTCTTGAAAACTAGCGACGGGTTAAACTGTTCGTGAGTTCGAATCTCACCGCTTCCGCCAGGAAATAAAGAAACCGCCTTCGGGCGGTTTTTTATTGCCTGGCGGAAGCGAGCAGGGCGCCTGCGCGCCCTGCGCGTGAGATTCGAAGGGCTGGGCCTACCGGCCCGCCCCGAATCCTCCAACCGCTGCCGCTGCGCGGCAGCTTCGCGCGCCGCAGGCGCGCGTTCGTGGTTCTAATTAGGTTTTCGACTGAGCAAGCTTTCACAGAACCCGACGCATCAGTCCGTGTCTGAATGGCGGACCTGACCCTCGCGCCCCAGCCCGCCCCGAATCCTCCAACCGCTGCCGCTGCCGCTGCGCGGCAGCCCCGCGCGCCGCAGGCGCGCGTTCGTGGTTCCAATCAGCTTTTCGACTGAGCCAGCTTTCACAGCACCCGACGCATCAGTCCGTGTCCGAATAGCGGACCTGACCCTCGTGCCCCTGTAATAGACGCCCCCGCTTCCTCTCGGTCTACCTTATTCCGTAGCTCATAAACATACCGCTTTTTCCCTGTTCCGGTGTTTCGGGTGTAAATAATTTTGCAGATCGATTAAAGTCAACTGCAAGCGACTTTTCGCTTAAAAAATCATGATAGTGTAAAATTATTAAGAATAATGCTCCTACAGAATGCAGCGCATTTTTGAGATTGGCTTGATGGAAATAATTTGTCCGATCATGCTTTATTTTATTGTAACCATAGCGCCACCATTCTGGACTTTTGTCGTCAACCCATTCATTCCACGGTTGGAGGTTAATGTCCGCCATGCGTATTTTTACATAAGAATTGATGATATTTGGATATTTATTGGTGATTATGGAGTGGTATTTATTGATATTTCCTGCATTAGATCCAGGAGCCATTAATTCACATAATTCGCGGAGAATGTTGTCAATTTCCGCTGAGGATAAAACAATTATTTTTGCAAACTCATTCGAATATGTAGAATAATTTTGTTCGCTAAACTCAACATAGCGCGAGCAGTTAAGTAAGTCTTCTTCAATTGCTAGGTAGTACTCCCAAAATTTCGGACTCATATTGTTCTCCGTAAATTTTTACAGTTTAAAGAATTTAGAGCTAACCCCAGCACTAAGGCTATTGTTTGTTTTTGCATTTGTGACGCGGGAAAGTGTGTCAGAACAGCGTAAATACTTGTTTTATGGCTGAGCTTCCCCAGCTTGCGCTTGCGTGGCTTTGCTCTATGTCCAATGATATGATAACGCCAGAGCCCCGCATAGATGAAAAAAATCATTATATTCATCGTTCGACGGTACAAAAAGTAGGTACTTAGCCACTTGGTGCTATCGAAAACCTTATGAATTATAGTTGTGTGCATTACACCGCTTCCGCTGCTCGGCAGCCTCGCGCGCCGAGGGTGCGCGTTCTTGGTTCTAATCAGCTTTTCGGCTGAGGCAACTTTCACAGCACACGACGCATTAGTCCGTATCTGAATTGCGGACGTGACCCTCACTACGTGCAAGGATTTTCTTGGGTGTTACAGGGCAAGTAGGGGTGGGGTCCCATTCATGTTTTCCCCTCGTTTAGCGCGTTTCCCATTGGAGATTCGACTGGTGTTTTTTTTTGGTCGCGGTGCTCTTGCTGGAACCTGGAGTTCGACTGTAAGGTCTTGATTTAGATAAATTGACTGTATTATGTTTTCCGTGACATCCAGTAAACGCAAAACGTCAGGCATTGTTGCTTTAAAACCTCTGTGTATACTGGCATGCCCAGCTTCAAGGACGGGTTCAATTGCATTTTTTTGTGGTTTTGAAATGAATCCCTCTTCTTGAAAGGCTCTCAAGTTTTTCTCAAACGACATCTTGTCACCAATTTTGTCGATCATGATATGCTCAAGAAGCGCTCGTATTCCTATCACCGCAAGCCGAACATTGCCATTTCGAAGCGCAATGTAGATTTCGCGAATGAAGTCTTGCTTTACGGGATTAGTCAGATCTTCCGTTAAAAAAAGATTCGAAAGCCAGGCTGGTTCTTTACGAATTGTCTTTAGAGGATATTGAGTAATGTAAACGTTGTCGTCATAGCTGCACTCGTATGTGACTATAGTAGTAATATGCTCGCATCCCTTGCATTCTGCTAATACGTGTACTTCTTTCTCGTGGTATGTAGGGCCGTAATCCTCCTCGTTATCGCACCAATTCCTAGTTTTTGTGAATAAAATTTCATGTTTGGTTTCTCTATTGCAATCATTGCAATGATATCGAGTATTTTCTGAGCTCTGTTGCATTTTATATTAAACACGTAATTGATTTAATGAGGATCGCAGGAAACAGTTGCAGTAATCCAACGTAAAAAAGCTGTCGTTACGGCGCGCTCCAAATTTATTGATTCTGCACCCGACGCTGCCTGAATTCTATAAGAGCCTGTGCGACAGCCTCTTCGGGAATACGCGGAATTATATTTATCGGTATGATAACATCACAGTCGACTGGCTCAGCGCCGTCGATTTTTAGTTCAACAGTGCGATTCGCGACAACGCTGTGGAAATAGCGTGTGAAATCTTCAACATCTTCTTCGCCAAAGTCGCTTCCGTCACGTATGCCGCTCTCATCCAGCAGCGTATGCATGCGTCCGTTTACCACGTCCATTGCGAACGCAAGAAGTATAGTGTTGCGAACGCTCAGTAAAATGAATTTCAATACGCCGTCGCTGCATTCCGTCGGCACCAATTTCATAGTCTCAAACTGCTTTGGGGGCGAGTCAGGCCAAAGCCTTACAGATACGATTGCTTCGTTGAGTTTGCCTAAGTCGCCGACCTCTGTCACTCGGCCGCCAACTTTTAAATTAGCTACCGCCGCCTTAGGCATTAGCTCATGCCAAGGTGCTACTCGGTCTCGTATGCGGTAGAGGTCTGACTCATCAGGCACGCCGGCGTCCACCTTAATATATTGGATTGCCAGTGCTGCGATAATATTGAGGTCGGCAGCGATGCGCTGACGGTCTGCAGGAATGTCCGGATCCACTATGTTGCCACCAACGCTCGCATGAGCGACGGCGCAGCGTCCCGACTCGAAAAGGTGACGATTGACGTTGACGCCCTGGCCATTTAGCTCATTGATTCTTTTTACTGCTTGCTCATCCGTGAGAAGGGCTAAGTTTCGCTCAACCCAAGCAATACGGTCGTTTGCCTTGAATTGACTCTCGATGACCTTGAAAAACGACAAAAATGAATAAGGTCCATGCACATGCTCCAGTCGACGTCCTTCTCGCAAAAATGCGAGGGCCTTGCGTACTTGGTCGTCCTCAATGACGGGCATGTGGTTACAGCTAAAAGTTCTGTGGCCTGACTGCAAAAGGGTTGCGAACTTTGTACTGGTAGAGTAACGAATCATACGACTGCCCCAGACTTGCCCGGTGATATCAACGTAACCCCGCTTGTAAAAGCCGAGCACGGAAGTGAACCGATACACACGTGCCAATGCCTCATCGCGATTATTCTGCTTCACGGGCGTACTAATACTAGGGCTGATACGTTGTTCGCCCTCCTGCCGCGCGCCATGGAGCAGATACTCGGCACCATCGTAATTTAACCAAACGTCGTCCTGAGGCCAAGCTATAGAGGAGGCTACGCCTACCGTAAGCCAGCCAAGGTGGTCGGCCACCTTGGCCAAGGCGTCGTCCCCGAAAAGGTGATGAATGTATGGTGTCTTCATGACTGACAATAATACGCGGTACGCATGTGCCTCGGGGATTTTCTCAGATATCGCACCTCGTTCATAGAATGGATATGCTGTTGCATCATTAATGCGTGATCCTGCGAGATGTTTTCACCCACGCGGCGAGGACACACACAGTCTTTTTTGCATCAATTTTCGGGTGTAGGTATCTTCGTAGGTATGATATTTCTAAGTGGCTTGAAAGTGAGATGAAACCTAACCATTCGTATTACACCGCAGCCTCCGCGCCGCAGCCCCCACGCGCCCCAGCCGCGCATTCGTCGTTCCAATCAGCCGAACCAGCTTTCACAGCATCCACGCCTAAGCCCGTGTCTCAATAGCAGACCAGACCCCAGTACGTTTCATGGCAATTCCAACAACACCACCCCACCAGCATGGTATATAACGAATACACGTCACGGCATGTGTGACGCACGTAGCCGGCGAGTGTTGTGCTCGCCCGGAAACCTCATAAGGAGACCGCTATGCCAAAATACGTTATTGAGCGTGATATTCCCGGGGCCGGGAAGTTGTCTGAGCAAGAACTTCAAGCCATTTCGCGGAAGTCCTGCAGTGTCTTAAACAAGATGGGGCCACAAATTCAATGGCTGCAAAGCTATGTTACTGGCGATAAAATCTATTGTGTTTACATCGCTGAAAATGAAGCGCAGGTTCGCGAACATGCCCAGCAAGGTGGCTTTCCTGCAAACCGCGTGTCGGAAGTCATCTCAGTCATTGATCCGACTACGGCAGAGTAGTTCCGCCGCCAATGTACTTGAGTCTCGTCCCTGGCGGAGCTTGACTCGGGCAGGGATGAGTTGTGCGTTACATGACCGTTTGGGAAGACGTTGACCGAGCGGCATGGGGCGTGAGTAACCATCAGTCCGCGTCATCACCGTATCGACTGTATCGAGCCTCTGACGAGTCGGCCTGCGTAGCTTTTGCGCCGAGCCGGCTTCTACGACGCCCAACGCATCCGTTCGTGTCCAAATGACGGAACTGCCCGTCGCGTTGGGGAATCTCAGGAGTTTGCTGGCATACCTGCGGCGCGTTGTGGCCTCTTGTCGACCGGCACAAACACTTCCCATTTATGTTGTATTGTCGGCTTTACGGTCCTGGCGCAACTCACAGCAACATTCGGTCCAGAAAGGCCATGGCTCTTCGGCACCCATGCCACATGCAAAGGTAGCGCGCATTTCGTCACCAGAATCTTCCGGTTCGGCTCCAATACTTGCCACCGTGTGCCGTTTTTGGCATTTTCTGCTGCCATGAACTTGACTGCGGCCTCCCTGATCTCAAACAAGCCATGTATGTCACCGCGGGTTCTATCTTCGTCAAGCGTGGCAGCGATTGCCGAGGCGATGCCAGCGGCAAGAAAAAGAGCGCCGGCAAGGGCGGCGCACATGCGTTGATTCCATCGTAACGGTAGCTGCATCTTTACACTCCTTGCCGAGGCTGTTTGATATCCCCCGCCATCACAAAATCAAGCCACTTCATCGCGCCTGAACATGAATTGTTGACGCTGAATGCCTTGCGTGACGAAGTCCGCATCGGGCGGGATTGTTTCCCAGAAAAAAACATGTTTAAAAATGGGGATTTTGTTGAATTTTTTCGAACGAAATATCCATCTGTTTTTCGTGAAATCGCTGTAACGGTCGCCCTTGAACTGTTTATGTACAGTTGTAAAAGGAAGCAACTTTTCCGCAATATCCGGGAAAGAATAATCTGGGTGGTTATCCTTGAATTTCTCGAAAATTGCAAATTGATCTCTGCAGATAACTTGAATGGCCGTTTCTGGCATGCGATAGCGCGGGGACCACAGGACATTCCAGCCTGATTCGATTTCATTGATGAATTTTACCAGGCACGGCGTCATGATATAGGCGTCCGACTCGATATGGATGATTTTATCCACGCCTAATTCATTGGCCACCTTGACCGAGTGCAGAAAGCTGCGCCACCAGCCGGGGTAGTCAGCCCCGCTTTGCCTTCCCAGGTTGTTGTCGAAGTGAATGATGAGATTTTTATCGTCATTCGAAGCCAGAGGAGCGCTATGGGAAACTGTCTTGATAATGTCGGCAGGCGGAAGAAATGGCGACCCATCGTCAATCATTATCTTCTTTACTGCATCGATTGGAATGTCTTTATAGTAATCGAGCCACCGTTGATACCGGCTTTCCCATGATGGTGCATCTTTTATAAAGCTGGTGCAGAATATAATGGCTTTCATTTGCTAAACACATTCCTTGTGTCGGAAAAAATACAGGTTATTCACGGATTATTAAAATTTTCAACTATTTTAGCAGATCGGAGGCGGTTTAATCACTGAACGGGCATGCCGGCGATGTGGCCGCTGGCAGCATGGCGCCTCTGGCGCGCACTCCTGGCGCCCCGTCACAGGTGCCGTATCATCCACATGCCGCGATCATCGCTGCTTATACTAGGTGCATGGCAGAGGTTTCCCATGCGCCATCTCCTTACACCCGTGAACCAATGAAAAACACCACTGTCGAATATCGTCATAACTTTCCTCTTGATCCGCTGGACGTTGTTCGCGTCTTCGATCAGTCCGGGATCAAGCGGCCCACCAGCAGCCTCCCGCGAATCGCGCGCATGTTTGCCGCGCCTTGTCTGGTGCTGTCGGCATGGGGGGATGGCCAGCTTGTGGGGCTGGCCCGGTCGCTGACCGACCATGCGTATTGCTGTTATCTCTCGGATCTGGCGGTAGACAAGCAATACCAGGGCCTGAGTATCGGCAAAGCGCTTGTCCAGCGCACCCAGGCCGTCATCGGCGACGAAGTGTCCCTGATATTGCTTTCCGCCCCTGATGCCATGTCCTACTATCCGACGCTCGGTTTTGAGCCTGCCGCCAATGCTTTTATCATTCAGCGCAAACATTAAGTGAGCGCTTCCAGGAACGCTTGTGCCCTTATGAAACCCGTCTACACCCTCGCCGAAGCCCTGGCGCAAGACCCCGCTCGCGTGGCCAAGACCCAGGCTCTTACCCTCGACAGCTCCCGGCCCCACATGGGCCTGAAAGGCAGGCACGGCCTGTTCGCCTCCGTAGCATGGTGGGAAAGCATCAAAGCCGGCCGCATCCAGACGCAAACGTTGATGGGCTGTATCGAGCGCACGTATTTCGCGGGCCAGGATAGCCGGCGCGGCGATCAAGTCAACAGCTTCACTTTGCGTCTGGCCGATGGCTCGACAGTCGACGAGAGCATCTACACGCATCGGAAGCAGGACATCAAGCTGTTCGTGCCCGGCGCCACGGTGACGATGGTGTATGCGCTGGACGAGATGAAGGCGCAGGCGGCTGACGGTGGTGCCTGCTACGCGCGGATCGTGCTGGAAGTGTCCGTTTCTGCGTCATAAGGCGCTTATATCCACTTGATACCGCTGCCATGAGCCTCCTGTTCTCTGTCAACAACATCCCTCCAGGTTTGCATTAAATTAAGGGTATTTGATGATGATGGAGGCGAGATGAACGACGAACTCAGTGGTGAGAAATGGGGGCGAAAATTTCCAGGCAGCACCAACACCAGGGATTTGTCAGGAAATTTTCGTTTGGCAGTAGAAGATTTTCTATATGCAATGAAAGAGGCGGGGATCAGGGCTGCAATCAATGCCACCTACAGACCGCCGCAGCGCTCCTACCTGATGCATTATGCGTGGAAAATCGCAAGAAAACAGCTTGATCCCCAACACATCCCGAAAATGGCGGGTGTGCATATAGAATGGGATCACGGCGAAATTGACGCATCTGTCAAGGCTGCAAAGGCAATGTTGATTGTCTTGCAGATTAATCATTTACCCATCAAACCCGCACTGCGCTCGCAACACAATTCTGGTCTGGCGATTGATATGGATTTGCTGTGGAGCGGAACGGTTGAGGTGAAAGATGCGAGCGGCAATCTGGTGAGGATTGCCACTTTGCCTAGGACGGGCATGAACAGGCAACTTATTGCGGTCGCTGCAACATATGGGGTAAAGAAATACAGCGGGCCTGGAAGCGACCGGCCACACTGGTCCAATAATGGCTATTAAAGGAAAGTCATGCGAAAATTTCTTCTGATAGTGCCTATTTGCTTTGTTCTTCCTTTTGCCTTTTCAGCCGAGCCACTCCCTAAGGATGTCAGCAGATTTATCTATAACGCCGAAGCATGTGAGCACCTGGCGGGAGAATTTGATGGAGAGCTACCTAAGCGGCAGCAGGATGATCTCCTCAAGAACATACATCAATACTGCAAGGTGGCGCAAAATCAGCTGAGAGTTCTTGAGGTGAAATATAAAGGCAATGCCAAAATAATGAAGGTCATCAAGAGTCATGCCAATGATGCGGTAAGCAGTTATGAGGGGGAATGACATACGCTGGTCTTCTGGGGGCACGCAGGGTGCAAGCTGCCGCCGCAGTAATCTTCGCAAAATTGACTTAAGCAAATTCCCAACCGAAATTCGTTTGACCGTCCTCCGCGCCAGGTCTAGAGTCGTCAACGAGACCTCAACCGACCCCATCGCCCCCATGGCCAAGCCCTTTCCCCTGAACCCGAAGAACCCCGAGCGCATCTGCTGGGGTTGCGACAAGTATTGTCCGCCGGACGCCATGCGCTGCGGCAATGGTTCCGAACGCACGCAGCATCCGGTCGAGCTGTTTGGCGAAGGCTGGAATGACTGGGGGCTGGCGGTGGCCGACAAGGAAGAGGATACGACGACGCCTTGAGCCGACGGTGGCCAGGCGGCACACTGCTTGTCAGCGGCTGAAACCTGGCGGAAGCCGTCGATTCCGGGTTTGGTGCATGGGCCAGCCTTCGGCATTCCCCATCTGAAACTAAAAAGGGCTGAGCCCTGTGCAAGACAGGACTCAGCCCTTGGCTATTGGCGCATCATCACGCCGGTAGCAGAGGATTACATGAAGTGGTAATTGGCGCTGATGCGGAAGTAGCGGCCTTGACCATTGTGCAACTGCGGATTGAAGCCTTCCACTGGGTAACGTGGATCATATGGCGCCTTGATATCAAACAGGTTCTTGATATTGAACGACAGGGTCAGATCCTTGAAGCCCGTGTAGGAGTACGCCATATTGGTCGTCGTCCAGCTCTTCACGTCGCAGCTGCTGATGTAGTTGCTGTACTTCGGCAAACCACCGAGCCCATATGCCGACTTCGGCTGACCCACGCCGTACTGGCAGTATGGTTTCTCGTAGACCACATTGTTGTCGCTACGGCGCAGCAACGATACGGGACCGACGAAATCTACCGATGTCGTCAGCGAGTGGTCGCCACGGGTCCAGTTGACCGACAGGTTGCCGCGGTTCTTGGGATTGTCGCCGACCGAAGTAGCATAGTCGGACAGGCCGCCGTTCGCACCGGAGGTATCGGTTGCCACTTCGCCCGGACGTTCCGCGCGCTTGAAGCTCATCAGATAGCTCCAGTTCAGGTTGGCGGTCAGACGGCCCAGATCGCCCAGCGATTTGCGGTACGCCACTTCGAAATCGATGCCCTGCACTTCGGTGCTGCCCTGGTTCACATACGAACGGTTGACCTGGGAAATCGGACCGGAGTTAGGCACCACGTTGCCATTGGCGTCGGTCACCAGATTGGCCGGATTGTTATCGCGTATCACGCTGCCAGGATAGCGGTCTTGACGATCCACCATGTATTGCGCGCTGAACAAAGCGGTTTCATCCACTTTCTTGATGCGGTAGTAATCGACCAGCACGTCGATTTCCTTGGTCGGCGCCAGAATCAGGCCCAGCGAGTAGCTCTTCGATGTTTCAGGGCGCAGATCAGGCGTGGCTGCGGATAGGCTGGAAATGCCTTTCTTGCAATCAGTTTTATCCGCGCCGGTGGCCGGATTGACGCCGTCCGGGCAGCGCAGCGGGTCAACCACGTTGCTGAACGATTGCACGCCGCCAGGCGAAACCTGGGTCAGCGCTGGTGCACGGAAACCTTCGGCATAGGTGCTGCGAACGGCTACGCGGTCGCTGATGGTCCACTTGGCGCCGACTTTCGGCACGAAGTTGCCCTTCAGGTTAGGGTATTTATCGTAACGGCCGGCAAAGTCCATTTCAAAGTATTTCGCAAACGGCGTGCGTACTTCGATGAATGTCGAGCTGACATTGCGTTGGCCATCGGCCGACGAGTTGGCCAGGCCGATGATGTCGCCGCGCTGCGTCGCCATGTCTGGCGTCAGGCCGATTTTTTCTTGACGGAATTCGGCGCCGAACGCCACGCCGACCTGGCCGCCGGCCAGCTGGCCAAATGCGGTACTCGCCTTGGCGTCGACTTGCGTTACCTGGGCAAAGCCGCGGTTTTCCAGGTCACGCGTGACGCTAGGGTCGGCATTGACCTGCGCCAGGGTCCAGTTCTGCGTCATGACCTTTTCCAGGGTCGGACGATACAGCATGCCGTTCCAGTTTTCGGTGCGTTCGGCTCGGTTCCACAGTAAGGCCGTTTCCCAATCCCACGCACCTGTCGTGCCGCGCACGCCAGCGAGCAAGCGATAGCTTTCGTTCAGATTGGAGGCGCCGCCCGGGGCGCTGACGCGGTAGCCGACAGCGGCGCGCTGCGTCGGGAATGGATTGTCAGGATGACCTACCGGCAAGATCATCTGGAACTGCTGCGGTGCGCCGTTGAGTTGATACACGGTAGTCGAAGCCGTGCTGCGGAAGGCCGTCGGCACGCGCAGATAGGTGCGCTCCGAACGGCTGTAGCCGGCTTCGGCAAAGGCGGTCACGTCGTCATTGATCTCGAACGTGGCGCGCGACAGCACGTTGGCATCCTTGCCGGCGCTTTGCACTTCGGCGTAATCGTCGATGTTGAAGTTGCAGAAGGTGCGGCCTACCAGCGGGTCGCTTGCCAGCATGTTATGCGCCGCCATGTTGCCGGTGATTTGCTGCGACGCCGGGCAGTCCAGGCGGTTGATGATTTGCGCGCGCTGGGCGTAGGTGGTGGCGAAGTTCTTCGTGCCAGGCTTCGTTTCAGCGTAGAAGAAAGGCGACGTGGTCAGGCTGCTGGAGAAAGGGTTCAGGCGGCCGTTGATGTCGGCATACATGCCTTTCTCGACGTCATTTTCGTTCTTGATGATGGTGCTGTCGCGCTTGGCTACGTCAAAGCTGACGAAGGCATTGAAGCGGTCCTTGCCAAAGCCGAAGATACCGCTGGCGCTCTTGCGGGCAAATTCGCCGTCGTCGTTGGCGCTGATGCTGGCGCTCATTTCGGCGCCAGTGTACTTGGTTTTCGTAATGAAGTTGACGACGCCGGCGATGGCGTCGGAACCGTACACGGCCGATGCGCCATCCTTGAATACTTCGACGCGTTCGATGGCCGAGACGGGAATGCTGTTCAAGTCATAGACGGCCGATTTTCCCTGATTCGGGTCGGCATAGGCGGATGCGGTGATACGGCGGCCATTGAGCAAAATCAGCGTGGAAGACGAACCGAGGCCACGCATGGAGGCGGTTGCCGCACCGCGGGCAAAGCCGCCGTCGGTCACGTCCACCGACGAGCCCGATCCGAAGGCAGGAATCGAGTGCAACAGTTCGGCCACAGTATTGGCGCCGGTAGCGGCAATCTGCTTGGCATTCAAGGTCTGGATAGGCGAGGAGCCTTCTTTTTCAGTGCGCTTGATGTTCGAACCGGTCACCAGGACTTTTTGCAATGCCGGTTCTGCCGGTGCTTCCTGGGCAAACGCCATATGGGATGAGGACAATGTCAATGCGACAGCGACGACGCTGCGCTTCAAAACAAACTTCTTAGTCAATTCACTTCTCCGTACGAGTCATTCTCAGGACCCGTTATATGTGAAAAACTGTTGAAACAAGCACCTTGCGATAGGCACGCGCCTGCCAACTCGATCTAGTTTGACCGTTCAATTGCAGTCATTTTTTGTAAAATGTGATATTCATTTTACCTAGAAGACACATAAAAACATTTCCATATGGGAAATGTCAATTTTATCTATCACTGTTGCTCTTATTTACAACAGTAAAGATTTTCTTTACAAATGGATGCTGCTGAAATTTCCGTGTTTTCGGAAGATGATGATCGGAAGGAAACGCGCGCAGCGTGAGGCAACGAGGCGGTGGACATGAGAGAACATGCCGCTCCAGACGGAAATCCCATGCTTCAAGGCGATTGCCTTGTGGGTAATTCATGCATGGAGGAAATTGTCAACAGGCGTTTTTTTGATGACGGTGGCGTGGCTGTCGCCAATACGCGAAATCGTCATGCTCGACAGCACGGGTGGCGGCGGGAAATACGATGGAGCTGCGCATGACAGGGGACGACGAAAGCGCTGCGACGGCGTCCCTTGCTGTCAGTTGAGCACGAACTCCAGCACGTCGTCGCCATACTTGTCCGTCTCGCCCGTCGCCGTCCAGCCCAGGTAGCGGTAAAAGCCGTAGGAGCGCGAGGCGGGGTCGCTGGAGCAGCCGAGGAACAGCCGCTGGTGGCCCTGCGCGCGCAGCTCGGCCATCACCAGTTCCAGCAAGGTCTTGCCGATGCCCAGGCCTTCGAATTCCGGCAGCAGCGCCAGGACGATGATTTCGCCCGTGTCGCGCTCGCCGAAGCAGTAGCCGGCCAGCTGGCCATCGTGATGGCAGACCTGGCCGGGCAGGCTGCCCGAGCGCATCATCTCGGCCCAGGTGTCGGCCGTGATGCCCACTTCCGCCAGGCGTTCTTTGGAAACGGCGTTTTGCCGCGTCTTGCCGCGCAAGGCGATGAAGGCCGCGGTATCTTCCGCCCTGGCGGCATGGAAAGTAATTGATGCTGAATGTGTCGTCATGTGTGCGTTCATTGTTCGATGGTATTGAAGGATTTACTCCCAGGATTTGCGCATGGTTTGCGCATGGCGCTGCCAGTCAACGACGTTGGTATGTTCGATGGCTTGCTGGCCTGGATTGCCGCTATCGATCTTTTCATCCTTGACGATGACCAGGTCGTTTTTATCGTTCAATCCATATTCCCGGTAGCGCTCGCAATCCTGTGCGCGCCGGGCGACGGTGATTAATTTGTTAGCCTGCCACTTATAGCTGTCTTCATAAAAGCATTGCGCCGCGCAACCGCAATTGGCGATGCCGCCTTCGATTCTTTGCCCGGCGATGCTGATATCGAGATTCGGAATGGCCGATAAGGGTTTGTTGAAACTGTATTGTTTTGCTTGCGCATCCCACAGCCACACGTCGGAACAGCGGATGCGTCCCTGGCTATCCGTATAGCCGGTGACCCACAGGTCGGCATGGCCGTCGAAATTCATGTCGGCCAGCAGCGCGTGCAAATTGCCCGTGCCGCTGGTGCTGCAACTGCCAGTCATCCACTGCTTGCCGATTTTCAGCTGGTAGGTCTGTTTTTCATCATGATTCGCATAGCGGATATCGGCCGCTTGCCGTACTTTCCCTGTCGCGGCTTTATCCAGATGCAGCGTACCGCCATAAGCGGACGTGGAAAGCAGGGATAAAAGCAGAACAATCAATTTCATGGCGTTATTCTTCGGGCACAATGCCCCGATTGCATCAGGTGGAGAATGATCATAACGCAGGATATGGGCAATGCGCCACACGGTTTCTATCGTGCATTCTGCCTGTAACAGTGCTGTGTACAATGCCAAAAATCCCCGAACAAGGAATCTTCATGACTGTTTCCAGCGCATCTTTTAATGAAGCAGGCATCCTCGCTTATAACGACGGCAATTACGCCGAGGCCTTTAAACAATTCGATGCTGCCGCGCGCACCGCCGATCCCGCCGGCCAGCATTTATTGGCCAGCCTGTATTACCAGGGCCATGGCGTGACGCAAGACTTGCCGAAAGCGGTGGAATTGTTCACGGCGGCCGCGCAGGCGGGCTTTCCCCCGTCGCTGGCCAACCTGGCCCTGATGTATGCAAGCGGCGACGGCGTCGCGCAAGACATGGCGCAATCGCTCGCGTACGGACGCCAGGCGGCCGAGGCGGGCGATGGCCAGTCGCAATTCAACCTGGCGCAGGCCTACCGCAAGGGCGATGGCGTACCGCAAGACTATGCCGAGGCGGCGTTCTGGTACAAGCAGGCGGCCGAGGCCGGTTCCCTGTCGGCGCAGAACGAATACGGCTTGCTGTACGCGCAAGGGCAGGGCGTGGAGCTCGATTACGTGCAGGCGTACGCATGGATCGCCATGCCGGCCGAGGCGGGCAGCACGCAATCGATCAAGAACCGCGACCAGTTGCTGGAGATCCTCACGCCCTCACAGCAGCAGGCGGCGCGCACGCTGGCGGCCGAGTATGCGGCGCAATACGGCGTCAATCCCCACTGAACGACGATTTCGCCGGCACCTTGGTCAGCACGCCCGCCGCATCGAGTTCATAGCTGTCGAAATCGCGCGCGAGGAACAGTTCACCCGAGTAATGCAGCCGGGCTTCCGCTTCCAGCTCGGCCATGCCTTCCGCATTATGATAGCGGGCGCTGAAGTGCGTGAGGATCAGATTCGGCAAGCGGACCGCTTCGGCAAACTGCGCCACGCGCTGCACGGAACTGTGCGTGGGGCCGGGTCCCACTTTCTGCAGCATGGCTTCCGTGTAGGTGGCTTCATGCACGAGCAATTGCGCATCGGCACAGGCGTCCGTCAGCAAGGACGGCGTGTCGTTGTCGCCGCCGATCACCACGGTGGCGCGCTGCGTTTCCGTCTGGCGGAAAGCGGCGGCGCGCAAGACCGTGCCATCGTCGAGCAGCGCATCCTGGCCCGTCTGCAATAGCCCCCAGGCGGGGCCGGGCGGCGCGCCGGCCGCCTGCAGGGCCGTCTTGTCCAGTTTCCACCTGCTCGTTTCCAGCGCAAAACGATACGCCACGCTCGGTGCGCGGTGCGACAGCGCGTGGCGCGAGACGGTCAAGCCCGCTGCTGCATGGACGACTGGCGCGCTGTCCACGTCGATGTGGATCAGCGGGTACGTCAAAAACAGTTCCGTGTGCAGCAGGGTCGCGTCGATCCAGGCCTTGATCGCGGCCGGGGCGATCAGCAGCAAGGGTTTCTTGCGCCCCGTCATCGAGGCGCTGGCCAGCAGGCCCGGCAGCCCATAGCTGTGGTCGCCATGCACGTGGGTGATGCAGATGCCCACCAGGTCGTGTACGGACAAGGGCAGGCGCTGCAGCCGGTGCTGCGTGGCTTCGCCGCAATCGATCATCCACCAGTCGCGGTTGTGCGTGGTTTGCAGGGCCAGCGAGGTGACGTTGCGGTGGCGCGTGGGCACGCCGGAAGACGTGCCGAGAAAAGTCAGTTTGAACATGGGCGCATTATGCGGCAAGCCACCGCCGTTGCCAACGCGCCCGCCTTCAGCCTGCCAGCGGCGCGCCCAGTTTGTCCTTGTAGATGCGGCCGTTCTTCATGATCAGCAGCAGGTTTTCTTCCGGCTGGGCGAGGAAATCGAGATTCTTCGCGGGGTCGCCCTCGGCCACCAGCAAGTCGGCCAGCGCGCCTGGCGCCAGCTTGCCCAAGGCGCCCGGGTAGGGCGCGCGCTGGCCGGACAGGGCCAGCAATTGTCCATTCTGCCCCGTCGCCTGCGCCAGCAGGGTCAGGGGATCGTAAAAGCGCGTGAGCTTGGCCAGCTGGCGGCCCTGGGTCGGCGTGTTTTTCGCGTTGAACAGGATATCCGTGCCCCAGCCCGTTTTGATGCCGTACTTTTGCGCCAGCGCATACGCCTTCACCGTGCCTTCCGAGACGATGGCCTGGCTGGCCTTGCGCGCCGCATCGGGGTAGACATTCGCATCCGCGTCTTGCAGGAACGGTTGCAAGCTCCACCACGTGCCCGCGTCGCGCATCATGCGCGCGGATTCGTCGTCGGCCAGCTGGCCGTGCTCGATGCTGCGCACGCCCGCGCGGATGGCGCGCTGTATGCCTTTCGGCGTGTAAACGTGGGCCATCACATAGGTGCCCCAGTCGGCGGCCGCTTCCACGCCGGCGCGCAGTTCGCGTTCCGAATATTGCGTGCTGTCGAGCGGGTCGTACATCGACGCGACCCCGCCGCCGGCCATCATCTTGATCTGCGTCGCGCCCAGCATCAGCTGCTCGCGCACGCGGCGCAGCACTTCCGCCTCGCCATCGGCGATCATGGCCATGCCCGCCGTTTCCGCCATGCCCAGCGGCGCGTTGGCCGCGCGGGGAATCTCCGAGCGCAGACGGAAGTCGCCATGGCCCGAGGTTTGCGAAATCATGGCGCCGGACGGGAAGATGCGCGGGCCGTCGACGATGCCTTCATCGATGGCGCGTTGCAATGCAAACGCGGGGCCGCCAGGATCGCGCACGGACGTGAATCCCCGCAGCAGGGTGCGCCGCGCTTCCTGCGCCGCCACCAGATATAAATAGCCGACGTCGGACGTCATGGCCGTCACCTGGCTGATGGCGGCCAGCATGGTGTGCCAGTGGGCGTCGATCAGGCCCGGCATCACCAGCTTGCCCTGGCAATCGATCACTTGCGCGCCCTCGACTTTTTCGCCGGCCGGCAGCAGGGCGGTAATCGTCGCCCCCGTCACCAGTACGTGGATGCCGGAACGGGGTGCCTTGCCCGTGCCGTCGAACAGGCGCAGATTGGTCAGCAATATGGGGCGCTCGGATGCTTGCGGCTGCTGGGCGATGGCGTTGCCGCTGGACAGGCCGAGGCCGATGAAGGGCGCCAGCATGGCGGCCGCGCCGCCGAGAAATTGCCGGCGCCGCATGTCTGCCATCACGCGCTGGTGCAGGATGGTGAAGACGGTGCCGCCGCAGTCGCAGGCGCGCGGCTTCAAGCCGCCCGTTTGCCAGGTGTCTGCCAGATGCTGCTCGTGTGCCAGGGCCATCGCGCCATCCTTTCATTGCTGCCGCGCCAGGAGCGTGACAGCAGATAAAGTTAATAATTAGTAACCATTGCCATTGAATGCCCGCAGCGGCGGCAAGTCAAGCGTGCACTTGCTTTGCGGAAAAAAATGTAGCATCGGCTGTTCAAGGTGCATGCTGGCCGCTATTTTCCCCTTCGCCCGCCGTGTAATCGACAAAGCCGTCGCGGCGGCAAAAGCTGGCCAGCTGCATGCCGGCCTGGCGCGCGATGCGGATGGCCAGCGAGGTGGGCGCCGAGATGGTGGCGACGAGCCCGATATGCATGCGCGCCGACTTGCGCACCAGTTCATAGCTGGCGCGGCTCGACAGGAAGACGAAGCCGTCGTGCATGGCGATGCGGTGCAGCGCCAGATAGCCGATCAGTTTATCGAGGCCGTTATGCCGGCCCACGTCCTCGAACACTTTCACGATGGCGCCCTCGGCCGTGCACCAGGCGGCCGCATGCACGCCGCCCGTCTTGTGCATCAACTCCTGGTAGGGCAGCAGTTCGCGCGCGGCCCGGCCGAGGATGGCGCTGCTGGCGACCAGCGGCGGCCGCGGCCGCGTAATTTTTTCCGGCACCAGGTCCAGCAGGGCCAGGCTTTCGATGCCGCACACGCCGCAACCCGTGCGCCCCGTCAACGCGCGGCGGCGGGCCTTGAGCTTGATCAAATCCGGCTGCGCGATGGTCAGCCGCACTTCCGCGCTGTCCGCGCCGCAGCACACGTCGAGGTCATAGATGTCGCGCACGCTGCCGACGATGCCCTCCGTCAAGGTAAAGCCGACGGCGAATTCCTCGAGGTCGCGTGGCGTGGCCATCATCACCGCGTGGGCGATGCCGTTGTAGACGAGGGCCACGGGATACTCCTCGGCCACCATGTCGTGGCCCGCCGTGGCCACGCCGGCCTGGTGGCGCACCATGGGCACTTCCAGGAAACCGTCGCGTTCGATGGTGGTGATGTCGCATTCCATGATGTATGTCCTCCAGTTAATCGATCTGATAGCGCGGGCAGGGCCGTATCGAGGGCGGCAGCGGGTCGCCGTTCAATTCCAGCAGCGAGCGTTCCGTTTCGCGCGTCATGGCGTTCAGGGCCAGGCAGTTGGGGGCCAGGCCGAACGGTTCGGCGATCTGCTGCGCGATGGCTTCCAGCGCGAACAGGGTGTAGGCGACGAAGACGGAAATGAGGGGCGTGGCCACGCCGATGGCGTCCACCAGGCCCAGCGGCAGTAAAAAACAGTACATGTAGACGGTGCGATGCACGAGCACGCCGTACGGATACGGAATCGGCGTGTTCTTGATGCGCTCGCAGCCGGCCACCGTGGCGGCCAGGTCGTTGAGCTGCGTGTCGAGCATCCACAGCAGCTGCGTCTGGCCCGGCTGGCGCTGCACGGCGTCGTGCAGCATGGCGCGCACCGCATGCAGTATGGCGATGGGCTTGAAGTTGACGCCCTGCAAGCGCTGCACGTCCTCGGCCGGCAGGTAGCGCGCCAGGTCTTGCTGCGGGTCCGTCCGGCGAAGCTGATGCTTGAGCGCATACACGAAGGCGATCAGGCGGCGCAGCAGCAACTCGCGGTCCAGGCCGCTCGTTTCCTGCGGCAAATACGTGAGCGCCTGCGAAGCGAGGGCCCGCGCGGCGATCAGCAATTGCCCCCAGATATGCCGCGCCTCGACGAAGCGGGCATAGCTGGCGTTGTTGCGAAAGCCAAGGAAGATCGCCAGGCTGATGCCGACCATGGGAAACGGCGCCGTATCGAGCGGAATCTTGACGCCGAAGATGCGGCCGTCCGTCAGCAAGGCCAGCGAACTGACGACCAGCATCAGCAGCAATTGCGGGATGATGGCTTGCAGCACCGAGCCGTTCCAGACGAACAGCATGCGGAACCAGTTGGTGGTAGGCCGAATGATCATGATCTGATGCCGCTCAATGCTTGCGGGGCACGACTTTGCCCTCGAAGACGTAGTACTGGAACAGGTTGTAGCCGATCATGATCGGCAGCATGGAACCCATGCCGATCAGCATGAAGATCAACGTCGGCTCATCGGACGCGGCTGCCGCGATGCTCAGCTTGCCCGGCACGAGGTCGGGGAAGAAGCTGATGGCCAGGCCCGCGAACGACGCCAGGAACAGCACGATGGCGCCGCGGAACGGCCCGCGCACGCCGTTCACGTGCACGGCCCACAGGATGTAGATGAAGGCGCTGGCGGCGATGGCGGCCAGGGCCAGCAGCACGCCGAACACGCCCGGCTGCGCCCAGCGGTCGTGGCCGATGGCGCTGAAGACCATGGTGCCGGCCGACAGCACGATGGCGGCCGCGACCGTCGCCAGCACGCTGGCCGTGGCGTAGCGGCGCGCTGCCGCTTCCAGCTGGCCGCCCGTCTTCTTGATCAGATAAGTGCTGCCCAACAGGCAATAACCAGCCACCACGCCCAGCGCCGTGCACGCCGTAAAGGTGCCGCTCAGCCAACCCGGCTGCAAGCCCGTGATAACCTCGCCCAGCACCACGCCCTGCGCCACGGCGGCCAAGAGGCTGCCCACGCCGAAGATCAGGTCCCACAGGCGTTTGTTGCCGGCCGCATGGCGGAACTCGATTGAGGCGCCGCGCATGATCAGGCTGGCGATCAGCAGCATGATGGGAATGTACAGCCCTTCCAGCAGGGTGGCGTAGGCGCTGGGAAAGGCGCCGAACAGGGCGCCGCCCACCACCACCAGCCAGGTTTCATTGGCGTCCCACGCGTGTTCGATCGACTGGAAGATCAGGTTGCGGTCCTGCTCGCGGCGCGTGAACAGGCTGAGGATGCCCACGCCCAGGTCGAAGCCGTCCGTGACCACGTAAAACACCAGCATCAGGCCGATCAGGCCGAACCAGGCGTTGCCCAGCATGGCATGCGAATTGATATCCATTACAAACTCCTTGATTGATGGGGGCGCATTTCAATACCCCGTGGCATGTGCGGCGTCCGGCAGGGGCAGCGCCAGATCCGGGCCTTGTTGCAGCCATTTCTTGGCGAACACGAAGAACGTGAGGAACAGCACGATGTAAAACACGAAGAACATCAGCATGCTGCCGGCCACGGCATGGGCCGCCACATCGGAGACGGCGTCGCGCGTGCGCAGCAGGCCGTACACGACCCATGGCTGGCGTCCCACCTCGCGCACGATCCAGCCGCACTCGACGGCGATGTAGGGCAGCGGTATCGTCAGCACCCAGGCCAGCAGCAGCTTGCGGTTGCGCACGAATTCCTGCACCCGGCCGCCCACCTTGCGCCAGGCGACGAAGGTCCAGAACGCCAGCAGCACGAACCACATGCCGATGCCGGCCATGGCGCGGAACGCGTAGTACAGCAGCGGCAGCATGGGCGGCTGGTCTGCGCGGGCGATGTCGGCCAGGCCCGTGATCTTGCCCGTGGCGCTATGCGTGGCGATCACGCTGAGCATGCCGGGTACTTCCAGCGACCAGTCATTCTTTTGTTCCGTCTGGTTGGGCCAGGCCAGCAGGGACCAGGCGGCACCCTCGCCATCGCGATTCGTGTGCCAGTGGCCTTCGATGGCCGCGCCCTTGGCGGGCTGGGTCTTGAAGACATCGACGCCGCTGGAGTCGCCCAGCCACACTTGCAACGGTGCGATGACCAGCAGCAGCATCAGCGCCAGCTTGAACGAGCGGGCGAAGAAGGCCGGCTCGCGGCGCTTGAACATATACCAGGCGGAAATGCCGGCGATGACGATCAAGCCCGTTTCCACGGCGGCCACCCACATGTGGCCCACGGCCCAGGCCATGTCGGGATTGAAGATGGCGGCCACGTAATCGGTGACGACGATCTTGCCGTCGACCACGCGCACGCCGGCCGGCGTCTGCATCCAGGAATTGGCGACCATGATCCAGAACGAGGAAATGCTGGAACCGAGCGCCACCATGCCGGTGGCAAACAGGTGCACGCCCTTCGGTACGCGGCCCCAGCCGAACATCATGACGCCGATGAAACCCGCTTCCAGCATGAAGGCCATGGCGCCCTCGAAGCCGAGGATGTTGCCGATGAACTGGCCCGAATGGTGCGAGAACGGCGCCCAGTTGGTGCCGAACTGGAATTCCAGGGGAATCCCGCTGACGACGCCGACGGCGAAGTTGAGCACCAGCAGCTTGCTCCAGAAGCGCGCGTGGCGGTAGTAGACGGGGTCGCTGGTGCGCAGCCACAGCGCCTCGACGACGAACAGGAACAGCGACAGGCTGATCGTCAAGATGGGCCACAGGATGTGAAAGATGGCCGTCATCGCAAATTGTGCGCGCGACAGGTCCAGGGTATCGAAACCGAACATGGCGTTCTCCTGTTCAGCTGGCGGCGGCCGAAGGCGCCAGCAGCACGGGGATGGATTTGAAGGTCGGCGTGCGCGAGCCTTCGCCCACGCTGCCCAGCGGCACCAGCGGATTGGTTTCCGGGTAGTAGGCGCCGATGCAGCCGCGCGGAATGTCGTACTCGACCAGCAGGAAGCGGTCGGCGCGGCGTTCGATGCCGTCATGCCACACGCCGATCAGGTCGACCCAGTCGCCGGCCGCAAAGCCCAGCATGGCCAGGTCGTCCTTGTTGATGAAGACGACCCGGCGCTGGCCGAACACGCCGCGGTAGCGGTCGTCCATGGCGTAGATCGTCGTGTTGTACTGGTCGTGCGAACGCGTCGTCATCAGCACCATCAGGCGCTCGCCGTATTGCTGGCGAGCGCGGTGGATCGGCGTATCGCGTTCCACGGCGTTGACGAGGAATTGCGCCTTGCCGCTTGCCGTCTTCCACACGCGTTCGCGCGAGGCGATTTTCAGGTGGAAACCGCCCGGCTTGGCGATGCGCAAGTTGTAGTCGAAAAAGTCATCGAATACTTGCTCGATGGAGTCGCGCAGCAGCGCATAGTTGCCGGAAAAGCGCAGCCAGTCGATCTTCTCGCTGCCCACGGTCGCCTGCGCCATGCCGGCCACGATGGCGATTTCCGAGCGCAGATTGGGCGAGGCGGGCTGGTTCATGCCGAACGAGATGTGCACCATGCTCATCGAGTCTTCCACCGTCACGCCTTGCGCCACGCCGCCCTGCACGTCGATTTCCGTGCGGCCCAGCGTAGGCAAGATCAGCGCATCCTTGCCGTGCACGAGGTGGCTGCGGTTGAGCTTGGTGGCGATGTGCACCGTCAGGTCGCACGAACGCAGCGCGTCCCAGGTGCGCGGCGTGTCCGGCGTGGCCATCGAGAAATTGCCACCGAGCGCGACAAACACTTTCACTTTTTTCTCCAGCATGGCTTTGATGGTGCCGACGGCGTCGTAGCCGTGGTGGCGCGGCGGCTCGAAGTTGAAGACCAGGCCCAGGCGGTCGAGGAATTCCTTGGTCGGCTGTTCCTCGATGCCCATGGTGCGGTCGCCCTGCACGTTCGAGTGGCCGCGCACGGGGCACAGGCCCGCGCCGCGCTTGCCGATATTGCCGCGCATCATCATCAAGTTCGACAGGATCTGCACGGTGGCCAGCGAATTCTTGTGCTGCGTCACGCCCATGCCCCAGGTCGCGATGACGGCCTTGCCTTTGATATAGATCTGCGTGAGTTCCTCGATCTTGTCGCGTGCGACGCCCGATTCGGCGATCAGCAAGTCCCAGCTTTCCGCGCGCAGGTCGGTGGCGAAGGCGTCGAAGCCGCTCGTGTGTTCGGCGATGAAGGCGCAGTCGAGCACGCGCTCCTGGCCGTGGGCGACGGCGTCATCATCGAGCTCGACGACGCGCTTGGCCATGGCCTTGATCAGCGCGAAGTCGCCGCCCAGGGTGGGGCAGATGAACAGCGAGCAGATATTCGTGCTGCCGCCCGTCAGCATTTCCAGCGGATGCTGCGGGCTGGTGAAACGTTCCAGGCCCCGTTCGTGCAGCGGGTTGATGGAGACGATGGTGGCGCCGCGGCGCGACGCTTCGCGCAATTCGCCGAGCATGCGCGGGTGGTTGGTGGCGGGGTTCTGGCCGAACAGCAGCAGGGTATCCGCATGCTCGAAGTCGTCCAGCAGCACCGTGCCCTTGCCGATACCCACCGTTTCCGGCAAGCCGCGGCTCGTCGCTTCGTGGCACAGGTTGGAACAGTCGGGGAAGTTGTTGGTGCCATAGGCGCGCACGAACAGTTGATAGAGAAACGCCGCCTCGTTGCTGGCGCGGCCCGACGTGTAGAAGGCGGCCTGGTTCGGGTCGTCCAGCGCGTGCAAATGGTGCGCCACGAGGGCGAACGCATCGTCCCAGGCTATCGCCTGGTATTTGTCGCTGGCCGCGTCGTAGACCATGGGGTCCGTCAAGCGGCCATGTTGTTCCAGATCATAGTCCGACTGCTCCATCAGTTCCGTGACCGTGTGCTCCTGGAAAAACTCGGGACGCACGCGCTTGCTCGTCGATTCGGCCGCCACGGCCTTGACGCCGTTTTCGCAGAATTCGAACGTCGATGCGTGTTCGCGGTCGGGCCAGGCGCAGCCGGGACAGTCGAAGCCGTCCGGCTGGTTTTGCTCGAACAGCGAACGGTAATTGCCCGCGCTGACTTTCTCCTTGAACAGGTTGATGGCCACGTACTTGAGTGCTCCCCAGCCGGCCGCGGCATGGGTGTAGGGCGCGATGCGCGCGTCGGACTTTGGCTTGCTCATGATGACTCTCCTGATGATATGCGATGGGACAATCACATGGTAGGGGCGGCGGACTGTCCCGTAGGCGCACAGTTTCGGACAAAAAAACAGAGTACAGATGGCAAGATGACGATGCCGGTCGCGCCGGCGCCGGCGCTGATTTATGATGTGGACAAGGAGAAAAACATGCATAAGGAAGACAAGGAAGACGGCATCGACGCGGCGCTGATAGCGCTGCTGGCGCTGCTGTGGGAGGCGCGACAGGAGGCGCCCGAGAAACCGTGGTCGCTGGCCAAGCTGGCCAAGCGGGCAGGGGTACAGATGAGCACCTTGCTGCGCCAGCTCAATGCGCTGTCCAGCGCGCAACTGGTGAGCGTGACGACGGCGGAGAGCGGCGGCGGCAGTGCATCCTTGAGCGCGGCGGGCGCCGAGCTGTGCGCCAGCATGTTCGCGCCGCCGCCGGCAGAGTAAAGCCGCATCTGTACTCTATCGGCTGGCGCCGGACTGTACCTCCTTGCGACCTGCCTTCGGGCTTATGCTGGACCCTGACGAATGTACATCAAGGGGGAAGCACAATGAATACCATCCTGTATCCGCAGCCGGCGCTCCGGCAGCCAGACCATATCGCACCCTGCGTGGACATGCTGGGCCGCCCCCTGACGGACTTGCGCATTTCCGTCATCGACCAGTGCAACTTCCGCTGCACGTATTGCATGCCGGCCGAGCTGTACCCCAGCGATTACCCGTTTCTGCCATCGAGCGAGCGCCTGTCTTTCGACCAGATCGAGACGATGGCGCGCGCCTTCGTTCGCCTGGGCGTCGATAAAATCCGCATCACGGGCGGCGAGCCGCTGCTGCGCAAGAATCTGGAACAGCTGATCGAGCGCCTGGCGCGGCTCACCACGCCGGATGGGCGCGCCGTGAGCATCGCGCTGACGACGAATGGCAGCTTGCTGGCGGCCAAGGCGCGTTCGCTGAAGGAGGCGGGCCTGGGCCGGGTCACCGTCAGCCTCGACAGTCTGGATAATGGCATTTTCCAGCGCATGAACGGCGTCGACTTTCCCGTCGAAAAAGTGCTGCACGGGATTGAGGTAGCGCAGGCCGTCGGCTTGCATCCCGTGAAGGTCAACATGGTCGTGCAGAAAGGCGTCAACGACAGCCAGATCGTGCCGCTGGCGCGCCATTTCCGCCACACGGGCGTGATCCTGCGCCTGATCGAATTCATGGACGTGGGCGGCATCGGCGCCTGGTCGCGCACGCACGTCGTCACGTCGGACGCGGCGCGCGCGCTGATCGCGGCAGAATTTCCCCTCGTGCCGCTGGGCGAAGGCAAGCCGATCCTGCACGAGACGGCCAGCCGCTACAGTTATCTCGATGGCGGCGGCGAAGTGGGTTTCATTTCCAGCGTGTCGCAGCCGTTCTGCGGCGACTGCAGCCGCGTGCGCGTGTCGTCCGATGGCAAGCTGTTTACCTGCCTGTTCGCCCAGGACGGCCTCGACCTGCGACCCCATCTGGATACCGAGCAAGGGCTGGAAACCGTGCTGCGCCGGCACTGGCAGCGCCGTGGCGACCGCTACTCGGAAGTGCGCGGCGCGCTGGCCCAGGCCGGCGGCGCCCAGCGCAAGCAGTATCCCACCGTGCGCATGTCGCTGGTGGGCGGGTGAATGGTCTACAAGAATTCGGTGATCAGTTTGCCGAGCAGGATGATCGCCTGTTCCACGTCCACGCTCCACGGATAGCTGTAGTTGAGGCGTATGCAATGCTTGTAGGCTTGGCTGACGGAAAACATGCGCCCCGGGCCCACCGTGATCCGGCATTCCAGCGCGCGCCGGTACAGCTGCATCGAATCCACGTTGCCGGGCAACTCCACCCACAGCACGTAGCCGCCCTGCGGTTGCGAGACTTTGGTGCCAGCAGGAAAGAAGCGCAGCACGGCGGCCGCCATGATGCGCGCCTGCTGGGCGTAGGCCTTGCGGGTGCGGCGCAGATGCTGTTCGTAGCCATCGTTTTGCAGGTATTCGGCGATGGCCAGTTGCGGAAACGAGGACGTGGCCAGGGTGTTGAGGAATTTGAGTTCCTCCACCTTGCCCCGGTAGCGCCCGGCCAGCGCCCAGCCCACACGCTGGGCCGAGCTGAGGCTCTTGGAAAACGAGGAACAGTGCAGCACCAGGCCCTTGCGGTCGTAGGACTTGAGCGAGGACGGGTGGGCGTCGCCGTAATACAGTTCGTTGTAGACCCCGTTTTCGATGGCGGGCACGTCGTGCTGTTCCAGCAGCTGATACAGCGCGCGCTTGCGCTGGTCGGACATCTGGAAGCCCAGGGGATTCTGGAAGTTCGGCATCACCATGACGGCGGCGATCGGTTGCCGGGCCATGATGTCGGCCAGCGCTTCGATGCTGATGCCGTCGTACGGATCGGTGGAGATTTCCACCACCTTCATGCCCAGCCGTTCGACGGCCATCAGCATGGCATAGAAGGTGGGCGACTCGACGGCGATGGTGTCGCCCGGCCGGGCCACGGCTTGCAGGCACAGGTTGATCGCTTCCGTGGCGCCCACGGTGACGATGATTTCGTCGGGATCGACGGCCAGGCCGTTTTCCATGTAGCGGCGGGCGATTTCGCGGATCAGCTGCGGGTTGCCCGGCGGCAGGTCGTCCGTCATGTTCCACTCGCGGTTGCGGCGCGCCACGGCGCCCGCATACTGATTGATGCGTTCCCAGGGAAACAGCGAAGGGTCGGGGTAGGGCGAGCCCAGCGGGATGGCGTCGTGCAAGCCGATCGAGCGCAGGGTCGACAGCACCAGGCGGCTGACGTGCACTTCGGCAGGCACGGTGCTCGGCTGGGAGGCTTGCATGCACAGGTCGGCCGGCTGTGCATCGCCGTCGGCGCGGGGCCGCACGAAGTAGCCGGACTGGGGCCGGCTTTCGATCACGCCCATGCTTTCCAGCTTGACGTAGGCGCGCAGCACCGTGGTGATGCTCAGCTTGTGCTGCTGGCTGGTCTGGCGCACGGAGGGTATGCGTTCGCCGGGCAAGAGCACGCCCTTGGTCACCAGTTGCTCGATGTCGCTGACGAGCTTTTCATACAATTTCATTGGTATCCATTCTTGAATCTTGCTCTACGTCATTGCATTATCGTCCAATTTATGACGACCTATAGTTACAATTATCGCATGTTGCCTAAATGAAACTCCCAGGCTGCACTTCTGGTTTAATATCCATAGAGAAAACTAAAAGAGGAACATCTGTCATGGCAATTCCACAAAGCATGCTGTCTGTCGTCGCGCGCGACGAAGTACATTTGCAGTTCAATGTGAAGGCCGGCGTTGAACCGGAGCAGCTGTTCAGGGTGTTGGGCAAACTGTGGGAATCCGAGGTCACGGGCATCCTGGATCCCACCCTGAACCGCCACCATCAGTTAACAGGCGGCACGGCCAATGTGGTGCTGGGATTCAAGCCCGAGCTGTGGCGCGCCGCTTGCCCCGACTGCGTGCCGGACAACATGGCATCGTTCGCGCAAGACCTCGTGGGCGCCAATGGCAAGACGGCGCCGGCTACCCAGCACGATTTCTGGGTCTGGATCACGCAATCGAACGCGGCCACCCTGTACGACAGCATGCGCACGACGCTCACCTTGCTGAGCCCTTACGCCGAGCTGGCCAGCGAGCAGGTGTGTTTTCCGTATCACAATAACGTGACCTTCGACGGCTTTGCCGACGGCGTCGCGAATCCGAATCCGTTCCGCGCCAACGGCGTGGCCATCATCCCGGACGGCGAGGCGGGCGCGGGCGGCTCCACCGTGCTGCTGCAGAAATGGCGCATGGACGTGGAGCGCCTGCGCGCCTTGCCCGTGCACGCGGCGGAGCAGGTGTGGGGCCGCACCAAGGCCGGCAGCCATGAATTGTCGCCGCTGCCCGTCGATTCCCACGTGGGCCGCAACCAGTTTATCCGCGATGGCGAGGAGGTCGATATCGTGCGCCGCAATGCCAATTACGCCAATGCGACCGAGGCGGGCGTCATGTTTGTCGGTTTCTGCAAGGACATCACGGTGACCATGGGCATGCTGCGGCAAATGTACGGCGTAGGCTATGATGGCGTCACCAAGACGGACAGGCTGCTGGATTTTTCCACGGCGCTGTCGTCGGCGATCTATTTCGTGCCCAGCATCGACGCCTTGCTGGCCGTGGGTATTTCGCCGGCGGATCCCGGCTAAGGGCCGCCCCGGCGGTCCCTATTTTTACTTAACTAGGAGTTTTCCATGCGTATTCGTCCCGCCACACTGCTGTCCACCTTGATACTGGGCAGCGCCGTCTTCAGCGCTTCCGCTTCCGCCGTCGGCCTGGGTTTCCTGGCCGATACGCCGATGGCTTACCTGAACAAGAACGACAAGCCCGTCTTCGTGAAAGCCGTCACCGACGTGCTCAACGACAAGAAGGATGGCGAAACCGTGCAATGGAGCAATGAAGGCTTGCGCAATTCCGTGCGCATCGCCGCCGACATCACGGCCAGCGACACGGAAAAGACGGACGCGCAAACCTGCCGCAAGGTGCAGGTGGGCTTGAACGCCAAGGGCCAGGAACAGACCCTCAAGCTGAAAGTCTGCAAGGCTGGCACGGCCGCGTGGAAAGTGGCGAAGAGCTGATCGTCCGTGTTTTCCTTGCCGGTCCTGCGCCGGCAAGGTGACGACTTTCTCATAGGTGAGTCTGGCAGCGGTTAGAATCACGTTTTACCCTTACTTTTCTCACCTGCATGCAGCAAAGTCGCCTCCTGTTCTTCCGCCTGGCCGGCCAGTTTCGCCGCTATGGCGCCATCGTTGCCGCCACTTTGCTGGCCGTGGGCGTGGCGTCCGCCACCGATGTGTTGTTAATCCGCCAGTTGCAAAACGTCGTCGACGCCATGCGCACGACGGCCAGCACGCAGGTCGCGCCCGTGTCCGGCGTGATGGGCATGCTGCAGGGCTGGGTCGACCGTTTCTTGCCGGCACAGGCGGGACAGGTGGATCTGTGGGTGATTCCCGCCACCATCCTGGGCCTGGCCGTGCTGCGCATGGTGTCGAGCTTTGCCGGCGATTACGGTTCCGTTTGGCTATCGAGCCGGGTGCAGGCCGATTTGCGCGAAAAGATGTTCGCCACCATCATGCGCCTGCCCAGCCGCTTTTTCGACACCACCACCACCAGCCTGACGCAGTCGCGCGTGGCCTTCGACGCCAGCCAGGTGTCGCAGGCGGGCTTGAACGTGCTCAACGTGATGGTGCGCGATTCCGTCGCCACCGTCGGCTACCTGATTTTATTGTTCAGCATCGACGTGAAACTGGCCCTGTTCTGCATGGCCTCGATGCCCATCGTCGCCATCGTCGTGACCCTGGCGGGACGGCGCATGCGCCACCTGAGCAAGAGTTCGCAGCAAGCCGTGGGCGAGCTGACGTCCGTGCTCGATGAAAGCATCGGCGGCCAGCGCGTGGTGAAAATCTTCGGCGGGCAGGACTATGAACAGGCGCGCTTCGGCAACGTCGTCAAGCGCAACCGCCAGCTGGCCGTCAAGCACGCGGCCACCTCGGCCATGAATTCCGGCTTCATCATGATGCTCGTCGGCATTACCCTGTCGTCCGTGATTTATTTCGCCATGCTGCGCGCGCAAAGCGGCGCCATCACGCCGGGCGCTTTTGTTGCCTTCATGGGCGCGCTGATGGCCATGCAGTCGCCGATCAAGAATTTAACGAAAATCAATGAGCCGCTGCAGCGGGGCCTGGCTGCGGCCGAGTCCGTCTTCGGTTTGATCGACACGCCGCTGGAACCGGACCCGGGCACCATCGCCCCGGCCGCCGTGCAGGGCAATCTGTCTCTGCAGAACGTGCACTTCCGCTACAACAGCGACGATCCCGATGCGCCCACGGCCTTGAGCGATATCACGCTCGACATCCGCGCCGGCGAAACGGTGGCCCTGGTGGGCGGCTCCGGCGGCGGCAAGACGACCTTGCTGGGCCTGCTGCCGCGCTTCTATGACGTCAGCGGCGGCCGGATCCTGCTCGACGGCGTCGACGTGCGCGACTACGCCTTGCTGGCCCTGCGGCGCCAGTTCGCCCTCGTCAGCCAGGATGTGATCCTGTTCAACGACACGATGGCGGCGAATATCGCGTATGGCGACCCGGCCCCGGACATGGCCCGCATCGAAGCGTCGGCGCGCGCCGCGTATGCGCACGACTTCATCATGCAGCTGCCGCAAGGCTACGCGACCCAGGCGGGCCAGAACGGTTCGCGCCTGTCGGGCGGGCAACGCCAGCGCCTGGCCATCGCGCGCGCGCTGTACAAGGATGCGCCGATCCTGCTGCTCGATGAAGCGACCAGCGCGCTGGACACGGAGTCGGAGCGCTCCGTGCAGGCGGCGCTGGAAGTGCTGATGCGCAACCGCACCACCATCGTCATCGCCCACCGCTTATCCACCATCGAAAGCGCCGACCGCATCGTCGTCATGCAGGGCGGGCGCCTGGTCGAGTCGGGCAGCCATGCCGCCTTGCTGCAGCAGGGCGGCGCGTATGCACGGCTGCATGCGAGCCAGTTGTCGCCCGTCAAGGATGGCGCGGGCTAAGGCCAGGCGCCGCCGCATGCGCCCACGCCGGGGCCGGACCAGCAGGTCCGGCCTTTTTTTATGGTGGCGCGGCAATCGTGCCCACGGCGCGCGGCGCTTGCCTTTATGATGCTGGCCGTAAGGCAACATGAACAATGGAGCAACATGACGAATCAACAGGCGAAGCGCTGGCTGCTGGCCGCCGCACTGGGCATGAGCGCGGCCATGCCGCTGGCGGCACAGGAAGCGGAGCCGCTACGGCAGACGGCGCAGGCAATGGACGAGAGCAAGGACCACACCATGTATCTGGATGAAAATTTCATGCCCAGCAATCAGCGCCGTGCCGCGTATGCGCTGCGCACGCCGCCCGTGCGCGACGAGTCGCTGGGCGCCTGGCATGTGCGGCTCGAATTTCCCGACACGCCGGGCGTGCTGGCCTTTGAAACCTATGCCACGGACCTGGACCTGAGCCAGATCAGGTTCGTGCGTTTTCGCAAGTCCTACTACGAGAATGGCCAGCTGCTGCGCGAAACCTACTTCAATGCCCAGGGCGAGGAGCTGCCGGGCGGCTGCGTGTACTTCGAGAATGGCCAGATCCAGCAGAAGGTCACGCCGCTGCCGAACGGGCGCGACAGCATCTCGGAAACGTATCACAAGAACGGCCAATTGATGAGCCGCACGCTGTACCACGGCGACGAGATGGCCGATGGCGAGCACGTGTCGTATGGCGCGAATGGCGCCGTCAGCAACCGCTCGTATCGCCGCAATGGCCAGATGGATGGCGTGGAGGAATCGTTTTATCCGGATGGCAAACTGTTCCGAAGGGGACGGCACGTCGATGGCCAGCGCGAGGGCGAGTTTGTCATGCTTGCCGAGGACGGCAAGGTGCTGGCCCGGACCGTCTGGGTGCACGGCCAGCCCGACGGCTGGTCGTTTGAAAGCCATGGCAATGGCGTCGTGTCGAACAAGACGCTGTACCAGAAGGGTGCCGTGCTCAGCTTGCAAACGTGGGCCCCGAATGGCCGGCCCGTGTTTGCGTGGCAGAAAGACGCGCAGGGGCGCGACCATGGCGACACGACCGACTGGCATGCCAACGGCGTGCGCGCCAGCGTGACCCCGTTTGTCGAAGGCCAGCGCCACGGCTTGCTGCAGACCTGGTACAGCGATGGCAGCCTGCGGCAGATCGTGCCGTATGAACATGGCAAGAAGCACGGCATCGAGCGCCAGTGGGACAAGACGGGCAAGCTGGTGCTGGAGCAGGCGTGGCACGATGGCCAGCCGGTGGCCGCGCAGTAGGGGGGCGGCATGCGGTATGCACAGAAAATGCGCCTGGCGCTGCTGGCAGCGCTCATGACGGTGCTGCCGCTGGCGGCGCAGGCGCAGGCGCAGGCGCCGGCTCGCGGCACGTCGTTCTATGACAACGGCCAGCTCAAGCAAAAGGTGACCGTGCTGCCGAACGGGCGCGACCGTATTGTCGAGTCTTACCATGAGAATGGCCAGCTGATGAACCGCATCCGCTACCACGGCCAGCAAATGGCCGATGGCGAGTATGTGTCGTATGGCCCGAATGGCAAGGTAAGCAGCCGCGCCTTCCTGAAAGGCGGCAGGATGCATGGGCTGCAGCAAGTGTTTTACGCCGACGGCAAGCTGTTCCAGCGCAGCCATTTCATCCATGACCAGCAGGATGGCGAGGCCGTCACCTTGGCGCCCGACGGCAAGGTAGTCGCCAGCACGATGTGGCGCCATGGCGAGCCCGACGGCTGGTCGTTCGATAGCCATGACAATGGCCAGCTGGCGCAGAGAGCGCTGTACCGCAAGGGCAAGCTGCTGAGCATGCAAAAGTGGGGCAGCAATGGCCAGCCGACCGTTGCCTGGCAGCAGGATGCCCAAGGGCGCGAGCAGGGCGACCTGATGGAGTGGCACGATAACGGCGTGCGCGCCAGTGTCACGCCCATGCGCGACGGCCAGCGCCACGGCTTGGTCCAAAGCTGGTACAGCGATGGCAGCCTGCGGCAGATCGTGCCGTATGAGCACGGCAAGAAGCATGGCATCGAGCGCCAGTGGGACCAGGCCGGCAAGCTGGTGCTGGAACAGGCATGGCAGGCTGGAGAGCCAGTAACAAGCAGTTAGTAGCGGACCGCCATTGCAGGTATCATGCAGGGATTCCGGCCCGCCAGCAGGCGCGCAGCCGGCAGGATAATGGAGGCAATGGTGGTGGAAGCGGACGTTTCGGCAATGGCCAGGGCGCAAGGCATGGCCTTGCAAAACATGCGTGTCGTCATGCGCGCGGCGCAGCGGCACTCGGCGCAGATCGAGAAGCAATGCGGCGTGTCTGGCGCGCAACTGTGGGTGATGCAGGAATTGCTGGAGCGGCCGGGCCTGCGCATGGGCGAGCTGGCCGGCAAGATGTCGATACACCAGACGACGGCCAGCAACCTGGTCGAGGCGCTGGTGAAAAAAGCCTATGTGCGCAAGGCGCGCGACCAGCCTGACCAGCGCGTCGTTACACTGACCCTGACGGCGGAAGGGCAAGCCGTGATCGCCGGCGCGCCGCAGCCGGCGCGCGGCTTGCTGCCCAGCGCGCTGGCCCAGCTGGACCCCGACAGCCTGGCGCACCTGAACCAGGGCTTGAACGCCTTGCTGGCCGTTGTCGCCCCCGATGACAGGCAGGCGGGCATGCAGCCGTTTCCGTTTACGATGTAGTGTCCCGGCTGGCCTGCGGCAGCCGTTGCAGCTGCAGCTGCGCCAGCGCCCCGTACAGCGGCTCGCTGAGCACGCGCGACACGGTGCTGGCCACCACGGCGCAGGCCATCAGGCTCAGCACCATGCCGTGGCCATCGACCATTTCCATGACAATGATAAACGCCGTCAACGGCGCTTGCGTGGCGGCGGCCAGGAAGCCCACCATGCCCAGCGCGATCAGGGCGGGCGCGTGCGGATAGTGCAGCAATTGCGCAATGTCATGCCCGATGCCGGCGCCGATGGCCAGGGATGGCGCGAAGATGCCGGCCGGCACGCCCGACCAGACGGTCAGCCACGTCGCCACATATTTGAAGGCCACAAAGGCGGGCGCCACGTCGGACGCGCCTTCGAGCATGGCGCGCGTGGCCACGGTGCCGCTGCCGAACGTGGCGCCGTGGCTGGCGATGCCGATGGCCGCCACCAGCAAACCGCAGACGGCGGCAAACAGCACGGGCCGGCCTGTTCTCCACGCCGATAATTTCCCCAGCGGATTGCCCCGGGCGGATGCCAGCAGCAGCCGCGCAAACAGGCCGCCGGCCACGCCCGCCACGAGGGTGACGAGTAAACCTGGCAGGGCCAGCGCCAGGCCGATGGGGCCGGGGTGGATGATGCCGAAGTGGGTGGCGTTGCCGTGGATCGAGACGGCCATCATGCCGGCCAGCACGATGCCGGCGACGATGAGGCCGCTGTTGCGTTGCTCGGGCGAGCGTGACAATTCCTCAATGGCAAACATGACGCCCGCCAGCGGCGTGTTGAAGGCAGCCGCGATGCCGGCCGCGCCACCGGCCACCAGCAGCGAATGGGCGCTCACCTGCGAATGGCGCGGCAGCCAGCGGCGCGCGGCCAGCATCACGCCGGCGGCGATCTGCACGGACGGCCCTTCGCGCCCCAGCGACAAGCCGCCCAGCAAGCCGCCCGCCGTCAGGACTATCTTCGCGGCACTGAGTTTCAGGGACACGAACAAGGAGCGCTGCTCCGGTGCCACGGCCGGATCCAGCGTGGCCATCACTTGCGGGATGCCGGAGCCGGCCGCGCCCACGGCGTAGCGGCGCGTCAGCCAGACGAGCAAGGCGGCGCAAGCGGGTGTCCACAGCAGGGCGAACCACCAGGCCTTGCCGTTAAAAAAGAGAAAACAATCGAGCGCTGTTTCCGCCAGCCACGTAAAGCCCACGACGACGAGGCCCGCGACGGCAGCCATGCCGACGACGACGGCGCGCGACCACCACAGGCGCGGGTTGGCAAATTCATGCTTGAAGGCAGAGGGAATGTCGTGCAAGTGCTTCATTGCGGCAAGTCCAGGAAGGGGCGCGCAGGGCGTCGGGGAGGCTTGCCATTATATAGATGTATTTGCTCAAATGTATTTGCGGCGTTTTAATTGTGGAACTTCAGTTGTGGAACTACTACACGAACAGTTCGCGCCGCGCGCTCTGGCTGATGGCGACGGTGGCCGGGTGGCTCAGGCGCCGCTCCGTGGTGATCGCATACACCTGCTCGACGAGGCTGTCGACCCGGCCCAGTGCCACCACGCCATGCTGTTCGCACACCTGGGGCGCGATCACGGTGGGGGCGAAGAACAGGCCGGCGCCGGACTGGCCGAAGGCCTGCATCATGGCGCTGTCGTCGAACTCGCCCACGATGCGCGGGTGCAGATGGTTGTCGCCCAGCCATTGCAGCAAGCGGCCATAAATGGCGAAATCCTCGCCCGGCAGCAGCAGCGGCGCGCCATCGAGGCATTTGGGAAAGCCGCCTTCCAGCGTGGCGGCCAGCGCCGGCGTGCCAAACAGGGTCATGCCGCTTTCGCCCAGCAGGTGGTTGTAGCCGCGCACGCTCAGATGGGACGGCATGGGGCGGTCGGCGATGATCAGGTCCAGCCGGTGCACGGCCAGATCCGCCAGCAGGCTGGCCAGCCGGCCTTCGCGGCAGATCATGCGCAGCGGTTCGGCCAGGCCCAGCGCCGGTTCGACCAGGCGGCAGGCGATCAGTTTCGACACGGAATCGGCGCAGCCCACGCGAAACGTGGTCGTCGCCGTGCGCGACTGGTCGCGCACGATTTCCAGCAATTCGTCGCCCGTGCTGAAAATCTCTTCCGCATGGCTGAGGATGCGCCGGCCCGTCTCCGTCAATTCCAGCTTGCGCCCGCTGCGGCGGAACAGTTCCACGCCCAGGGTGTCGGCAAAGTCGCTGAGCTGGCCGGAAATCGATTGCGGCGTCAGGTGCAGCTGCTCGGCCGCGCGCGCGATGCTGCCCGTCTTGGCCACCATCCAGAAATAGCGCAAGTGCTTGAAGTTGAGTGTGGACATGTTTGTTCCCGGCAAAATTAATGCATCGAATTTTTCGATGTATTCGTAAATTATATTCGATTTGTTCGATGTTTATATTCAGCCTATGATGACTGCTCAATTCATGCAAGGAGAGTGCCATGGGCATCAGGATAGACACAGACAGTTGCGGAGGCCGCCGATGAACGGCCTGGAGAGTATTGCAACGGCACCCATGTGGGCCGGCTTCATCGTATTCGTCCTGCTGATGCTGGCGCTGGACCTGTTCGTCTTCGGCGGCAACAAGGCGCACAAGGTCAGTGTCAAGGAAGCGGCGACGTGGTCGCTCGTGTGGGTCAGCCTGGCCCTGCTGTTCAACGGCGGCCTGTGGTGGTATCTGAACGGCACGGCCGGTCCCGAGATCGCCAACCAGAAGGCGCTGGAGTTTTTCTCCGGCTACCTGATCGAGAAAGCGCTGTCGGTCGATAACGTCTTCGTCTTCCTGCTGATCTTCAGCGCCTTCCAGGTGCCGATCCAGTACCAGCGCCGCGTGCTGATCTATGGCGTGCTGGGCGCGATCGTCATGCGCGCCGTGATGATCATGGCCGGCGCCTGGGTGGTGAGCGAGTTCAGCTGGGTGCTGTACCTGTTCGGCGCCTTCCTCTTAATTACCGGCATGCGCATGCTGGTGGCGGCCGATGCGGAACCGGACGTGGCGAACAACCCCGTGCTGCGCTTTGCCCGCCGCCACTTGCGGGTAGCGGACGGCGACCACGGCGAACGTTTCTTCGTGGCCAAGGGCGGTTTGCGCTATGTCACGCCGCTGTTCCTCGTGCTGATCCTGATCGAGGTGACGGACCTGGTGTTCGCGGTCGACTCGATCCCGGCGATCTTCGCCATCACGACGGACCCGTTCATCGTCTTCACGTCGAACCTGTTCGCCATCATGGGCTTGCGCGCCCTGTACTTCCTGCTGGTGGACGTGGCTGACCGCTTCCACATGCTCAAGTATGGCCTGGCAATGGTGCTCGTGTTTATCGGCGCCAAGATGCTGATCATGCCGTGGTACCACGTGCCGGTGGAAGCGTCGCTGCTGGTGGTGGCGGTGCTGATCGTGTCGAGCTGCGTGGCGAGCGTATTCATCACCCGCAGCGACAAAAAGTAACACAGCAGTACGGCGCGCCCCGCAAGGCGGTGGCGCGTCTTTTGATCAATCACAATGAAAGAATGAAATCATGCGTACCTATGAAGCGAACAGTCCCCAGGCAGCGGGACGTATCCTGGCCCTGATGATGGTGGTCGACGGCAACCTGGCCAGCGCCGAGCTGCAAGCCATGCACCGCAGCAAGATCCTCGAGCATATCGACCTGGCGCCGGCCGCCTTTCAACAGCTGTTGCAAGACCTGTGCGACGACATGCTGACGTCGACCGTGCATGGCGCCGTGCAGCTGGCCCATGGCGTGATCGACAGCCTGCTCGATGAAATCACGGACCCGGACTTGCGCCGCAAGCTGCTGCAAGCCATGTGGAAGATTGCCGACGCGGACGACTGGCTGGCCGATGGCGAAGCCGTACTGCTGGCCCGCGCCAGCGCGGCGTGGTCGGCGGAAACGAATTTCCGCCAGCACGCGGCGTAATTATGCTGCCTTGTGTCCCATGGCAATCACGGCGGCGCCGGCCAGGGCCAGGCCCACGCCCGTCACATCCGTCCAGGCGGGCGTGACGCCGTCCACCAGCCACAGCCATCCCAGCGCCGTGGCGATGTAGACGGCGCCATACGTGGCGTAGACCCTGCCGCTGGCGGCCGGATGCAGGGTCAGCAGCCACACGAAGATCAGCAGGCTGAGGGCGGCCGGCAACAGCAGCCAGGCGCTGCCCTTGTTGCTCAACCACAGCATGGGCAGGTAGCAGCCCAGCAGTTCAGCCACGGCCGTGACGGTAAACAGCCCGAAAGTGCGGGCAAGACTGGTCCATTCGATGGCGTCGCTCATTGCATTCCTGTTCGTGATCAAGCCGCCATTGTAGTCTCCGGGCAGCGCCGTCCCTGCTATGATCGGGTTCGGATACCCGAGGAGAACACCATGACGACGCCCCCCGCGCCGCGCGCATTGCTGCAAGCCATGTTCCACGCCGCCGTCGAGGCGGCGCAGCCATCGCACTGCATACCGCCCCATCTGCCGCCCGCACCCAAGGGACGCTTGATCGTCATCGGCGCCGGCAAGGCGTCGGCCGCCATGGCGCAAGCCGTGGAGCGGCACTGGCCGGGGCCGCTGTCGGGCCTCGTCGTCACGCGCTACGGCTATGCCGTGCCCTGTGAACGCATCGAGATCGTGGAAGCGTCGCATCCTGTGCCGGACTCTGCCGGCATGGCGGCCGCGCGGCGCATGCTGGACGTGGTGGGCAACTTGCAGGCGGACGACACGGTGCTGTGCCTGATCTCGGGCGGCGGCTCGTCGCTGCTGGCCTTGCCCCTGGACGGCATCACCCTGGAAGACAAGCAAGCCTTGAACCGCGCGCTGCTGGCGTCGGGCGCCACCATCGGCGAAATGAATTGCGTGCGCCGCCATTTGTCCGCCATCAAGGGCGGCCGGCTGGCGGCTGCCTGCCATCCGGCGCAAGTGGTGACGTTGGCGATTTCCGACGTGCCTGGCGACAAGCTCGGCGATATCGCCTCCGGCCCCACGGTGGGCGACGCGACGACGTGCGAGGACGCGCTGGCCATCGTGCGCCGCTATGGCATGGACTTGCCGGACAGCATAAGAAAAACGCTGGAAAGCGGGCGCGGCGAATCCGTGAAACCCGGTGACCCACGGCTGGCGCGCACGCGCACGACCCTGGTCGCCACGCCGCAGATGGCGCTCGAGGCGGCCGCCGCCGTGGCGCGCGCGGCCGGCGTCACGCCGTATATATTGGGCGACAGCCTGGAAGGCGAGGCGCGCGACGTGGGCAAAGTCATGGCCGGCATCGCGCTGCAAACGGCGATGCGGGGCCAGCCGTTTCCCGCCCCGTGCGTGCTGCTGTCGGGCGGCGAAACGACGGTCACCGTGCGCGGCAAGGGCCGCGGCGGGCGCAACGTGGAATTTTTGCTGGCGCTGGGCATCGCGCTGGACGGATACGAGGGCATCCACGCGCTGGCGGGCGACACGGATGGCGTCGACGGCCAGGAAGACATCGCCGGCGCTTATCTCGCGCCCGACACCCTGCAGCGTGCCTGGGCGCAGGGCATCAAGCCCCGCGATAGCCTCGACAACAACGATGGACACGGCTTCTTCCAGGCGCTGGGAGATAGTGTGATCACGGGCCCGACATTGACGAATGTCAATGATTTCCGGGCCATTCTGATTACCTGAGTTTAGAACCCTTCAAGGACGATCTTGCCTTTGGCCGTATTGCTTTCCAGCAGGGCATGCGCGCGCTTCAGATTCGCCGCGTTGATCGTGCCGAAGCGCTCGGCCACGGTGGTCTTGATGATACCGGCGTCCACCAGCTGCGCCAGTTCCTCGAGCAAGGCGTGCTGCTGGACCATGTCCGGCGTCTGGAACAGCGAACGGGTAAACATCAGTTCCCAGTGCAAGGACACGCTCTTGCCCTTGAACTTGCGCACGTCGATGTGCTCGGGGTCGTCGATCAGGGCGAATTTGCCCTGCGGCGCGATCAGTTCGACGATCTGCTCGAAATGCTTGTCGGTCTGGTTCAGGCTGATCACGTAATCGACGGGCGGTAAACCGAGGCGCGTGATTTCGGCGGCCAGCGGCAGGCTGTGGTCGATCACGTGGTGGGCGCCCAGTTGCTTGACCCAATCGGCCGTTTCCGCGCGCGAGGCCGTGCCGATGATGGTGACGCCCGTCAACTGCCGCGCCAGTTGCACCAGCACGGAGCCAACGCCGCCGGCCGCGCCGATCACGAGCAGCGACTTGCCGGTCAGGCTCTTGTCGCGGCTGATCTGCAGGCGGTCGAACAGCAATTCCCACGCCGTAATCGCCGTGAGCGGCAGGGCGGCGGCCGGGGCGAAATCGAGGCTGGCCGGCATGTGGCCCACGATGCGCTCGTCGACTAATTGAAATTCGCTGTTGCTGCCGGGGCGGTTGATGGCGCCCGCGTACCAGACTTTATCTCCCACCTGGAACAGGGTGACGTCGGGGCCGACGGCCGTGACGACGCCGGCCGCATCCCAGCCCAGCACTTCCGGCTGGCGGTCTTTCGGCGCGCGGTTCTGGCGCACCTTGGTGTCGACGGGATTGACGGAGACGGCCTTGACGGCGACGAGCAGGTCGCGTCCCGTGGCGACGGGCACGGGCAGCTCGATGTCGAGCAGGGCGTCGGCATCCGTGATGGGCAGGCTGTGGTGGTAGGCGATGGCTTTCATATTCTTCCTTTGGTAAAACAGTGATGGAGTCGGGTAGGTCGGATTAGCGCGGCTGTACCGCGCGTAATCCGACACCACCATCGGCCACGCCAACAATGTTGTCGGATTACGGTCCTTTGGACCTCATCCGACCTACGCCATACAGGCTTGATGACGTATCATGGCCATTTTCTCGCCAGCGAAAAAGAGGGCGCGTACCGAAACACTTTCAAAGGAATGCTGAAAATTGCTGCGACTCGATGACTTGCAAGTGTTTGTCCGCACGGCTGATCGGGGCAGTTTGTCGGCGGCCGCGCGCGAGATCGGCATCTCGCCTGCGCTGGCCAGCGCCGCCGTCAAGCGCCTGGAAGGGGAATTGGGCTTGCGCCTGCTGGCCCGCACGACCCGCTCGCTGAGCCTGACGCCGGAAGGCACGCAATACCTGGAGCATGCGCGCGAAGCCCTGCGCCTGCTGCGCGCGGGCCATGACGCACTGCTGGCCGGCAAGGACAGTTTCGGCGGAACCTTGAAAATTGCCATGCCTTCCGACCTGGGCCGCAACCTGATGCTGGGCTGGCTGGACGCATTCCAGGCGCGCCATCCGAAGCTGCAGTACCAGCTCAGCGTCAGCGACCGGGTGGCCGACATGGTGCGTCAGCAAGTCGACGTGGCCATCCGCTATGGCCAGCAAGACGATTCGAGCATGGTCGCCATGCCCATCGCGCCCGCCAACGACAGGGTGCTGGTGGCCTCGCCCGGCTACCTGCGCGAGCATGGCCCCTTGCTGGCGCTGCAAGACTTGTCGCAGCGCAATTGCCTGCGCTTCGCGCTGGAAGACGGCTTGCACGACCGCTGGACCTTTTACCGCTTGCCCCAGCGCGAGCAAGTCACCGTGCAGGTGAGCGGCAACCGCAGCGCCGACGATGCCGACCTCGTGCGCCGCTGGGCCGTGGCGGGCCTGGGCATCGCCTACAAGTCGCGGCTCGACGTGGCTGGCGACCTGGCCACCGGCCGCCTGCAAGCGCTGTTGCCCGACGTGGCGGGCGAGGCGACGCCCCTGCACCTGGTCTGCACGCACCGGGCGCAAGTGACGCCGCTGGTGCTGCAGTTGCGCGACTTCCTGCGAGATCACTGCGTGGAGTTATTCAAACAGGATAATTGATTTCGGAGTATTCCTGCGCGAGGTGTACTCCGCTGATTTCAAGATCAGCGGTTTTTGAAAATCACATCACTCATGTATTGATTCAAATCGCGAAAATCCTTTACCCGCCAGGCGTATGGCGCGATCTTGACGCCATTCTCTTTCAAGGTCTTTGGAATCAAATCGCCATTCGGGCGCAGTATGACCGACGATACGATCACACCCGGATAATCCTTCAGACGTTTTTTAAAAGCGGCCGTCGTCAGATCCGGTGTAGGGGGATTGCTTTTATTCGCCAATGGCCCGGTTCCCTTGATCTCTGCTCCGTGGCACACGGCACATCGCTGCACATACAGGGTTTTTCCATTCAGATTCTCGGCGAAGGATAAGGGCGTTTGAATGAACGATAAGATTCCCAATGCGGCGATAAATAATATTTTCATTTCTTTTTAATGTGGACGTATTGTATGGATAATGTCTGGTTCAAGAGAAAATACGCAGCTGCCATTGCAGTGCGCCATTCTCTCGATAACATTTTATCCGAGATTGTTCATTGCTAACGTGCCCGCGCCCGCGCGCGATCGGCTGGCGAACACGCCCGCTTGATTACAACTCGTTGCAAATGGCAATCATGCGCGGGTCAACCTGGGCGTACCCTCAGGCATTCTGGTTGAAACCGCTTGAAAGATTGCCATGAGCCCGAACCGATTATTGCCGACGACCTTGATATCCCTGCTGTTGCTGGCCGGCTGTGCCGCGACGGCGCCGCCGGCCGCGCAGCATGCCGTCGCCGCGCCCGACAATGCCGCGCAAGGCATCGCGATGCTCGAGCGCGTCAGCTGGGGTGTGAACGGCGGCAGCGTGCGCCAGGTGCAAAAGGAAGGCTGGAACGCTTACCTGCAGGCGCAGTTACACCCAGGCAAAGCCAGCCTGCCGCCCGCCGTGCAGGCGCAGATCGACGCCATGACCATCAGCCAGGTGCCGCTCGATCAGCTCGTCATGTCCGTGGAGCAAAAGCGCAAGGAGTCGGCCGGCGTCATGGACGACATGGCGAAGCAGCAAGCGCAAAAGGAATACCAGCAGGAACTGAACCGCCTGGCGCGCGAGGCGGCCACGCGCTCGCTGTTGCTGGACGTGTATTCGCCGAACCAGCTGCAGCAGCAGCTGAGCTGGTTCTGGCTCAACCATTTCAGCGTGCACCAGGGCAAGCACAACTTGCGCGCCATGGTCGGCGATTACGAGGCGAACGCCATCGCGCCGCATGCCCTAGGGAAATTCCGCGACTTGCTGGGCGCGACCGTCCACCACCCGGCCATGCTGCGCTACCTCGATAATGAAGCCAATGCTGTCAAGCGCATCAATGAAAACTATGCGCGTGAGCTGATGGAGCTGCACACCCTGGGCGTGAACGGTGGCTATAGCCAGACCGACGTGCAGGAACTGGCGCGCATCCTCACCGGCGTGGGCGTCAACCTGGGCACGGATACGCCGAAGGTGAAACCGGCGCTGCAATCGCAATACGTGCGCCGCGGCCTGTTCGAATTCAATCCGAACCGCCACGATTACGGCGATAAACAATTCCTCGGGCAAACGGTGAAGGGGCGGGGACTGGCCGAACTCGATGAAGCGCTGGACCGCCTGAGCCGCAGTCCCGCCACCGCGCGCTTTATCAGCGGCAAGCTGGCCCAGTATTTCGTGGGAGATAACCCTCCCGAAGCGCTGGTGGCGCGCATGGCGGCCACCTTCCAGCACAGCGACGGCATGATCGCCGACGTGCTGCAGACCATGTTCAGCAGTCCCGAGTTTCGGCAGTCGCTGGGCAAGAAATTCAAGGATCCCATGCATTATGTGGTGTCGGCCGTGCGCCTCAGCTATGACGACAAGCCCATCCTCAACGCCGGTCCCATGCTGAGCTGGCTCGCGCGCATGGGACAGCCCCTGTACGGGCGCCAGACGCCGGACGGCTATCCGCTGACGGATGCGTCCTGGGCCAGCCCCGGCCAGATGACGACGCGTTTCGATATCGCCCGCACCATCGGTTCGGGCAGCGCCGGCCTGTTCAAGACGGACGGCCCGCAGCCGCAGGAAAAGGTCGCGTTTCCCCAGCTGGCCAGCGCCCTGTATTACCAGTCGCTGCAGCCGACCTTGAGTGCCGCCACGCGCCAGGCCCTGGAACAGGCCGCCTCGCCGCAGGAGTGGAATACATTTCTGCTCTCTTCGCCGGAAATGATGCACCGCTAGATTGAAAGGATCGCCATGAACCGTCGTGACCTGTTGAAAGCCCTGGCCGCCGCGCCCCTGTTGTCGCACGCGGGCAGCTTGCTGGCCGCGCCCGCCACGAATGCGAAGCTGCTGTTCGTCTTCCTGCGCGGCGGCTATGACGCGAACAACCTGCTGGTGCCCATCGGCAGCGATTTTTATTATGCATCGCGGCCGAATATCGCCATCGCGAAACCGGGTGCGGACAACGGCGCGCTGGCCTTGAACGCCGACTGGGCCCTGCATCCGGCCTTGCGCGAGACCATCTACCCGATGTTCACGGGCGGCGAGGCGGCCTTCATTCCGTTTGCCGGCACGACGGATTTGACGCGCAGCCATTTCGAGACGCAGGACAGCATCGAACTGGGGCAGGAACTGGGCGGGCGCCGCGATTTCCGTTCGGGCTTTTTGAACCGGCTCGCGCAAAGCCTCAATAGCGGCAAGCACGCCATTTCCTTCACGGACCAGCTGCCCCTGATCTTCCAGGGCGACGTGCAAGTGCCGAACATGGGGCTGCGTTCCGTGGGCAAGTCCGGTATCGATGCGCGTCAAAGCCAGCTCATCGCGGCGATGTACAAGGGCACGCCTCTGCAGCAACCGGTCAGCGCGGGCTTTGCCGTGCGCGAGGACGTGACGAAGGAATTGACGGGAGAAATGCAGGCGGCCAACCGCAACGCCATCAGTACCAAGGGCTTTGAACTGGAAGCGCAGCGCATCGCGCGCTTGATGAAGGACAAATACAACCTTGGTTTCGTCGACGTGGGCGGCTGGGATACGCACGTGGGGCAGGGCGGCGCGAATGGCTACCTGGCGGGGCGTTTCGATGAGCTGGGCCGGGGCCTGGCCGCGTTTTCGCAGGAAATGGGCAGCGAATGGCGCAATACCGTCGTCGTCGTCGTCAGCGAATTTGGCCGCACCTTCCGCGAAAACGGCAACCGCGGCACGGACCATGGCCACGGCAGCGTCTTCTGGGTGCTCGGCGGCGGCATTAAGGGCAAGCAGGTGGCGGGCGAGCAGGTGGCGATGTCGCAGGCGACGCTGTTCCAGAACCGCGACATGCCCGTGCTCAATGAATACCGCGCCGTGCTGGGCGGCTTGCTGCGCCGCACCTTTGGTTTGACGCCGGCGCAACTCGAGCACGTGTTTGCCGGCGTCAAACCGGTGGAGCTGGGCCTCGTATAAATCGCCATGGCTCCGTGTTACGCTACGTCTGCGCAACTGGCGCGTAGCTAAGTCCCGTCGCGCTTCCCGGCGCCGGGCACGAATGGAGTGGTATGACCGATACCCAGCGCGACATCGTCAGCGCAGGCTTTTCCCTGGCCCTGATCGCCGTGACGGCCTTCGTCATGCAGCGTTTCTTTTTGCCGCTCGTGTGGGCCGGCATCCTGTGCGTGGCCACCTGGCCCCTGTATCTGCGCGTGCGCGCGGCGCTGGGCCAGCGCACCATCATCGCGGCGGCCGTGCTGACCCTGGCGTTCGCCTGCATCTTTATCATTCCCGTGCTGTTCGGCGTGGCGCAGGCGGCGCGCGAAGTGCCCGTGCTGGCCAATTTCGTCGTCCATGCGAATACGGACGGCTTGCCCGTGCCGGACTGGGTGGCGCATATTCCGCTGGCGGGCAGCGCCATCGGCGACTGGTGGCTAGCCACCCTGAGCCAGCCCCACGGCCTCGGCCACTTCTTTGCGGGCAGCGCCGTGGGCGGCTTTCATTCCGCGCGCGACATCCTGAAAATCCTTGGCGCGGACGTCTTCCACCGCCTGGTCGATTTCGGCCTGGCCTTCTTATGCCTGTTTTTCTTCTACAAGGATGGCGAAGCGCTGACGCGTCAGATCACGGCCGTCGGCAGCCATTTCCTGCGTCCCGAGCGCTGGGGCCGCTATGCGCAAAAGATCCCCACGGCCATCCGTGCCACCGTCAACGGTCTGGTGCTCGTGGGCCTGGCCGAAGGCGTGCTGATCGGCTTCGCCTATGCGATTGCCGGCTTGCCGTCGCCGGCCCTGTGGGCGTTCGCCACCGGTATTTTGGCCATCATCCCGTTCGGCGCGCCGCTCGCTTACCTGTGCGCGGCCGCTTTGCTGGTGTTCCAGGGTAATGTAGGAGCCGCCATCGGCGTGGCCGCCTGGGGCACCGTGGTGCTGTTCGTGGCCGATCACTTCGTGCGTCCCGGGATGATCGGCAACGCTACCCGCTTGCCTTTCCTGGCCGTGCTGTTCGGCATTTTGGGCGGCGTGGAAACTCTGGGCCTCGTGGGCCTGTTCATCGGCCCCGTCGTGATGGTGCTGTTCGTGACCTTGTGGTACGAGGCGAATGTGTTCGACAAGGCGGCGCCTGTCAAGACAAGCGCGAATACACCTGCCAGCCCGGCCGCACAGGAACGCACGCAGTAATGAGGGGTCGGCCAGCGTTGCCGCTGGCCGGTACTGGCGCGCTCCCGGCGTGGCCGGGCGGAGCAGACTTCAAAACAGAGTGCAAGCACCTTGTTTTAAAGTCATTCTTAATGCGCCTTGGATAAAATGAGGAGCCAACGGCGCATCAGCAGCACTTCAACATAGCCCGGCTCGATGCCCGTACCGCACTCGATCAAGGGATTGACGGTGTAGTAGCGCTTGCGGAAGTCGCGGCAGACGAGGATTTCGCGCTTGCCCATGCGGACGAGGAAAGAGCTTGGGGCGTATTCCAGGCCGAACCGTGAGCCAAAACCGCTATTCAATGTTGCCATGACAATTCCTTTGAGGGAGATGTGTTGAACGAGTCATCAGAATAGCATAACTACTGTATGAATACACAGCTACTGTATGAATAAACAGTATTTTTTTGCTGGTGTGGTTTTTTTGATCATCGCCAGGAACAAGAAAGAGAGATCAGTTTGCAAGAGAATAATGACATGGGCGTGACCACGGGCTGGACCATGAAACTGCGCCGCTTCGTCGAGGCGCGCCTGTCGCCCGAAGGCGAGCTGGGCCTGCATATGACGGTCGGCGTGGCGCTGATGCTGGTGGCCATCGTGGTCTTCCACGAGATCGCCGAAGCCGTGATGGGCATGGAGCAGATCACCGTGATCGACTTGCAGGTGGCGCAGTGGTTCAACCGGCATGCCGTGCCGTGGATCACCAGCGTGCTGCTGGTCGTTACGCATATGCATGGCGTGATCGGCGCCATCACCCTGGCCGTCTTGCTGGGCTGGTATCTGCACCGCAAGGGCGCCGACTATTGGCTGTTTACCCTGGTCATCACCATGCCGGGCGTCATGTTTTTGAACCTGCTGTTAAAGTACATTTTTGTGCGCGCGCGGCCCAGCTTTGACGAGCCCATCCTGCAGACGGCCTTGAGCACGTACAGCTTTCCCAGCGGCCATACGGCCACCTCGACAGCCCTGTACGGCTTGCTGGCCGCCTACCTGATTTGCCAGACGGCGCCGGGCGCCTGGGGCAAGCGCATCGGCATCGCGCTGGGCGCATTCCTGATGGCGTCGCTCGTGGGCTTCAGCCGCATTTATTTGGGCGCACATTACCTGAGCGATGTGCTGGCGGCCATGGCGGAAAGCTATGGCTGGCTGGCCATCTGTATCGCCGGCGTGTCGACCCTGCGCCGCCGCCGGCACATCCGGCAAACCACATAAGGGGAACGATCCTGAGCAAAATCGCCGTCATCATCAACGCGGGCGCCGGCTGCGGCTATGCGCCGGACTGGGCGCAGCAGCTCGAAGCGCAATTCCTGGCCGTGGGCCTCGACGCCGCCATCACCCTGGCGCAAAGCGGGGCCGAGATGATCGCCACTGCCGAGCAAGCCTTGCGCGATGGCGCGCCCATCGTCGTGGCCGGCGGCGGCGACGGCACCATCAATGCCGTCGCGTCCGTCGTCGTCGGCAGCGGCACGCCGTTTGGCGTCCTGCCGCTAGGCACCTTGAACCATTTCGCCAAGGATTTGAATATCCCGCTTGACCTCGATGCGGCGATTGCCAACGTGGCGCAGGGCGTGCCGCACCAGGTCGACGTGGGCGAAGTCAATGGCCGCATCTTCCTGAACAATTCCAGCCTGGGCCTGTATCCCGATATCGTGCGCGACCGCGAAAAGCAGCAGCGGCGGCTGGGGCGGGGCAAGTGGCTGGCCTTCAGCTGGGCGCTGGTGGCCGCCTTGCGCCGCTATCCCTTTCTCAGCGTGCAATTGAAACTCAACGACGCCGTGCATGCGCGGCGCACGCCCTTCGTCTTCATCGGCAATAATGAATACCTGATGGAAGGCTTGAATATCGGCGAGCGCGAACGCCTCAACGGTGGCCAGCTGAGCCTGTACGTGGCGCAGCGTCCGGGCCGCCTGGGCCTCGTGCGCCTGGCCCTGCACGCGCTGTTCGGCAAGTTGTCGCAGGCCAAGGATTTCGATGTGCTGACGGCCACCGACCTGGAGATCGCCACGAAACACCGCCGCCTGCGCGTGGCCACCGATGGCGAAGTGACCGTCATGAATACGCCACTGCGCTACCGCATCCGCACGGCCGCGCTCGAAGTGATCGTGCCGGCGTCCGTGCCCGCCGCCAGCTAGGAGAACGCCATGCGTACCATCGTGCATTTATCGGATTTGCATTTCGGCCGGGTCGACGGGGATTTGCTGGCGCCCTTGCGCGCGCTGGTCGAGCGCCTGGAGCCGGATGTGGTGGTGGTCTCGGGCGACCTCACCCAGCGGGCCCGCAGCGCCCAGTTCCAGGCGGCGCGGCACTTTCTCGACAGCTTGCCGGGGCCGCAGATCGTGGTGCCGGGCAACCATGACGTGCCGCTGTATAACGTCTTTTCCCGTTTCCTGACGCCGCTGGTGAAGTACCGGCGCCACGTGACGGACGATTTGTCGCCCGAATATGTGGACGAGGAAATTGCCGTGCTGGGTATCAACACGGCCCGTTCATTGACGTTCAAGGATGGCCGCATCAGCCACGAGCAGATCGATTTCCTGCGTGAACGCCTGGGCCGCTTGCCGCCCGGTTTGACGCGCATCATCGTCACGCACCATCCATTCGACTTGCCCGAGCACTTCGATGAAGACGATCTGGTGGACCGCGCGCCGCAGGCGCTGCAAATGTTTTCCGAATGCGGCGTGGATTTATTGCTGGCGGGACACTTGCATGCCAGCGTGGCGGGCAACACGGCCGAGCGCTACAAGATCGCCGGCTACGCGGCCCTGATGGTGCAGGCGGGCACGGCCACGTCCACGCGGGGCAGGGGCGAGTCGAACTCGTTCAATGTGCTGCGCGTGGAAAACAGTTGCATCCGGGTCGAGCGCTACAGCTGGAATGAAGACAGCGCCGATTTTGAAAAGGTCAGCACGGAAGCGTTCGAACGCCAGGGCGGCGTGTGGGCCAGCTTGCGGCCGCTGTGATCGATGATGTGTTAATTACAGATGGCGTGCCGCATCCATGCGGTCATGCAAAATGCGGACGATGGCAATGCCATAGTGAGTGATGCGGAAATAAATCATGTGCCGTCCGACTTTGCGGCGCCGGTAGCCGGGCCGAATCTGCTCGCATGCCGGTGCCGTCTCGGGTGCGCGTGCCAGGTCATCGAAGGCCGCCGTCATGTTGTCAAGATAAAGACTGGCCTGCTGCACGTTCCAGCGCTGCGACGTATACGCCCAGATCGCCTCAAGATCATGCTCGGCGGCGGGCGTCAGCCGGTATTCAGCCATGCGCTGCCAGCATTCTCTGCTTGAAAGCCCTGGCGTCGAAAGGCTGGGGTTCGCCGCTGGCCTCGCCTTCCACCAGCGCCGCGCGGATCGCATCGAGTTCGGCGCTGCGTTCCTGTTCACGCCGGATCAGGTCGCGGATGTATTCGCTGTCGTTCGTATAGCGCCCGGCGTCAATTTGCGCCTTGATCCAGTCGTCCTGCTGGTCCGTCAAGGTAATGGTCTTGCGCACGGTTCCCATGGTGGTTCACTCCAGATATGAGCAGTACGACGATCGTCATACTATTGGTGCAATATAGTGCATATTTGTGCAAATATCCAGTCGCCTGATCGGTGCTTATAACCAGTAATTCATGAAACGGGCCGCCCATTCCTTCATGCGGTCGGAGATGGGCCGGGTTTCCCATTTCGCCTTGGTGATCTCTTCCGAGTCGCGCAAGTCTTCCTGGAAGGCGTTTTCCATTTCCCTGCCGAAGCTGTCGCCCAGCACGATCACGTTCAGCTCGCTGTTGTGCAGGAAGCTGCGCATGTCGATGTTGGTCGAGCCCACCGTCGACCAGGCGCCGTCGATGACGGCCGTCTTGGCGTGCAGCACGGCCAGTTTCAAGTGAAAAATGCGGATGCCGCCGGCCAGCAGCTGGTCGTACAGTGCGTGTCCCGCATGGAACACGAGGCCGCTGTCGGACACGCCGGGCAGCACCACGGTGACGTCCACGCCCCGCTTGGCGGCCGCGACCAGCGCGTCGACCGTCTGCTGGTCGGGCACGAAATAGGCGGACGTGATGTGGATCGATTTTTTTGCTTCCTGGATGGCCAGGATGTAGGCCTTGTAGATTTCAAAGCCGCCTTCCGGCTCGCTGGCCACCACGCGCACCAGCTTGTCGCCCACTTCGGACAGCACGGGGAAATAATTGGCGTCAGGCAAGTCTGCCTGGTCTTGCTGGGCCCAGGTGCGGATGAACAGCCACTGGAAGGCGGCCACGGCCGGGCCTTCCACTTTCACGTGCGTGTCGCGCCAGCCCACGTCCTTCTTGTCGGTGGGCTTCGATTTCGAGCGGAACAGCGAGCTTTTCGCATAGGTATCGCTGATATTGATGCCGCCCGTAAACGCTGTCTTGCCGTCGACGATCAGCACCTTGCGGTGATCGCGGTTGTTGATCTTCCAGTCGTCGCCCTTGAGCTTGGCCGGATTGACGGGGTTGAAGGCCACCAGGTGCACGCCGGCCGCGCGCATGCGCTCAAAAAACGCTTGCGGCACGCCGATGGTGCCCACGCTGTCGTAGATGACGTTGACCGTCACGCCCGCCTGCTGCTTTTCGATCAGCATGTCGGCAAACTTCAGGCCCAGCGGGTCCTGGTCGAAGATATACGTTTCCAGGTTGATGCTGTTCTTCGCTTCGCTGATGGCCTGGAACATGGCGGCCATGGTTTGCGGGCCGTCAAACAGCAGGGTTACCTTGTTGCCCTTGATCAGAGGCACGCCCGTGGCCGCCTCTTCCAGCGCGGCCTGGGTCTTCAAGTCCATGCCGGACTTGGCCCAGCGTTTGTTGAGCAGGGCGGCCCGGCTGTTGACGTTCAGCACGGCGCCCTTGCCCGTGATCACCTTGGGCTTGGCCACGGGTTCGAGGGTGGTGTTGAGGTTCTTGACATTGGGCAGCGAGGCGCATGCAGCCAGGGTCCAGCACAGCAGGAGGGCGGTGAGACAGGGTTGCATGCGCCTAGCGGTCATTTTTGAGCCTTGTTTGTCAGTGACAGGTTTGCCGTATCATCGGCCAGTGCCAGGGGCGGCGGGTTTTTCGAACCAAAGAAGAAGACGATGGGCGAGCGCAGGAAACGCTTGCCCAGGATTTTCAACAATTGCATGCCGTGCTTGAAGCGCACCTGGCGCGAACGCAGGGCTACCCACAGGGCCAGGCCGAAGCTGACCAGCAGGTTGGCCGTGCCGATGGCGAAGATGCCCGACAGCGACTTGACGGCCAGTTGCCAGCTCATATTGTGGTCGAGTCCCACCAGGGCTGTTGCAAAGTTGGCGGCCGAGAAGGTGATGTGGCGGATATCGATGGGCAGGCCGATCAAAAAGCCCAGCGTGCCGATGGAGCCCAGCAAAATACCGAAATAGAAGTTACCCATCAGGCCGCCCAGGTTGTTTTCCAGGTACAGGCCCAGCCGCTGCAAGCGCTCCTGGCCGATCACCCGGCCCAGGCCGCGCAATTGCGCGATGCGCTGCGCCCAGCGCGTGTACAGCGCCTGGTTATCGTAGTAGCCGGAAATCAGGCCGGCCACGAACAGGCACACGCCGGCGATCATGGCGTAGAAGATGGCGGGGCTGCCGATGGGATCGATATCGTGCAGCAGATGCATGGCTTTTTCCGGCGATACCAGGTTGTGCCCCGTGATCGCCTTGTAGCCGAGTGCGATCAGCCACGCCGTGGGGATGGCCGTCGCCAGGTTGCCCAGCACGGCCATGTTTTGCGTGCGGAACACTTTGTTGATCAGTTCCGCCATGCTGTCGAGGTCGATATTCCGGCCATCCTTGCTGTGCAGGCCGGCGGCGATGCGCGAAGCCGTCATGGCCGGCTGCTTGGTGGCCACCGTGAAGTGCAGCAAGTGGATGAACATGAAGCCGATCGAGTAATTCATGCTGAACATGAACGCTTCGACCAGCGGCGCCGAGCGCAAATACGACATCAATATCTTGAACAGGGCCATGAAGCCGATGATCACGCCCGCGCCTGCGGACGAGAGGAACATGGCACCCATTTCGCGGCGGTTTTCCGCGATGTAGTGCTCGCCCGTGCGGCTGGCGTTTTCCGTCACATTGCGCGCCAGCAAGTTGATATTGTCGGAAAACAGGTCGCTGACCTTGTATTTGTGGTTATGCGCGCGTATCAGTTCCAGCGCCAGCCCCACGGCGCCCGCGCGGCGGCGGCTGACGGGCTGCGGGTGCAGCAAGTCCTGCGTGGCGTCGACCGTGATGGCGTCGATGTCCACGTTGTTCGATGCGGGCAGCTCGCCGCTCGTGTCGACGAGGAACAGCAGCTTGCGCAGGCGGTCGATGCTCTGCGCCAGCGCCACCAGTAAATACGTGAGGGGAATGCTGGTGCCCTGGTACAGCGCCTTCTTGCGGATCTTGGCGATGACGGCGTCGCACTGGTCCAGCATCACCAGCAAATGGCGCGCGTCCTCGATGTGCTCGATATCGCCTTGCAGCAGGCTCGAGTAGGCATCCAGGTAGGCGTTCACTTCCGTGTTCTGCACCATGAACGGCGACTGGAACACTTCGATTTCATTGTGGAAACGCGTCAGTTCCGGCTCCAGGCCCATGGCGCAGACGCGGTAAGACAAGGTGCGGATGGCGTCTAGCATCCCTGGCAACATGATATTGCCGTCGCCGACGGCCAGTTCGACCTCGTCGCTGGTGAGCACGTCGAACAGTTCCAGCCAGTCCGTGGCGGGCACGTTGCTGATCCACAAATAATCGGTCTTCAGGTACAGCACCTGGTCGAGCGCGTCGTTCAGGTATTCATCGCCAAGGGCGGGCGGCAGCATGCGGTAGGCGATGCGGCGTTTCAATTCTGTAAAGAAGCCGCTGTTCGACAGCACGCCGATGTCCGTGTACAGGCTGGCGTGGCGGCGTGCGGCCAGCACGCGCAGCACGTATTCGTGCAGGGCGCGCGCCTGGGCGGGGTTACCTTTGAGAAGCTGGCGCAGGGTGCGCACGTTGGCGATCGCGGTAGCGCTGTCGTGGGGGCGCTTGGGACGCAATGAGTTGAATAATTCCACCAGCAAGTCGATATTGCTGGAGTTGGGGTCAATGCGTTCGAGGATAGCTAGCATGCAGAAAAAACGGGCGAGCCGCTGTCGGTAAAACCAGTAGTGTACCGCCTGCGTCAGATCGCGCAACGTTCGCCACCGAACATTGCTTTACGGCAGGGCCTGCAATTCACGCCATTTTGCCGCATATTGCCACAATCATGGCCAATCTTGCGTGTTGTCAGTGTGCGACGTGTTTCTTGGGACTAAGCTGAAGTTTCTGTTGTACAACGCACGGATGGCTGGACAAAAAGCGAGGATAAGGTAACACTTGGATCAGACACACAGCGCATGTCCTGATCAATACCGGGTAGTTTACTTTTCACGTCACCGAGATATTTATCATGAAGACCTCGTATTTTGCGCTTGCTGTGATAGGGATGGGGCCTTTCGCGCTGGGCGCGACGGCCCAGGCTGCCGATGGCGCGGGCAGTGCCGCATCCACCAACGTTGCCGTGTACGGCGTGCTCGACGCGGGCATCGTGGCCGAGCGGGGCTGCGCCGCCGGTTGCGCCGGCACCAAGGTGTCCGGCGGCGTCGCGTCCGGCTCGCGCCTGGGCGTGCAGGGGCGCGAAGCGCTGGGCAACGACGTTTCCGCCGTGTTTACCCTGGAAGCGGGCGTCCAGAACGACACGGGCCAGTCGGACGAGGGCCGCCTGTTCGGCCGGCAAGCCTACGTGGGCCTGGACAGCCGCCTGGGCGCGCTGACCCTGGGGCGCCAGTACAACCTGCAATACCTGGCGCTCACCGACGTGGCCGACCCGTTCAAGGGCGGCATGGCCGGCAGCGCCAGCAACCTGGCCGGCTACAGCGTGAAACGCTACGACAATACCGTCAAATACGTGACGCCCGCCTTGCGCGGCGTGACGGCCAGCGCCATCTACAGCTTCGGCGAGTCGCCGTACAGCAGCGCCAACAACCGCGCATATGGCGCCACCCTCGGCTATTCGTCCGGCGCCGTGAATGTCAGCGTGTCGCACCAGCGCAAGAACAACTTCATCCTCGCCTCCGGCACCTTGCCCGCCATCGACATGTCGTCGCGCAACACCCTGATCGCGGCGAACATCGACCTGAAAGTGGCCACCGCCTTTGCCGCCGTGGGCGTGAACAAGGGCTATGGCAGCTCGCCGTGGGACCCGAACAATGCCTACAGCTCGCTGGCCCTGTCGATGTCGTCGTCCGACAGCCGCGACACCTTGCTGGGCGTGTCCGTGCCCGTGGGCGGTTTCAAGCTGCTGGCCTCGTACGTGCGCAAGGATGACCGCGACCTGGCCAACCGCGACGCCAATCAGGTGGCCGTCGGCCTCACGTATTCCCTGTCAAAACGCAGCGATTTCTACGCGTCCTACGCGAAGATCCACAACAAGAACGGCGCCCGCTACACGGTGGGCAATGCCAGCGATGCGGGGCGCGGCGACGCGGCTTTTAATATGGGCTTCCGTCACGGTTTCTGAGCGGCGGCGGATGGGGCAGGGCACGTTGCTCCCAGCCACTTGCCGTTGCTCGTCACATTCACCTGTTCCGGCGTGCCGCGCGCGCTCGTCGTCACGGCCAGCTGCATGCTGAACGCCTGGTCGCCCGAGAACAGCACCTGGCCTTCGCCGCTCGATTTCGGATTCGCGCACGTGAACGACACCTGCATGCCGCCCGCGATGTCCTTGTTCTTCGAGGTGCAATCGCCGGGCTGGCCCGTGGGAATCTGCTTGCGCGCCGCCATGTCGGGCGTCACGCACGCCGTCACGCGCACGGCGCCGTCGGCGCCCACGGTGGGCATGGCCATGCCGCGGCTGGCCGCCATGCTTTCCAGCTGCTTGCGTTGATCGGGAGGAAGGTTGCCCAGCTGCTGCAGCACCATGGACATGGCATTGTCGGTGGCGGCGTCGGGCGACGCCATCTTGCTGTCGACTTGCCACAGGCCAGGCTTGATGGTGGCCGATGGCGCGGCGGCCATGGCCTGGCTGCCGAATGCGGCGCAAGCGAGCAGGGTCAGGCGTAGCAAAGAATGTTTCATGTGGGCGTCTCCGGAAAAGGCAGACCCCAGCATACGGCATGGCAAGCGGGGCACGCTTGCCATTGTGTTACAAACTGTGATCGGGCTCGATGCGGCGCACGTCCACGCTGGCGATGCGGCGCTCGTCGGCCTCGAGGATTTCATAGCGCAGATCGTCGAGTTCCAGCACTTCGCCCACGGCAGGCATGTTTTCGAAATGCGCCAGCAGGAAGCCGGCCAGCGAGTTGTACTCGCCGTCTTCGCTGACCAGGGTTTCCGTCTCGAATACTTGCTCCAGGTAATGCAGGTCCGTCGCGCCGTCGATGCGCCAGTGGCCGGGACCGAGCACTTCCACGTCCGGCTGCTCGTCCTCGTCGGGGAATTCGCCGGCGATGGCTTCCAGGATATCGATTGGCGTGAGCACGCCTTGCACGGTGCCGAACTCGTCTACCACCAGCACCAGCTGGCCGCGCGAGCGCTTCAGGGTCTCCATGGCTTTCAGCACGCCGGCCGCTTCCGGCACGACGACGGCTTCGCGCATGCTGGCCGGGTCGATCTTGCCGCGCGAGACGAGGTCCTCGATCAGGTCCTTGCTGCGCGCGATGCCGACCACATTGTCGAGGTCATCATTGCAGACAGGAATCATGCTGTGCGGCGTGTCGCGCAGCAATTGCAGCATCTTGTCGCTGCTGTCGTTCAGGTTGACCCAGGAGACGTCGCCGCGCGGCGTCATCACGGAACGGATCGAGCGTTCGGCCAGGGTCAGCACGCCGCTGACCATGTTGCGCTCTTCCACACCGAAGGCGGAGACGTCGGGCAATTCCTTGACTTCGTGCTCTTCCACGGCTTCGCGGCCTTTGCGCCCGCCCAGCAGGCTCAGCACGGCTTGTGCCGTGCGGTCGCGCAGCGGGGCGTTCGACTGCAGCTTGAGGAAGTTGCGGCGCGCCAGCTGGTTGAAGAACTCGATGACGATCGAGAAACCGATGGCGGCGTACAGATAGCCTTTCGGAATGTGGAAGCCCAGGCCTTCGGCCACCAGGGACAGGCCGATCATCAGCAAAAAGCTCAGGCACAGCACGACGACGGTGGGATGGGCGTTGACGAAGCGCGTCAGCACCTTTGAGGCCAGCATCATGACGACGATGGAAATGACGACGGCCGCCATCATCACGTACAGGTTTTCCACCATGCCGACGGCCGTGATGACGGCGTCGAGCGAAAAGACGGCGTCGAGCACGACGATCTGCGCCACCACGAGGCCGAAGCCGGCGTAGACTTTCGGTCCCGTCTGGGCATGCGTGACGCCTTCGAGGCGCTCGTGCAGCTCGCTGGTGGCCTTGAACAGCAGGAACAGGCCGCCGATGAGCAGGATCAGGTCGCGCCCCGAAAACGAGAAGGCCCATATGGAAAACAAGGGCGTCGTCAGGGTGACCAGCCAGGAAATCAGCGAGAGCAGGCCCAGCCGCATGACGAGGGCCAGGGTCAGGCCCAGCACCCTGGCCTTGTCGCGCTGGTGCGGCGGCAGCTTTTCGGCCAGGATGGCGATGAAAATCAGGTTGTCGATACCCAGTACGATTTCCAGTACGACCAGCGTCAGCAGGCCGACCCAGATTGTCGGGTCAAATAACCATTCCATGTGTGTAACCTTGTAAAGTCAGTAAGTATCAAGCTTGCCTGGCGGCCAGTGCCCCAGGGAATCGTGTTGCTATTGCGTGATGTGGCGGCGGACGCGCGGCGGCCGGGTGGCCTGCCGCGCGTCCGCTTCGGCAAGTGCCCCCGGTCCCGCTTGCCAAATGATGGCGCAAAACGGCGCCGCCTGGCGCGAGGTCGGGTATAGCGTGATGGGGTCGTTGTCGCATTCGTCGGCGTCGCAGCTGTCGCCGGGCAAGCCCGCATGGGCGCCGGGGTCAAGGCAATCGGCGACAAAGGCAGGCGTGGCAGTAGTGCCGGCCGCGACTGCATGCTGGAATGGGGAAGGGCTGGCGTCAGCCATGCTGGCGAACGCCTGGGGTAAGGCAATGAAGACAAAAAGGCAGAGCAGGACGAGAGCTCGTCTCATATACAGGCAGATAGTTCCGGAACTGTGGAGTATAACACGCGCACATAACAGCCCGATGACAGGCACTTGCGTAACTGACAAGCATGACGTAAATTGCGAGAGCAATGATTTCCCTGGGCAGCGAAGACGCAGCGTGGGTCCATGGCAATTCTTGCATTCGTATTCCATTGCGCCCGCTTTTGCGCTTGTCTAATAACGTAGTGCTACCAGGACTCCGATTTGAAACCAATTACCGCCCTCCTGCTTGCCGCCGGCATCCTCTCGCCGTCGTTCATCCTGGCCGCCACCCCGGTCGAAGCCGCGCCGATTCAGAAAACCGGCAAGGCCGCATCGAACCGTGCCGCCGCCGTCAAAGTCACGTCCGTCGAAGGCATCACCGAATACCGCCTGGCCAATGGCTTGCGCGTGCTGCTGTTCCCGGACGCCAGCAAGCCGACCCTGACCACCAACATCGTCTACCTGGTCGGTTCGCGCCATGAAAACTACGGCGAAACGGGCATGGCCCACTTGCTCGAGCACTTGCTGTTCAAGCCCAGCGCCAACTTCGGCGTCAGGAAGGGCACGAAAACCCCCGTCGAGATCCTGAACTCGACAGGGGCCGATTTCAACGGCACCACCTGGTACGACCGCACCAATTACTACGCCACCTTCCCCGCCAACGACGACAACCTGCGCCAGATGCTGGCCATGGAAGCGGACCGCATGGTCAACGCGGCCATCGACCAGAACGATCTGTGGAATCCGAAGACGCAGAAGGGCGAAATGACGGTCGTGCGCAACGAGTTCGAAATGGGCGAGAGCGACCCGATCGGCGTGACCAGCGAACGCATCCAGGCCGTTGCCTACGACTGGCACAACTACGGCAAGTCGACCATCGGCGCCCGTTCCGACATCGAACAGGTCAACATTCCCCGCCTGCGAGCGTTTTACCATAAATATTATCAGCCGGATAACGCCGTGCTGATGGTGGCGGGCCGCTTCGATGAAGCGAAGGTGTTGAAGCAGATCAATGAACTGTTCGGCAAGATCCCGAAACCGACGCGCGTGATCGAACCGACCTACACGGCCGAACCCGTGCAGGATGGCGAGCGCGCCGTGACGGTGCGCCGCAGCGGCGGCACGCAGTTCGTCGGCGCCGGCTACCACGTGGCGCCGTCCGGCAACCCGGACGCTGTCGCCATCGAGGTGCTCGGTCACGTGCTGACGGACGCGCCCGCCGGCCGTCTGCACAAGGCGCTGGTGGAAACCAAGCTGGCCAGCAAGATCGAATACAACTCGGTGAGCAATCTGGAGCCGGGCTACAACCTGTTCGGCGCCCTGGTGCCCGTCGATGGCAACCTCGACGCGGCGCAAGCGGCCATGCTGAAAGTGCTGGAAGACTTGAAGTCGCAGCCGGTCACGGATGCGGAAGTGGCGCGCGTGAAACAGCAGCTGAACAAGCAGGTCGAACTGATCACGTCGAATACGGCGCGCATGACGATCGCCCTGACGGAGTCGCTGGCGGCCGGCGACTGGCGTCTGTTCTTCCTGCAGCGCGACCAGCTCGACAAGCTGACGACGGCGCAGGTGCAGGCGGCGGCCGAGAAATACCTGAAGAGCTCGAACCGCACCCTGGGCCGCTTCATCCCCACCGATGCGCCGGACCGTACCGTTGTGCCGGCCTATGCCGACGTGGCGCCGCAACTGGCCGGCTACACGGGCCGCGCCGTCGTGGCGCAGGGCGAAGCGTTCGACCCCAGTCCCGACAATATCGAAGCGCGCACCACGCGCTTTACCTTGCCGAACGGCTTGAAGGGCGCCTTGCTGCCGAAGAAAACCAAGGGCAATACCGTCAGCGTCGTGTTGAAACTGCAGCTCGGCAGCGAAGAGAGCCTGCGCGGCAAGGGGCAAGTGGGCAGCTACACGGCCAGTCTGTTGTCGCGCGGCACGGATAAACTGTCGCGCCAGGAAGTAAAGGACAAGTTCGACCAGCTGGGCATGCAAGTAGCCATCTCCGGCGGCGCCGAAGGCGTGACCGCCATGCTGACGGGCAAGCGCGAGAACTTGCCTGCCGCCATGGACCTGCTGGCGCAAGTGCTGCAAAAGCCGGCCTTGAACGAAACGGAATTTCTGGAATTGCAGCGCGAGCGCGTCGGCCGCGCCGAGCAGGAATTGCCTGAGCCGCAGCCGCTGGCCGTGAACGCCTTCCGCCGCCTGCTCGACGCCACGCCGGAAGGCCATGTGCGCCACGTGGCCACCTTGCCGGCCGAACTGGCACAATGGAAAGCCATCAAGGTTGCCGATGTGAAAGCCTTCCATGGCGCCTATTATGGCGCGTCGAACGCCACGTTTGCCGCCGTGGGCGACTTCGACCCGGCCGCGCTGAAGGCGCAAGTGGCCAGCCTGTACGGCAGCTGGAAGACGCAGCAGCCGTATGTGCGCATTCCCGATGCCGTTAAGCCTGTGAGCGGCGAGAAAGTCACGCTGGAAACGCCGGACAAGGCCAACAGCGTGCTGTTCGCCATCCAGCCGATTCCCCTCAAGGATGACGCCGCCAGCTATCCGGCCTTGCTGATCGCCAATCACATGCTCGGTGGCGGCGCCTTGCGCAGCCGCCTGGCCGACCGCATCCGCCAGAAGGAAGGCCTGTCGTACGGCGTCGGTTCGCAAGTGAGCGTGCCGTCGCGCGAGCCGGCCGGCTACTGGATGGCGTATGCCATCAGCGCGCCGCAAAACACGGTCAAGGTGGAAGCGGCCCTGCGCGAGGAAATCGCCAAGGCGCTGGCCGACGGGTTCTCGGAAGCGGAACTGGCCGAGGCGAAAAAGGGCTGGCTGCAATCGGAAGAAGTAAGCCGCACGCAGGACAGCGCTCTGGCCAGCGGCCTCGCCAGCTACCTGGCGCAAGACCGTACCATGGCTTACGACAAGGACCTGGAAGCGAAAGTGGCCGCCTTGACGCTGGCGCAAGTGAACCAGGGCCTGCGCGAATACCTGAAGCCATCGGCCGTCTCGATCGTGACGGCGGGCGACTTTGCCAAGGTGGCGAAAGAGGGCGACAGCGGCGCCAAGGCAACGACGTCGAAATAAGCTACTTCAAAATAAGCTGCTTTAAATGGAAAAAAACCCGTTGGCAAGTGACCTTGCCGGCGGGTTTTTTTACGATCTTGATTTTGATGTCAACGTCCCGACACCGAACAAAACCGTAGCGAGCGGAAGGGAGAGGTGGCCGAGAAGCGCAACCGTACTCTGGTACGGTGAGCATCGCAGGCCGCCTATACCGACGCGCAGTAGGTTTGGTTCGGTGTTACCCCCGTGGGGCTAGCTCTGCTACGTAAATTTCGACGCGGCGATTGCGTGCGCGTCCGGCCGCATCCGCATTCGAGGCGATCGGCTCGCGGGCGCCGCGGCCTTCCGTGACGACGCGCGTCGGCGAGACGCCGCGCATGGCCAGGTAGTCGCGCGTGTGGGCCGCGCGTTCCACCGACAGCGGTTCGTTGATGGAATCGCTGCCCGTGCTGTCCGTATGGCCGATGATGCTGACCGTGGTGTTCGGGTTTTCGTTCAGGGTGGCGGCAAAGCGGTCGAGGATGGGGCGGAAGTTACCCTTGATGTCGGCGCGGTTGGTATCGAAGGAAATGTCGCTCGGGATTTCCATTTTCAGGCGGTTATCGGCCGTTTGCGACACTTGCACGCCTGTGCCCTGTGTCGCTTGCTCCATCGCGCGCTTCTGGTTTTCCATGCGGTTCGACCAGATATTGCCGACCACGGCGCCAGCTGCGGCACCGATCAGCGCGCCGCCGGCCGTGCGGCCGCTGCTGCCGCCACCGGTGGTGCCGCCGATCAAGGCGCCCAGGCCCGCGCCGATGCCGGCGCCCGTGGCCGTGCCACGTTGCGTCGAGGACATATCCGCGCAGCCGGTGGCGGCCAGTGCGATCACCAGCATACCGATCAGGGATGTGGCGCCAGGGCCTTTTTTGAATGCTTCTTTCATGGATTTTCTCCTTGTTTTGTTATTGGGACATACCCAGGAATTACCTGCACACGTTACTGCAAAATGCCGCAGTGTGCCAGTGCGCGCACGCTGTACGCAAAAGGCGGAAAAAGGGCGGCGCCCGTTTGCACGCGCGCCGCCCCTGTCTGGCCAATGGAGTGGCCTCTATAAACCGCGCCCGCTGATCAGACGCAACAGGATCATGATGACTGCCACCACCAGGAGGATGTGGATGAAGCCGCCAATGGTATAGGAAGTTACCAGGCCCAGCAGCCAAAGAATAATGAGTACGACGGCGATTGTATACAGCATGATGTGTCCTCCGAGAGTAATGTGTGGATGACGGCGGCTGCCTTGGCCTTGCGCCGTCATCAGTTTTTGTCATTGCGCAGCGACCGGGTCGCTGAACGCTTATGCCATGACTAAGTGTCTACTTTGTTTTCATTGTGTTCTGTACGCTGTCGTACACAAGGCTCAACTAGCGGGAGCGGTCGGCGTGTTCATCGGCCATGCCCGGTATCCAGGCCAGCATGCCGGCCATGCCGACGGCGCCGGCCAGGCAGCTGACCATGCCGCCGGTCAACAGCAGCATGACGCCAAACACGGGCGCGCTTGTTTGCACGGGCGCCAGATCCAGCGCGCAAAAGCCCAGCGCCGTGGCCAATATGCCGCCACCGATAAAGCCGAGCCAGATCCGGTGACTGTTTGTCTTGTCGTTTTCCATCGCACCTCCTTGAAGATATTCGTTGAACTTTCTTGAATGCATCATCTCGCGGGACGGCAAACTCATCTGTACGCCAACGAACATTGTCAAAAAGAAAACGCCCGGACAGGCCGGGCGTGTGTTGAATTTGCAACTCATCGCGGCAGCGGCGGCGCCGCGCTCCGCTTAGCCCATGGCGCGCAAGCCGCCGTTGACGACGCGCACGCGGTCGCCCTGGCGCCAGTTCGGCGCGGCGCTCTGGTGCACGGTGCGCGTCTTGCCGTTATCGAGGCGCACGACGATGTTGTAGCTGCGCGTGGCGCGCACGCTGCCTTCGATCTGATTGCCGGCCACGGCGCCGCCTACGGCGCCCAGCACGGTGGCCAGCTGCTTGCCGTGGCCGCCGCCGACCTGGTTGCCCAGCAAGCCGCCGACGACGGCGCCGCCGGCCGCGCCCACGCCGCTGCCTTCGGCGCGCGTATTGACTTCATGGATGGCTTCGATCACGCCGCAGTTGCTGCACACTTGCGGCGTCGGGGCAGCCGCGTATTGCTGTTGCGGTTGCTGCTGGGGCTGCGGCTGGCGCACTGGCTGTTGCTGCTGTTGCTGCTGAGGCGGCAGAGCGGCCAGCGGCTGCGCACCGGCGGGCTGCAGGTTCGCTGGCGGCTGGTTCGCCTGCAGGTTGGCCATCTGTTCGGCCGAAGTGCCGGCTGCCAGTGGCTGCGCGTCGCTCTGGGACGAAGGCAGCCAGCCCATCAGGGCCGCCGTGCCCACGCCGCAGAACAGCAGGACGGCGACGGCGGCGGCAAGTACCAGCGGATGGAGGGATTTGGTGGTGGTGGTCATGGAAAGCTCCTGTTTTTTAAAATAATGAAATGGGTAGTGCGTGTTATCCGTGCGATTCGCGTGTATTGCCAGTGTGCTGTGCCGCTTGCTTCGCTTCCGTGCGTCACCGTACATACATGGGCGGTACTGCACCGTAGGCTAAGTAAAAATTATGTCGAGTTGTAACGACACCAAGGAAAAGCAATGCCACTAACGAACGCCAGCATGACCCTGTCCCGCGATACAGGCCGATCCGGCCTGGGGTCGTCCGTGGGCGCGCCTGACGCCGGCAACCGCTTGCTGGCCAGCCTGCCCGAGCACGATTTGCGGCACTTGACGGCGTTGTTCGATACGGTCACGGTCGAGGTAGGCGAGGTGCTGTACGAACCGGGCCAGCCTATCGGCCACATTTATTTCCCCCGCGACTGCCTGATCTCGCTGTTGGCCGTGGCGGAAGGCCGCATGACCCTGGAAGTGGGCTCGGTCGGCCGCGAAGGCGTGCTGGGCGCGTCCGTCGCGCTCGGTCATGACCTGGCGCAAGTGCGTGCCGTGGTGCAACGTTCCGGCATGGCCAGCCGCATCGCGCGTGCCGATTTCTGCGCCGAGTTCGCGCAGCTCGAGTCCCTGCAGCGCTTGCTGTACCGCTACACGGATACCCTGCTGGCGCAAGCCATCCAGATTGCCGTGTGCAGCCGCTTCCACGTGCTCGAGGCGCGCCTGGCCCGTTCGCTGCTGATCACGCGCGACCGCCTGCAATCCGAAAAATTTCACCTCACGCATGAATTCCTCGCCCATACCCTGGGGGTGCGGCGGGTCGGCGTGACCAAGGCAGCGAGCGCGCTGCAACAGCAAAAACTGATTACTTACAGCCGCGGCAATATCGAAATCCTTGATTCCGCCGGCCTGGAAGCTGTCTCCTGCCGCTGTTACGAGCTGGTCAAGGACAGCGGCACCATCGGCATGGCCAACGTCTTCGTCTGACTTTCCTCGCTTGCCTTGCATCAGGCTTGCCCTCATCCCGCTTGCTTTCATCCTTGTGCCGCAGACGCAAAAAAGCGGGGCGGGCGCCTGCGCACCCACCCCGCTTTCTTGAGCAATAATTACTTCGGCTTGACCTGGTTACCGATCACGCCGCCGACAGCGGCGCCGCCGACTGCGCCGACAGCGCTGCCGCCGGTCAGCACGGAACCGGCAACGGCGCCGACGCCAGCGCCGATGGCGGTGTTTTTATCCTGGCCGGACATGTTGGCGCAAGCCGTCAGGCTCAGCAGCAGGGCGGCAACGGAAGTGGTAGCGGCGATTTTTTTAATGATTTGCATGATAGTTCTCCTATGAATTCAGACCTCGTGGCGCCGGCATGGTATGGGCCGGATGACTTCGTGACGCCGTGTGTTTCAGGCACGATCACAGCATAGGATTGCGGCAAGGCAGGGTCTGTTCGGCAACGCACATAGGGGTGTAACAATTGTAAAGGCGCCCACGCCGCGCTCAGCGCACCTTGCGCACGGCTTTCCCCGGCTTGGGCGCCACCGGTTTCACGCGCGCCTGGGCCAGCAGGGCCGCGCACTCGCTATCTTCGACGGGGCCGGTATTGACCAGCGGCAGCAGCGCCGCCACGGGCGCCACCACGGCCAGCGCCAGTGCGCCGCCGGCGCGCAAGGCCAGCACGCCCTTGTCGACGCTCACGTCGGGCTTGCTGAAAGTGCCATGCACGTACAGGGGCGAGCGCAGCGAAAAGACGCGCAAGCCCTTGCTGTCCGGCCGCAGGGTCAGGTCCAGCCGTTCATCGGCCAGGTTCACCGTGCCATCGATATGCAGGACGGCATCATCCGTGTCGACGATAAACTGGCGCGTCTGCATCAATCCTTTGGTGACGGCGAAATCGGCGGCCATGCAGTTCAGCTTGACCTGCTTGTCGCCAGACAGTTTGGCCAGCACGACACTGCCGATATTCAAGCCCATTTCTTCCAGCAGCAGCTTGCTGATGCTGCCCCGGTTGATCAGCGCGCGTACTTCGCCGTTCGAGCTGCCCAGCAGGGTGGCGACGGAATTGCCCGTGGCCGACAGCGAAGCGTCGCCATTGATTTCGCCCACGCTCGCTTGCAGGGCGGGCAGGCGGGGAAACAGTTGCTGGATGTGCAGATGGCGGGCGCTGGCCTTGAGTTCGGCCGCGATGCCGTTGGCGATGACCTTGCCGCTGCCGTCGAGCTTGATTTGCGACGTCAGGGTGCCGCCCGCCACGTTGAAGTTGAGCGGCGTCAATGACAGCACGCCATCCGTCAGCACCACATGCGTGTCGAGCTTGCTGATTGGCAGCTCGGCATCGCGCGTGATCTTGTCGGCCGTGTAGCGCACGTCTGCGTCCAGGCTGGTCCAGCGCTCCGTCTTGAACGTTTCCACCGGCAGCACGCGGCCGGCTGGCTGCGTCGATGCCACGCCGCGTTCCTTCTTGCTGGCGCTGGAATCGGCGCCCACCAGCGGGCCCAGGTCGGAAAATTGCAGCAGGCGCGAGTGGACTTCTCCCGTCAGGCGCTTGCGCGGCGTGCTGGCGGAAAAGGCCAGCTTGCCACTGATGTCGCTGGAACCCACCTTACCGGTGAACTTGTCATACACCCATTCACCGCCGCGCGGCGCCAGGGTGCCCGTCAAATGGCCTTCCGTGCTGAAGTGCGGCGTTTCCGGCAGCAGCACGCCCGTCAATGGATACAGGCTCGCCATGCTGGGTCCCGATAGCTTCAGGCGCACGTCGAGCGCGGCCAGCTTGGCCGGACGCGTCAGGGTGCCTTCGATGGCCATGCTGCTGCCGCCCGCGCGCATGTCGGCCTGGATGGGGAAGGGCGTGCCTTGCTGCTGCAGCGACAGCACGCCGCCGGCCTTGCCGCCGCCCTTGACGCTTTCGCTATGGTATTTTCCCGACAGCGTCCAGGCGATGCCGTAGCGCGCATCGTTCGCGATGGTGTCGACATCGGCGCGCATCGCCGTTTTCGTGACAGCATCGTCCAGATACACGGTGCCCTTGCTGAAGACCACGCCTTGCAATTCCAGCTGCCACGGCGATGGCTGCTCCTGTTTGTCGAAGGTCCAGTTGTTCTTGCCGTCCTTGTTGCGCAGCAAGCGCACCTGCGGCGTGTCGAAGCGCAATTGCGGAATGATGATTTTCTTGTCCAGCAGGGCCAGGGGATTGAGCGAGAACGCCAGCTGGCTGACGGTGGCCAGCTGCGCCCCGTCGTCCGTCCCGGACATGGTGCTTGGGTTGCCCAGGCGCACATCCTTTGCCTGCAGGTGCGGCCATGGCAAATAGTCGCGCCAGCCTTGTTTGCCTCCCGTCGTGGGCTGCTGCCACGTCAGCGTCAGGTCGCCTTCGATGGCAAACGGTCTCCCCAGCGCTTCGCTGGCGCGCGCATTGAGCCAGGGCTTGGCGCGGTTCCAGTCCATATTCATCAGGACGATGGAGGCGGTGACGGGCAGGGCGATGAGCACGGCGGCGCTGGCGAGGGAGATTTTCTGACGGCGGGACAGTTGCATGGTAGACGATTCTTTCTGGACAAGTATTCACGATGCTACAGGAATCGCTCCTCAGCCGGGCCCGTTTCTCGCTTTTACGGTCCGGCACGTGCGCTGGCGCACGTTGCCGATGCAAGTATTGTCGATTTCTTACTCTATGTGCGGCACCGAACGGATATGCGGGGAGCCGGAGCCTATAACGTCTACATCAAACGCCGTTCCTGATTCCAGATGCACCGACGTATGAACCCTAACGCTTACACATTCTTCAGGAGAAAAAAAATGACAAACCGAGATTTCAAGATTTCCCCACTGGCCGCCCTGGCCGCCTGCGCCACGGCCGTTGTCCTGATGACGGGCTGCTCGAGCCTGAAAACGCCAGCCACGGCCGATGTCGCCGTGTCGCGCGCCGCCGTCGATAACGCCGCCAGCGCCGGCGCTGCCGACCTGGCACCCGATGAAATGCGTTCGGCCCGCGAAAAAATGCGCATGGCTAACCAGGCCCTGAAAGACCGTGACTACAAAACGGCGCGCGACCTGGCCGACCAGGCGCAAGCCGATGCCAAGCTGGCGCAAAGCAAGGCCAACTCGGCCAAGGCCACCAGCGCCGCCGATGAAATCAACGAGAACATCCGCGTCATGCGCGAAGAACTCGACCGTGCCAATCAGCAAGCCCCGAAACAATAACCAAGAATAAGAACAGGATTCCATCATGAAAAAAGCTACTTACACCACCATTCCCGGCCTGCTGGCCATGGCCGCCCTCGTTGCCGCCTGCAGTTCCGCACCGACCACCACCAGCCTGCTCGACCAGACCCGCGGCGACTACATGGCGGCGCAATCGAACCCGATGGTATCGACCTATGCGCCACGCGAATTCCGCGAAGCGAGCGCTGCGCTGGAAGCGGCAAACGCCGCCGCCACGCGCCAGGAAGATAGCGAAAAAGTCGACAAGCTGGCCTACCTGGCCAAGCAAAAGATAGCCACGGCGCAAGAAGTCGCCAAGCAGAAAGCGGCCGAAGCCGATATCGCCAACGCGGGCAAGCAGCGCGACCAGTTGCGCCTCGATGCGCGCACGCAGCAGGCTGACCAGGCCACGGCCCGCGCCCAGACGGCGCAAGCGGATGCGGAAGCGGCCAAGGCCCAGGCTCAGGCTGCCGAAGCATCGGCCCGCGATGCGCAAGCGCGCGCCGCCGGACTCGAAGCACAGCTGGCCGACCTGGCCGCCAAGAAAACCGAACGCGGCATGGTCATTACCCTGGGCGACGTGCTGTTTGGCACGGACAAGGCGAACCTGACGGCCGATGGCGTGAATACGGCGCGCAAGCTGGCCGAGGTGCTGAAAAACAACCCGCAGCGCACCGTGCTGATCGAAGGCTTTACCGATAGCACGGGCGGCTCCGCGCACAACCTGGAATTGTCGCAACGCCGCGCCGAATCCGTGCGCAATGCGCTGCTGGAGCAAGGCATCAGCCGTGACCGCATCGCCACGAAAGGCTATGGCGCCGCCTATCCGGCCGCCGGCAACGATACGGCGGCAAACCGCCAGCTGAATCGCCGTGTGGAAATCGTCTTGTCCGAGGACAACACGGCCATTCCCGCCCGCCGTTAAAACACCAGGCCAAACTACGGTTTTTGCCTGGCGTTTGATTTATTAGTAGGCAGCACCGGCCGCTACTTGGCCGGTGGATACCCATGTAATACTTGAAAGGAAGCATCATGACCCAAACATCTGTTGAGATTCCAGCTGGCATCGATACGGCCGCCATCCGCGCCGCCGCCAAAAACCTCGATGACGGCGCCGTGACGGCCGGCTACCAGGGCGACCGCCAGGAGTTGATCACCCTGTTGAATGGGGCGCTGGCCACCGAACTGGTGTGTATTGCGCGCTATAAACGCCATTACTACACCGTGAGCGGGCGCGACAATGGCACCATCAAGGCCGAGTTCCTTGAGCATGCGCAACAGGAGCAGGAACACGCCGACTGGCTGGCCGAACGCATCGTGCAACTCAATGGCAAGCCAGATTTTAATCCTGCAACATTGCTTGCGCGCAGCCATGCCGAGTATGATGACTCCGAAGACGTGCAAAGCATGGTGCGTGCCAATCTGATCGCGGAACGGGTAGCGATCGAGTCGTATCGCCAGATGATCGTCAAAATTGGCGACAAGGACCCGACCACACGCCATTTGTTGATCAAAATCATGGCTGTCGAAGAAGAGCACGCCGATGACATGCGCGATCTAATGGAATAGTGTTTTTGAGTAAAGTAGGTATAGTAACTACATTCATCCACAGCTAAGGAGCTAAACCATGTTGGAAAACAATATCACCACCGTCAATAACGATGTCAAAACCCTGGTCAAGGATGCGCAAGCCCTGTTCAGCGCCGCTGCCGCCCTGACCGGTGAAAAAGCCGATGAAGTGCGAATCAAGGGCATGAAAACCCTGGACGCTGCCCTGGCCAAGGCGCACGAAGCGCAAGCGTCGGCCATCGTTGCTACCAAACAGCTCGCCTCCCAGGCGGACGGTTATGTCAAGGAAAACCCATGGCGCACGGTAGCCGTCGCCGCTGGCGTCGGCGTACTGGTCGGCTTCATTCTGGGCCGCAAGTAATCCATTGTCAGGAGCGATATGGACAAGTCTGCTTCGTCTCACCAGGGGCCGGGATTGATCGGCTCGGTCGCCGGCCTGGCCAAAAACGCCGTCGGACTGATGTTGTCGCGGCTGGAACTGGCCACCATCGAACTGTCGGAAGTGCGCAATCACATGCTGCAGCTCGTGGTCATTTTCGCCCTGGCGACAGTGGCGGGCTTGTTTGCCATCGCTTACGGCAGCGTACTGATCGTTTTCCTGGCCTGGGATAGCCTGGGCTGGAAGATCCTGGCGATCATGACGGTCGTGTTCGTACTGCTGGCCATCGCGCTGGTCATGTATGCGCGCGCCATGCTGCGTCAAGGAAAGCTGTCCATGCCTGCCACCATGGCGGAATTGAAGGCCGACCGCGACATGCTGATGTAAGCGGGCTCACGAGGAGAATTCATGTCGGAAACCGACAAACTGGCGGCGCAAGCCGCCCGCAAGCGCCTGCTGATCGCCCAGGGCGAAATGTATCGCGTGGGCATCGTGCATGCGCGCGCTAACGTGGGCTATGCCCTGCGTCCCGAATCGCTGCTGCAGGGCGTGGTCGAAACGGCGGTCGGCTTTGCCGGCCACCGCGTCGAGTCCTTGCTGGCGCCGGGCGGCATGCGTTTGCAGGGCGCCATGCCCTACGTGCTGACGGCGCTATCGTTTATTGGGCGCAAGAAGCTCGTCAAGCCGGCCCTGGTCCTCGTGGCCGTGGCCGCAGTGGCCGCCAGCTGGCTGCGCCGCAAGCGCTGAACGCCAGCCGTGTTGCACACGAACGCCGTCATTGACGGCGTTTTTTTTGCCCGTACCCAACGTCCGGCACGGGCAGGCGCAATCCCTTACAATGATTCACGCCGCATTTTGCGCGGCGCACAGAGGGGCCATCTTGATGACGAATTCGAAGACACCGATCAATCAGTTAAATCCCTCGCGCCTGCGCATCGTGCTGGTGCTGCAGGGCGGCGGCGCACTGGGCGCCTACCAGGCCGGCGTCTACCATGCGCTGCACGAACATGGCCTGGCGCCCGACTGGGTGGTGGGCACCTCGATCGGCGCCATCAATGCCGCCATTTTGGCCGGCAACAAGCACGAGGACAGGCTCGTGCGTTTAAAACAGTTCTGGCAGCGCGTGGCGCACCGCGACAGCGTCGACATGAATCTCGTTTCGGACCAGCAGCGCCGCTCGAACATCTGGCTGGCCACGCTCGATACGGTGCTGCGCGGCGTGCCCGGCTTCTTCAAGCCGCGCATTTTCAGCCTGTTCTCCGCAGGAATCGCCGTCAAGCCGGAAGAGGCCAGCTTCTATGACACCAGTGAGCTGGCCAGCACCCTCGAGGAACTGGTCGATTTCGATTACCTGAACCAGCCCGGCGGCATGCGCCTGACGGTCAACGCCCTGCGCGTCAAATGCGGCAGCCTCACCAGTTTCGACAGCCAGCAGCAACCCCTGACGGCGGACCATATCCGCGCCAGCGGCGCCTTGCCGCCCGGCTTTGCCGGCGTGCGCGTCGATGGCGATTTATATTGGGATGGCGGCCTGTACTCGAACACGCCGCTGGAAACCGTGCTCGACGACACGCCCCACGTCGACACCCTGGTCTTCATGGTCGACCTGTGGAGCTCGGAAGGGCCGGAACCGACCACCCTCGATGAGGTGCAGACGCGGCAAAAGGACGTCACCTTCGCCTCGCGCTCGAAACGCCATATCGCCGACTATGTCAATACGCACACCTTGCAGCGCAAATTGCGCGAGCTGTACGCCGGCCTGCCCGACACAAAGCACAACCGCCAGCAGACGGAAGAGCTCGTAGCGCTGGGCTGCGACAGCACCATGCACATCGTGCGCCTGCCGTATGCGGGGCGCGACTGGCACATGGCGGCCAAGGATATCAATTTCTCCAAGGGCTCCATCGAGTGGCGCTGGGAGCAGGGCTACCAGGATGGCTTGCGCGCGATCAAGGCGGCCGGCTGGCTGGCCTTCGTCACGGAAGACACGCCGCTCGTGGTGCACGAACTCCCGCCCTATGAGCGCGATGCGGCTTAGTGACGCCTGTCAAAACCTGCTGCGCGTCGGTATAGGCGGCCTGCGATGCTCACCGTACCTTCCGTACGGTTGCGCTTCTTAGCCACCTCTCCCTCCCGCTCGCGACGGTTTTGTCAGGTGTTGCAATGTTGTTCAGCGTCGCAACAGCACGGCGCATCACTGCGGATGCGCCGCTGCACGCAGTTTTTCCGCGTTCGCCATGTCTTGCCGGTAAGTATCCTGCGCCTCCTTCAGGCAGGTGGCGCGCGTGGCGGATGGCTCCAGGCGGCACGCTTTTTTGGCCTCGGCCAGGGCGGCGGCGATTTCCCTGCGCAAAGTGCGCAGCTGGGCTTGCGCCGTGCTGTCTTCCTGGTACCAGCGTTGCGGGTCGCCCGGCTGCGGCGTGGCCGTCTGCGCCAGTGCCATCGGCGCCAGGCTGCAGGCGAACAGGGTGGCCAAGAGTGTATTGTGAATAGTCATGATATTTCCTCCTTGAAATAAAAAAGGCGCCGTAGCGCCTTTTTTTACAACCTGCCCGTCAGTAATAGCAGGATCAGTATCACTACGACCAGGCCGGCGATGCCGCTGGGGCCGTAACCCCAGTTGCGGCTATGCGGCCAGGTAGGCAGGACGCCGACCAGGGCCAGGATCAAGATGATCAGAATGATGGTGCCCATGGCAACTCCTTGTTATGGTACGACTCATGCGAGATGGCGGATGCCTGCTGACAAGCTCCGCCGAGAATTAATAGCGGTAGACGCGCCCGTCGACGACGCGCACGCGGTTGCCCGGGCGCAAATCATTCGCGTTGTCCTGCACTACAGTACGGTATTCGCCGTTGTCGAGACGCACGCTGATCTGGTAGGCCTGCGCCTGCTGCCTGCGGCCTTCGACCTGGTTGCCCACGACGCCGCCGGCGACGGCGCCCGCCACGGTGGCGGCCGTGCGTCCGCTGCCCGAACCGATGGTATTGCCCAGCAGGGCGCCGGCGATGCCGCCGACCACGGCGCCGGCGCCGCTGGTTTGACCGCCACCCTGCACGATCTGGATGGAGTCGACGGTGCCGTACATGGCGGACTCAGGCTGGTTGGCCGGGTAATATTGTTGCGACTGGGTAGGGCCGGTGGCACAACCGCTCAGTACGGCGGTGGCGGCGAGCATCAGTGCAGCCAAGGTGGCGTTGGTTTTCATTTTATTCTCCTGACGAGGTGAGGGTGTAGAGCCATCTTAGTCATGCCCCTGTCCCCGGTCTGTACGCTGCCGCACGTACTTATTTGCAGTCGAAAAGGGTAGTGCGGGCTGGAGCGATCCGGCAAAAACGTTGTTATTTCTCCATATTGCCCTTCCACTTTCAAAATAAATTACTTGTGTACGGCAGCGTACAGAAGAGCGGCGACTATCCACGTAAAACGGTAGTCATGCCAAGCAGACATGCTTGCTACCACCAGGGAGAAATACAACATGAACAAGAATAAGCTTTTCACCGCCATCGTCGTCAGCCTGGCATGCGCCGCATGGGGCGGCCAGGCAGTGGCGGCCACGCCGGAAGCAAAAGCAGCGTACAAGGCGGCCAATGAACAGGCTGGCCTGAATTACAAACTGGCGCATGCCGAGTGCGAAAAAATCACGGGCAACCCCAAGGATGTCTGCATCGCCGAGGCGAAGGCCGTGCGTACCTACGATGAAGCCGTGGCCCAGGCGCAATACACGAATACGCTGCGTGCCTACACCAAGGCGCGCATCAAGATTGCCGATGCCAATTACGATGTCGATCTGGCCCGCTGCAATGCGCTGACGGGCAACGACAAGGATGTCTGCGTCAAGCTGGCCAAGTCCACCAAAGTGGCGGCGCTGGCCGACGCCAAGGCGGACAAGAAAGTCATCGAAGCGCGCAGCGATGCGCGTGAAGCAAAAAGAAAAGCCGAGTACAAGGTCGCGACAGAAAAATGCGATGCATTGGCCGGCGCAGCCAAGGATGACTGTATCAAGGCTGCAAAAACCCAGTTTGGCTACTGAGCTCCCTCCGGCGCGCAGTCACCACACTGGTATAAGAAGCTCATTGTGAGCACATTGATTGACCACTCCTAAGGAAAAAACCATGAAATTCACTAAATCTATCGCTACTGGCCTTTTCGTCGCTTCCCTGTTCGCCGTTGCAGGCTGCGCTTCGACCCCAACCAAGGAAGGCACGGGCGAATACCTCGACGACGCCGCGATCACCACCAAAGTGAAAGCCAGCATCTTCAATGAGCCTACCCTGAAATCGACGGAAATCAACGTTGAAACCTTCAAGGGCGTGGTTCAGCTGAGCGGCTTCGTTGCCCAGCCAGCCGATGCCGCCAAAGCGGGTGAAGTTGCCCGTGGCGTCAAGGGCGTGAAGTCGGTGAAAAACGACATCCGCGTCAAGTAATGGCCTGACCTGCCGCAGCGGCCAGCCTCACGGCTGGCCCTGTGGCCTTCCACCGACCGTCGCGGGAATCGCATGCATACCCAGCCTTCAGATACCCCGCCCGATCCGGTGGCGGCTGCCTCCACCGAGCCTGCCGGGCCACCTCCCGGCGCGCCCGTGGAGCAGCCAGACTCAACCTTGCGCTTGCCGCTGCATGTCAATGCGCGTGGCATGGCCTTGGGCATCATCGCCACCGTCAGCTTTATTTATGCGCTGCAGTGGGCACAGAAATTCCTCATTCCCGTCATCTTCGGCATTTTCATTGCCTACACCCTCAATCCCGTTGTCGCCTGGCTGGAAAAGCTGCGCCTGCCGCGCGCCATCGGCGCCACGGCCGTCACGGCCCTGATCCTGTTCGGCTCCATCGTCGTGGTCGAGCGCGTGCAGGGCGAATTCGAATCCATCGTTGAAGAGTTGCCGGCCGCCACGCATAAACTGTCGCGGCTGATCGCCGCCAATACGGGCGGCAAGAACAGCACCTTCCAGAAGATGCAGGCCGTGGCCAATGAAATCGAGCAAGTGGCCGCCGGCGCCGAAGCGCGCCGCAACAACCGCCGCGCCGCCGCGGCCGAGGCGCCCAACTTCAAGATCATGGACTGGGTCTGGGCCGGTTCGCTGGGCCTGGTGGGCTTCCTCAGCCAGGCCACCATGGTCATCTTCCTCGTATTCTTCCTGCTGCTGTCGGGCGACACCTTCAAGCGCAAGCTCGTCAAGCTGACGGGACCGTCGCTGAGCCGCAAGAAGGTCACCGTGCACATCCTGGAAGACATCAACACTTCAATCCAGAACTATATGTTCATGCTGCTCGTCACGAATGTCTTGCTGGCCGTCCTGATGTGGATCGCCCTGCGCGTGATCGGGCTGGAAAACGCGGGCGCCTGGGCCATCGTGGCCGGCTTGCTGCACATCATGCCGTATTTCGGCCCCTTGCTCATCACCATCGCCACGGGCCTGGTCGCCTTCCTGCAGTTCGAATCGCTGGAAATGGTCTTGCTGGTGACGGGCACGTCGATGGCCATCGCCACCCTGGTGGGCACCTTTGTCACCACCTGGATGACGGGGCGTATCGCGCGCATGAATCCTACTGCCGTGTTCGTCAGCCTGCTGTTCTGGGGCTGGCTGTGGGGCGTCTGGGGATTGCTGCTGGGCGTGCCCATCATCGTCATGGTGAAGGTCGTCGCCGAGCGCGTGCAAGGCATGGAAGTGGTGGCGGAACTGCTGGGCGAATAGCTTGCGGCAACGCCAAGAAAAACGGCGCCCTCGGGCGCCGTTGCTGCATCCGGAACGACACCTTACGACTGGTGGCGTTTCAGTATCTTCACTTGCACGTCGCCGTCTTCCGTCTTCGGCATATCCTTCATGCTGCCCAGCTGCAAGGCGAACTGGCGTGTAAATTCGGCGCCCAGGAAGAAGATTTGCGCCGAGTAATACACCCACAGCAGCAGGGCGACCAGCGAACCGGCGGCGCCATAGCTGCTGGCCACGCCGCTATTGCCGATATACACACCAATCGCATATTTCCCCAGTGAAAACATGAAAGCCGTGCCGATGGCGCCGATCAGCACGTCGCGCCAGGACAGGCGCACGCGCGGCAGCATTTTATAGATGACGGCAAACAGGCTGGCGATGACGGCAAAGCCGATCAGGTTCGACAGGATGGTAAACAGCACGGCAGTGTCTTTCCACACGCCTTCCCAAAAGTTGGCGAGGATGGCCATGGCGGCGTTGACCACCAGCGACACCATCAGCAGGAAGGCCAGCACCAGTACCAGGCCAAACGACAGCAAGCGCGTGCGCACCATGTCCCAGGCGCCCGCTTCCTTCAAGGGTGGCACTTGCCAGATTTCATCAAGGCTGGCTTTCAGTTCGGCAAATACGCTGGTGGCGCCAAACAGCAGCAGGGCGCTGGCGATGAGGGTGGCGATGCGGCCCTGTTCATGGTTTTTCGCGCCGGCCAGCACGAGCTGGATGGCTTCGGCGCCCTGCGTGCCCAGCAAGCCCTGCAGTTGCCCCATCAGCTCGCCGCGCGCGGCGGCCGGACCATAGAAAAAGCCGGCGATGGCGATCACCAGTACGAGGATGGGGGCGATGGAAAACAGGGTGTAATAGGCGAGGGCGGCGCCCTTGCTCGAGGCGCGGTGTTCCAGCCATTCGGTGACGGAGCAGTAGACGACGCTGCGCATCTGCTTGCTTAACGGCGCGAGACCGGCCAGTCTGGGATAGCGGGTAAAGAAATTCATGATGGCTTTCAATGCAAAAAAGGGGCGCGAGCCCCTTTTTTTTAATTCACAAGTGGCGTACCACTGTCGAGCTTACTGCACGCGGCGTTCGATGGTGATTTGTTCCACTTCAACGCGGCGGTTAGGTTCCAGGCACTTGATCAGGTCGGCACGTTTCTTGTTGTTGCACTCCACGACCGGATTGGTCGAACCCTTGCCTTCAGCCGTCAGGCGGTTGGCGGCGACACCGTGCGCGACCAGGTATTCCTTGACTGCGTCAGCGCGCTGCTGCGACAGTTTCAGGTTGTACTTGGGCGAACCGATACGGTCGGCATAACCACTGATGACGACGTTGTTGACGTCCGGCGCTGCGTTCAGCACGCGTGCGATTTCGTCGAGCTTGGTTTGCGTCGGGCCCAGCTTGGCGCTGTCGAACGCGAACAGTTCCGTTGCCGACATCGTCACTTTTTCAAAGCGTGGCGGCGGTGGCGGTGGTGGTGGCGGCACGACCACGACGACTTCTTCACGTACTGGCGGCGGTGGCGGTGGTGGCGGCGGTGCAGGCGGTTTGTCGAACGCGTAGTTCAAGCCCACGGTGACGTAGTAGTTGTTGGACTTGCTGCTCGGGTCGAACGTATTGCCGCGCAGGAAACCGTGCACATTGCGCACGTCAGCCTGCAGGGACAGCTGCTCCGTAATGCTGGACTGGAAACCCAGGCCCACGCTCGCGTATGGCGAGCTCTTTGTGCGTTCACCGAAGGCGAAGCTGGTGTCCTTGTCGCGCTGCATGCCGGCACCGACCAGCAGGAAAGGACGGAAGGCTTTGCGCGAGAACATGTACAAGCCGTCTACGCCCAGCGTATTTTGCTGGTAGCGCTGACCGCCATCCTTGGAACGGGCATACGTGGTGCCCAGCTGGATATCCCAGTCCTGGGAAACAGGCTTACCGAAACGCAAGCCTGCGCCATAACCGGTTTTATCCGTGGCGAAGTCGGAATCTGGCTTGAGTGCGTTGATGCTAGGTTGAATATACCAGGAGGGATTGATTTCCTGGGCCTGTGCGCCGAGGGCGGAGCACAGGACTGCGGCGGCAACGGCGATTTTTTTTAGATTATTCACAAGTAACTCCCAACGTTGATAAGAGATTTTCTCTACGGCATCAAAGACACATCTTGCTACACGTGCTATTGCTAGATATAGACCACACTTCCAGGTGCGCATTCTTGTGATAAATGCACTGCTGTTGGACTAGAGAATACGATTGCAGGTTCTGGTGGTCGGTGCGCTGGCGCACAAAGCATTGCGGTATATCAATAGTGTTGCAGATTCACGACAAAGATTTTGGTGTTGAAAAAAACTAATTTTATTGGTGAAACTTTTACAAGCACGGTCATTGCCTGGCACCGCGGCGACAGGCAATCGTACGACTTGTCACCTGCATGCCACTGTATATTAGCAACAATGATGAGCTTGATAACTAATAATACATTGATGTTGTATTCCGGCCGCGTTCTGTTGTTTTTCTGGGCTTCCGCTAGGCAACTTTTGCGCGCCGCAGCCAGCTCCGCCACTTTTTCTCAAGGAGTCATCCGTGCCTGACCTGTCCCGTGTTCTTACTTCCCCGCTGTCCGGCAAGCTGGGCCCGCTGTGCCTGCTGCTGTCGCTGGGCCTGGCGGCGCCAGCCTGGGCCGATAGCGGCGTGTCCCTGTTTTCACCGAGCGGCACGGTCAAGGCCGTGCGCCAGGTGCGGGCCCAGTTCGCCACGCCGATGGTGCCGTTCGGCGACATGGGCTTGCCCGCGCCGTTCGCCATCGATTGCGGCAAGGCCGAGCCGGCCGTCGTGGCGGGCGCGGGGCGCTGGGCCGACGAACGCAACTGGAACTTCGATTTCGAGCGCGACTTGCCGGCCGGCGTGGCCTGCAGCTTTACCTTGAAGCCGGGGCTCAAGGACCTGGCGGGCCAGACCCTGCAGGGAAGCACGTCCTACCGCTTTTCCACGGGCGGCCCGGCCATCGTCGAGGCCGTACCGTATGACGGCCAGCCCTACATCGACGAAAACCAGATCTTCGTGCTGGGCCTGGACGCCGTGCCGAACGAGGCCAGCGTGGCCGCCAACGCGTATTGCCGTGCCGATGGCATCAATGAAAAGATTCCCGTGCGGCGGCTTGTAGGCAAGGAACTGGAGCAGGTATTGACCCTGCGCAAGAATTTCCTCGACCGCTACCTGACCGTGTACTTCAAGAAGCGGGGCACGGTCTGGAAAGTGGGCATGCCCGTCGCCAGCAAGGGCGCGCCGGCGCTGCCCGTCACGGTGCTGCAATGCAAGCGCAGCTTCCCTGCCAATGCCAAGGTGTCGCTGGTGTGGGGCGAGGGCATCGCCAGCGCCGGCGGTATCGCCACGGACAAGGCGCAAACCCTGCAGTTCAAGACGCGTCCCGACTTCACGGCCAAGTTCAGCTGCGAGCGCAGCAATCCGAAGGAGCAATGCATTCCCTTCCTGCCCATGCGCGTGCAGTTTTCCGCGCCCGTGAGCGCGGCGCAGGTGCGCGCCATGACCCTGAAGGGCGGCGGCAAGACCTATGCGCCGACGATTTCAAAAGAGGAGGAAAAGGCGGAATTCCTGTATGGCGCCGTCTTCAATGGTCCATTTCCCGTGCAGGCCAGTTTTGTGCTGAACTTGCCGCCGAAACTGACGGATGATGCGGGCCGCGCCTTGCTCAACCGCGCGCGCTTCCCCATGACGGTGCGCACGGGCGAACAGCCGCCGCTGCTCAAATTCCCGGCCCCGTTCGGCATCATCGAAGCGAAGGGCGACGGCTTGCTGCCCGTCACCGTGCGCAATATCGAGCCTGTGCTGTCGGGCAAGGAAGTCGCGCAAGCCTCGGCTGCCGCCACGGGCGCCAGCTTGCGCGTGCCCGACAATGACGACAAGTTCATCATCGAGTGGATGCAGCGCCTGGCCGGCAATGGCGACGGGGGCGAATACTGGCAGCCTTACGCCCAGTATGCGGGCAACATGAGCAAATCCGTGCTGGCGGGCGCTGCCGGCACGCGCCCCATCAGCCTGCCGCGTCCCGATGGCCGGAAAACCTTTGAAGTGATCGGCATCCCATTGCAGAAGCCGGGCTTTTATGTGGTCGAGCTGGCCAGCCCCATCCTCGGCAAGGCGTTGCTGGGCAAACCGACGACCGCGTATATCCGCACGGCCGCGCTGGTGACGAACCCGGCCGCCCACTTCAAGCATGGCGCGCAATCGTCGCTCGTGTGGGTGACCTCGCTGGACAAGGGCGCGCCTGTTGCGAAAGCGCAAGTGGCCGTGCGCGACTGCGCCGGCAAGCTGCTGTGGCAAGGCGCCACGGGTGCGGACGGCGTGGCGCACATTCCCGGCGAGCTGGCCAATTCCAGCTGCAAGAACAATGGCCGCTACTTTATCAGTGCGCGCAGCGGCGGCGACATGACGTTCACCCTGTCGGACTGGGTGGGCGGCATCGAAGCCTGGCGTTTCAACTTGCCCACGGATGACACGCGCGCCGACAACACCTTGCTGGCCACGGTATTCGACCGCACCTTGCTGCGCGCCGGCGAAACCGTGCACATGAAGCACTTTATTCGCAAGCACACGGCCGAAGGCATGAGCCTGGTCGACAAGAACAACGGTCCCGGCAGCGCCACCTCCGTCGTCATCACGCACCAGGGCAGCGACCAGAACTATCAATTACCGCTGCGCTGGTCCGCCGGCGGCACGGCGGAAAGCGACTGGCTCATCCCCGCCGACGCCAAGCAGGGCGAATACAGCGTGACGATGGCGGGCCGCCCGTCCGGCAGTTTCCGCGTGGAAGCGTTTCGCGTACCGACCATGAAAGCCGTGCTGCAGGGACCGAAGGCCCCCGCCGTGCAGGCAAAGCAGCTGGCCCTCGATGCGCAAATCACGTATCTGGCCGGCGGCGCCGCCACCAACGCGCCCGTCAAGCTGCGCACGGTACTGCAAGACAAGAGCGTGACGTTTGCCGACTATCCCGATTTCAGCTTCAGCAATGGAGACGTGAAGGAAGGCTTGGTGAAGCAGGGCACGGGCTACGACGACGATGAGGGCGAGTGGCAGGACGAAGGCAATGGCGGGCGTGCCGGCGCCGGCGCGGCTGCCGCGCGCACGCAAAGCTTGACCCTCGACAAGGCGGGCGGCGCGCGCATCGTCATCGACCAGTTGCCGCAGCTGTCCGTGCCGCGCGACCTGGTGGCGGAAATGGCTTTCCAGGATGCGAATGGCGAGACGGCATCCGTCGCCACGCGCGTGCCGCTGTGGCCGTCGAACTACGTGATCGGCATCAAGCCCGATGCCTGGGCCTTGAGCAAGGATGCCTTCAAGTTCACGGTGGCCGTGCTCGGTACCAATGGCAAGCCCGTGGCGAACGCCCCGGTCGCCGTCGACTTCTTCCAGCGCAACAGCTATTCGCACCGCCGGCGCCTGATCGGCGGCTTCTATGCGTATGAAAACAGCAGCGAAGTGGTCAAGCTGGGCCAAGCGTGCTCGGGCAAGACGGACAATAAGGGCCTCTTGACTTGCGACGTGAAGGCGCCCGCCAGCGGCAATCTGGTGTTGCGCGCCCGCACGCAGGACAGTGCCGGTAATGCGGCCGTCGCCAACCGCGAAACCTGGGTGGCCGGCAGCGGCGACTGGTGGTTCAACGCCAGCGACAATGACCGCATCGACGTCTTGCCTGAAAAGAAACGCTATGAGCCGGGCCAGGAAGCGAGCTTGCAGGTGCGCATGCCGTTCCGTTCGGGCACGGCCCTGATCACGGTCGAGCGCGAAGGCATCCTCGACACCTATGTGCGCCAGTTGAACGGCCGGGAACCTGTGGTGAACATCCCGGTCAAATCGAATTACGCACCGAATGTGTATGTCTCCGTGTTTGTCGTGCGGGGCCGGGTCGATGGCGTGCAGCCGACGGCGCTGGTCGACCTGGGCAAGCCGGCCTACAAGATGGGCATCGCGCCGCTGAACGTGGGCTGGCAGGCGCATGAACTGAACGTCATGGTCGTGTCCGACAAGGAAGTATATAAAACGCGCGACAAGGCGGAAGTGTCCGTGCGCGTGCGCCGCGCTGACGGAAAACCGCTGCCGGCCGGTGCCGAAGTGGCGCTGGCGGCCGTCGACACGGGCTTGCTGGAGCTGATGCCCAACGATAGCTGGAAGTTGCTCGATACCATGATGGCGCAGCGCAGCTTGCAGGTGGAAACGGCGACGGCGCAGATGCAGGTGATCGGCAAGCGCCATTTCGGCCGCAAGGCGTTTCCGGCCGGCGGGGGCGGCGGCAAGGGCGCCAGCCGCGAGCTGTTCGATACCTTGCTGTTCTGGAAGGGCACCGTCAAGCTCGACGCCAAGGGCGAAGCGACGGTGCAGGTGCCGCTCAACGATTCCTTGACGGGATTCCGCATCGTTGCGATTGCCAGCGCGGGCAAGGAATTGTTCGGCACGGGCAGCACGGATATCCGCAGCTCGCAAGACTTGATTTTGATGTCGGGCTTGCCGTCCCTCGTGCGCGAAGGCGACCAGTTGCGCGCGGGCTTTACGGTGCGCAACACCTCGGCCGCCTCCTTGAACGTGGACCTCAATGCCACGGCGGCTGGCAAGGCCTTGCCGCGCCAGAGTTTGACGTTGGCGGCGGGCGAAGCGCGGGAGACGGGCTGGGATTACCAGGTGCCGCTTGGCGCGCCAACTGTCGTGTGGGAGATCAGCGCCAAGGCGGGTAGCGGGCTTGGCAACACCTCCGATAAACTGAAAATCACGCAAAAAGTCGGCCAGGCCACGCCCGTGCGCACGTACCAGGCCACCTTGATGCAGATCGACAAACCCGTCAATATGTCCGTGCAAATGCCGGCCGGCGCTTTGCCGGGCCGGGGCGGCCTGCAGACGAGCTTTGTCGCCAAGTTGGGCGGCGAGCTGCCCGGCGTGCGCGAGTACATGGCCGCCTACCCGTACACCTGCTTCGAGCAAAACACGTCGAAGGCCATCGCCCTGCAAGACCAGGACGCGTGGAACAAGCTGGCCGCCAGCCTGCCCGCCTACCTGGACGGCGACGGCTTGCTGAAATATTTCCCCATCATGGAGCAGGGCAGCGACAGCCTGACGGCCTACGTGCTGTCGGCCACCAGGGAAGCGGGCTATGCGATTCCCGAGCAGACGAAGAACCGCATGGAAGCAGCCTTGACGGCCTTCGTGCAGGGCAAGATCGTGCGCCGTTCCGCGCTGGCCACGACCGACCTGGCCGTGCGCAAGCTGGCCGCGCTGGAAGCGCTGTCGCGTTCGAACAAGGTGCCGCCCGATGCGCTCGAGAGCATCAGCATCAGCCCGAACCTGTGGCCGACCTCCGCCGTCATCGACTGGAGCTTGCTGCTGCAACGCACGCCTGGCCTGGCGCGCCGCGATGCGCTGCTTGCCGAGGCGCAGCAGATTTTGCGTTCGCGCCTGAATTTCCAGGGCACCACCATGGGCTTTTCCACCGAGCGCAAGGATAACTGGTGGTGGCTGATGGTGTCCGGCGACGTCAACGCCAACCGTTTATTACTGGCCGTGATGGACGACCCGGCGTGGAAGGACGACATCGGCCGCCTGGTGCGCGGCAGCATGGGGCGCCAGAAAAAGGGCCGCTGGGATACCACGGTGGCCAACGCCTGGGGCACCCTGGCCATCGCCAAATTCTCGGCTAAATTCGAGTCGACGCCGGTGACGGGCGCCAGTGCCGTCAAACTGGGCGGCGATACGCAAGCGCTCGTGTGGAATGGCGCGGCGAAAGTCGGCCCCGTGCTGCAGGCGTGGCCGACGGGCACGGATACCCTGGGCCTGGCACACAGCGGCATGGGCAAGCCGTGGGCCACCGTGCAAAGTCTGGCGGCCATTCCGCTCCAGGCGCCCGTGTCCAGCGGCTACACGATCAAGAAAACCGTAACGCCGGTGGAACAGAAAACCACCGGCCAATGGTCGCGCGGCGACGTCTACCGCGTGCGCCTGGAGTTGTCGGCGCAGGCGGACATGAGCTGGGTAGTGGTCGACGACCCGATACCGGCCAGCGCCACGGTGCTGGGCAATGGACTGGGGCGCGACTCGCAGCTGCTGACGGCCGGCGAAAAATCCACGGGCTGGGTCTGGCCCACGTTCGAGGAACGGGCGTTTGACGCTTTCCGCGCCTACTATGCCTTCGTGCCGAAAGGTAACTGGAGCGTGGAATACACGGTGCGCCTGAACAATGCCGGGGATTTCAGCCTGCCGGCCACGCGTATTGAGGCCATGTATTCGCCCGAGATGTTTGGCGAAGCGCCGAATGCGAATGTGAAGGTGGGGCAGTGAAGAGTTTGATTTTTATCATGGGCGGCCTGTTTGCCAGCCCGGTCTTCGCCGAGGCGGTCCTGACGCCGGCCCAGGTGCAGGCCGCCTACCGCAGTTCCGAAGCGCAGTTGCTGGACCGCAGCGGCGCACCGTTGCAATCGTTACGCGTGGACATGAAGGTACGGCGCCTGCCGTGGGTGCCGCTGGCCGATATTTCTCCCGCCGTGCAGCAGGCCGTGCTGCTGGCGGAAGACCAGCGCTTCATGCGCCATGGCGGCGTGGATGTGTCCGCGCTGGCCACGGCCGCCTGGGACAATCTGTTTTCCAAGAAACCCCGCGGCGCCTCGACCATCACCATGCAGCTGGCGGGCCAGCTCGATGCGGACTTGCAGGCGCAAGCGGGCGGCCGCAGCCTGCGCCAGAAATGGGACCAGATGCGCGCCGCCAAGGCGATCGAAGACAGCTGGAGCAAGGCGCAGATTTTCGAGGCGTACCTGAACCTCGTGTCGTTCCGCGGCGAACTGCAAGGTATCGCCTCCGCCTCGTACAGCCTGTTCGGCAAGGCGCCGTCGGGCCTGAACCAGACGGATGGCATCATCCTGGCCAGCCTGGTGCGCTCGCCGAATGCGCCGCCGGCCACCGTCACGCGCCGTGCCTGCGCGCTGGCAAAGGAATGGCGCATGGACAGCAGCTGCCAGCTGATCGGCCAGCGCGTGCAGACGGCCTTGCAGCGCAATGCGCTGTATGCGGAGCTGGCGCCGGCGCCGCAAGTGGCGCAGCAACTGCTGAAGCAGCCGGGCGCCCAGGTCGCCAGCACGCTCGATGGTCCCTTGCAACGCTTCGCACAGGAAAACCTGCGCCAGCAACTGGGATCTTTGCGCGAGCGCAATGTCAACGACGGCGCCATCATCGTGCTCGATAACCGCAGCGGCGAGATCCTCGCCTATGTCGGCAATGCGGGCGGCAGCCATGTCGATGGGGTGACGGCTCTGCGCCAGGCCGGTTCCACCTTGAAACCGTTTTTATATGAACTGGCCATCGAGCGCCGTCTGATGACGGCCGCCTCCGTCATGGACGACTCGCCGCTGGACGTCGCCACGGCGTCCGGCATGTATGCGCCGCAAAACTACGACCGCAATTTCAAGGGCTACGTCAGCGCCCGCACCAGCCTGGCCAGTTCCCTCAACATTCCCGCCGTGCGCACGGTGCTGCTGACGGGACAGGACGGCTTTTACAACCGCCTCAAGGACGTGGGCCTGTCGAGCCTGACGGAACCGGCCGAATACTACGGCCCCTCGCTGGCGCTGGGCTCGTCGGAAGTGACCTTGCTGGAACTGGCCAACGCCTACCGCGCGCTGGCCAATGGCGGTACCTACAGCACCGCCAGCCTGCAGCCGGGGCAGGCTGGCAAGGACAAACGCCGTGTGATGGAGGCGGGCGCCGCCTTCATCGTCGGCGACATCCTGGCGGACCGCGCCGCGCGCAGCATGACCTTTGGCTTGCGCAACGAGCTGGGGACGAATTTCTGGAGCGCCGTCAAGACAGGCACGAGCAAGGATATGCGCGACAACTGGTGCATGGGTTACTCGGAGCGCTACACGGTGGGCGTCTGGGTGGGCAACTTCGACGGCAAGCCCATGTGGGACGTGTCGGGCGTGACGGGCGCCGCGCCCGTGTGGCGCGACGTCATGGATTATCTGCACAAGAACGTGCCCAGCCATGCACCGAAAGCGCCGCCCGGCGTGCTGCAGCAAATGGTGGCGTACCAACCCGCACTGGAAGCGCCGCGTCGCGAATGGTTTATTGCCGGCACGGAAAGTCCCGTCATCGCCGTGCTGGGCGACACCGTGAAGCCGCCCGCCATCGTGTATCCGGCCGAGGACAGCATCCTCGCCATCGACCCCGACATCCCGCCCGCCCTGCAGCGCGTGTTCTTCCAGGCGCAAGGCAGCCACGGCTTGCGCTGGGTGCTCGACGGCAAAGATATGGGCGGTGCAGCCGAGAGCATCAGCTGGCGCCCCGTGCCGGGCAAGCATGCGCTGGCCCTCGTCGACGACGTTGGCAAGACGGTGGCGCGGGTGGCGTTCCAGGTGCGGGGGAATGCCTTGGCGCAGCTTGCCGCACAGGAAAAATAATCAGTTCGATGGATAATTCGCCGGATCGATGGCCGGCGTGACGTAGTGCCGCAGCACATCGCCGCCGTGCGGATGCTGCTGCGTGCGGCGTTTTTCGTCCGATGGCGGGCTGACCAGCACGATGGTCGCCTCGTCCGGATTGCGCAAATTCACCACGGCGCTGACGCCGCCATCGCGGTAGCTGCCCATCACGGCTATGGCCATCTGTACGAACAGGGTGGCCGCGCCCGTGTTGCCCAGCCGCCGGTCCGTGTCTATCCATTGCGCCGTGTTGCCGCTGTCGAGTTCCGTGCCGCCATCTTCCGCATGTTTCAGCAAGGTCTTGTGCAGCGCCACCAGCTGCGCCTGATTGCCGCCCGTGGCGGCGACGAGGCGTGCCGGTGCGGCGGGACGTTCGGTTTCCGGCAAGCTGTGCAAGGCTTGCCGCCAGCCCGCCTGCAGGGCGCGTTCGCGCTGGTCGCGCCGCGTCAGCGGCTTGCCGTGTTCATCCGTCAACTTGATAAAAGTGGGCCGGTGGATGAAGCCGAAGGTGGGCAGGCGGTCCAGCTGCGCCAGCTGTTCCTTGTTAAACGGCAGGGGAAACCAGGGCGTGGGCTGCCACTCTTTCGGCGGGTGATAAGTCTTGTGCTGGAGCCTGTCGAGCATGCTGAAGCTGCCCGTGCCGCGGATGTCGGGACGCCGGGCGAATTGCGCGGCGACGGGCAGCCATTCGGCGATGCTGGGCTGGCGCCGGGTGATGGCTGTGGGATCAGTTTCCAGGCGTGCCTGTGGCACGGTTCCCATCAAATCATAGTAGGCCAGATACAAGCGCCGCGCCACGCCGTAGGTATTCAAATCGTCGACGCTGTCCTCTGGCGGCGCATCGTCATACGCAAACTTGCGTACGGCATCGATGCGTTCGCGCCGGGCCAGCACGAACAGGGCGGAGGCGTCGGGCATTTCGGGGATGTAGCGGCCGTCTCTTGTAAGCGGTGGCGAGTTGTCCGGGCTGTACAGGTCGCGCGTGGGCATGCTGTCCTCGGAATTGAGCACGATGTACGGTACGTCAGGGTTGGCGTCAAAAAAGGCGAACACGTCTTCCAGTATGCGGTCCGGATGTTCACTGAGGCGGCGCGGACCACTGGCGAACAGATGCCAGTGCAGGCCGGATGACGCAGCGCCACCGGCCAGACCTATGGCCGGCGAGTCGGGGCTGTCCAGCATGTGCGAATTAAAGATTGGTGGTTCGGCATTGAAAACGGGCACGCCAAAATACATGGGAATGTCCCTTGCCCCATTTTCCAGCGTGTCACCGCCGCGGCCACCTGCTATCCCAGCTCTCTGCATGGCATCCCAGGTGTATTTTTCCTTGTCCTGTTCACGGATGCTGGCATAGGCATTTCCCTGCTGCAGCACTTCCCACAGCTTGCCTTGGCGATACTTGTCCAGAGTGACGCCGAGACCGATGACTTCCAGCACATATTCCCGCTTGTCCTGTTCGCTGGGCGCCGCCTGTTGCACTTGCGGCTGTGCGACGGCCACAGGCTTGGACGAATGCAGCCAGCGAGAACCGAGCAATGTAGCCGCGACGATGGGCGGGATCAGCAACAGCCATTGCAGGTGGCGCCATATTTTGCTGCTCATCGTGGACTCCTGTAAATAAGTAGGACTGATCAATACAAACCCAAGCAATAGCAGAGTCATCAATGCGAGGGTTACGCAGAAGGGAGAGAGCAAGTTTGGGAAAAATTTTTTCATCTTGGAATGTCATCGCTGGCTTTATGTACAAAAGGAGTGACGACCGATTCGGTACGCCTGCCATTCACTGTTTCACAAACGACGGTAGACGGCAGGCCTGCTTGCAGTGCGGGCACAAAGGCAGGTAAGTCTCCCGAACTGTAGTAATGTGCATTACCTTCAATGATTTGCTTGCGTTGTAGAGGTTCTGCAGCCCAATAGATTGCAAATTTTTTCATGAAATCCTCCCATCTCAGGATGGATTTTCTTATAGGATTTTTTTTGTCGTTTTGCAGCCGCCAATCCGCCACCGCACACAAATACTGATAAAACTGCGGATCGCTGCTCGCCTTCCCGCTGCCGATGGCCACGTCATACGCCGTCACGTTGCGGTGGTTTTCCGCGTTGCCGATGATGGCGCCGTGGAAGGATTTGGGGCTGACCTCGTTCTGCCAGCGCTTGCGCGCCTCATTCGGGGTCTCTTCGCGGTCGACAATCAGCTTGTCGCCACTGCCCGGATGGCGCGAAACGCGGTCTATCCTGCATTGGTCGCCCGCTTCCTTGCCCAGGTTCAGGGCTTTTTCCACCTGCTCGCGCTCGCCCGCGCCGAACATGCCGGCACCGAATTCGGGGATGCGATGCTGCTTCGGCCGCGGGTCGGCGATGATTTCCTGCTTGCGCATCCGCAAACCTTTCGTGCTGGTCACCGCGATGGCTGCATCGATGGGGTCGACTTCTTCGCACGGTCCTTGCTGGTCGCGCGGCAGCTTGGCCTGGTCGGAATCCTTCGGGAATTGCCCAGGGCGGATCTCGCCGCCGTCCAGCACGGCCGCCCTGGGCGCGCGCAGCGCTTCGCCATTGATCGTGCGCAAGCCTTCACGCCGGCCTGGTTCCGTTGAAAAGATATTCCATTTGCCGGGTTTGACGGGCGGCCATGGTGCCTCGGCATGGCTGCCGCGATGGCCACGATTGGCGCCGGCCACATGGGCGTGATCGTCCTCGCCTTCCAGGCGCAGGGCGAAGTCGTGCGGCGGCTGGCCCACCAGCACCGGACCGTTGTTCTTTCCAGTCGCATCGGGACGTTGCTTGTTGGTAAAGACACGCTGGTAAAATCCCTTGCCCAGTTCCGCCAGCGGTTGCCGGCGCTGGAATTCCTTTTCCCAGCAGGTGGGGCCGTCGCCCCAGATACTTTTGTCCGTCTTGCCCTTGGTCTTGGACAGACGATGGCCGTCGATGTAGTCGGGTATGCCTTGCCAGCCGATGCCCTGCATATTGTCCAGCGCTACCGTCATATCTTCGGGGCAGAAGTACAGGTAGACCTTACCCCGGTTGTCGCGGTCCGCTTCCGCCCGCCATGTCGCGCCCGCCATGCCATGGCAGACGGCGTGATCCTTGATCTGCGCAAAGGCGGGACTGGCATGCTTTTTTGCCACCACGCCCTGCACGATCTGCACCAGCGTCTGCAGGCGCGCATGCAGGGTCTGGCGGTTGTCGATGGCATCGTATTGCTCCTCCATCACCGCATCCCGGCCGCCGCCGAAGATGCGGCTAGCTTCCGCCGCGCCGAAGAACATCGTGGTGTCCTCCACCAGGCTGTAGGGAGGATGCGTGAGGATCAAGGTGTCGGCGGGCCGCTTGCCCTCGTCGAGCAGGAAGGCCTGCGCCAGCAGCGAGATCAAACAGCCCTGGCTGTGCGCGACGATGGAGACCACGTCGTTGCTGTCGTAATCGCGGATCATGGCGATGAGGGCTGCCAGGCGCTTGGCGGCCAGTACCATGTACATGCGCCCCGGCGCCGTCTTCAACGGGCGCACGGGGTCGCCGCCCACGTCGTAGGGTGAGAACAGCCCCTTGTTCCACATGTCGGGCAGGGTGTTGGTGGCATTGCCGAACGGGCCGCCGTTCTTCGACATGTCCTTGTCCAGACGGTTGCCGTAGCGGTCCGTGTTCTGGCCGTTGACCATTTTGCTCGCGTTGCTGCGTTCGCGAAAGCCCCAGTAAAACGGGATCACCGGGCTGTACGTGGTCTCATCAGGCTGGCGCTTGAAAAACACGTCGTCCGGGTCGGCCAGGGCTTCCTTCTTGTCGGACGCCTGCGGCATGCGGTAGGCGGCTGGCATGAACACGTGGCCGCCGCCATACATGCGTGCATCGAGTCCCTGGCATAAACCCTTTTCCACGGCGCCGAAACTGGTGCCTACGTCGTTGACGCCATGGATGACGATGACGTTGCCGGGCAGCTCAGGGCGGATGCGCACGATGGCGTCGTTTAAGCGGCCGCACTGGAGCAGGGCGGTGCTCTTGCCGCTGGTGTAGGGAAGTTTGGGATACGCCATCGCCGCTCCATGCTGACCAGTCAGGACAGTGTAGAGAGGCGCGATGGCGGATTAGTTGCGCTTACGCAAACTTTGCGGGAAAGAATGCGGTCTTACGGCGCGCTGATGATCTTCGTCAGCGCGATGCGGTACGCGGGCTGCACGTCGCCATCCTGGTCCAGCTTGTCCGTCATGATCACACCGAAACCCTGCGCATACCAGACGTATTCGCCGCTCTTGCCCTTGCTTTTGCCGCCCACATCGTGCAGTTCGAACTTGCAGGCGTCGGGGAAGCGGCGCCCGCCCAGTTCCAGGCGTTCCCAGCCCAGGAAGGTGATCGAGAAATCGCGCTGGTCCGTGCGCGTGGAGGTGGTGATCTTGTCGGACAGGCCCGCCAGCGGGTAGTGGGTGCTCGTTTGCGTGTCCGTGAATTGCACGCGCACTTCCTGGCCCGGGCGCATTTTGGCGGGGATGGCGGACTGCGGCGCGTAGACGTTCTTGCTGCGCACTGTGCCGTCTTCGTTGTAATGGACCGTGCCCGTCAGGAAGACCTGGCCGTCGCGGATGTCCTGGTAGGACGTGGCCAGCAAGACGCCGCCGTCGAGGATCAGCTGGATGCCCTTGAGTTTCTTGCCTTCGAAGACTTCCTCGACGTTGACTTGCGCGTCGCCATTGTTCTTGCTGAACTTGACACCCGTCGTCAGTTCCATGCACTCGCCGACCGTCGGCGCCGCCTGTACGCCTGCGGCCGCCAATACGGCTGCCGCCACCAACACTTGCCATGCTGCTTTCATTGTCATCCCGGCTATCTTGTAAAGGCGTGATGATAGCGTGCCTTGGAGCAATGTGGCGCAGCGCTGACCCTATTTCGCAGGGGCGACGGGGATGCTGGGCACAGCGCGTGTGGACGCTGGCGGCGCCGTCGGCTTGCCGCGCCGCGTGCGCTTGTCCGTGCGCGTTTTGGCGGGCTTGGCGTCGTGGATCAGCCTGCCCTTGTTGTCGAGCTTGTCGGATTGGTCCGATTGCTGGCCCGGATCGTTGGCATTGTTGGTGTGGTTGCCCGTCTGGTTGACGTTCGTCGTCGACTGGGCTTGCACCCAGGCGCCGCCGATGGTCATCAGGGTGGCGGCCAGCAAGAGAGCGGCGGTTTTCATGGTGCGTCTTCCTGTGCAAGAGAGTGAGAGGGCGGTGGATACCGCTGTCGAGAATGCATTGTCACACGCGGACCCGTGCGCGCAAGTAGGATTACGCCTCATCCTTGTGTGGGCGTATTGCCAATGTTCAAGCCGCTCTTGCGCCGCTCGCGCGCAGGCGCAGGCGCCGGGCGCCCAGGGCATCGCGCATGCTCCATGCCAGCGATATGGCGCCCATGGCCGCCAGCCAGCTGCCGGGGCCGTCCGCAGGCAGCGCATGCACGCCCGATGGCAGGCCAAGCCAGCCGGGCAGCGCCTGCAGCAGCAGGGTGGCGATCACGCCCAGGTTGATGAACAGCAAAACGTGCAGGATCTGCTCGGGCAGGGGCAGGCGGCGCGTGCGGCCTTCCACGACCGTGTCGCGCAGCGAAACGCCGATTTCCGCCAACAGCAGCAATGCCGGCCACCAGGCCAGCCAGCCCTGCCAGGCAAACAGGCCCAGCGAGGGAAACAGCAGGCCGAAGATGGCTTCGCGCAAGCTGTGCAGGCGCTGCTCGGCCGCCGCGCCGGGACGCGACGGCAAGCGCACGAGCAACTCGTGGTTGAGCAGCACGTCAGCTCCGCCCAGCAGCCCGTGCAGAAGCAGCATGGCTTGCAGCGCCGTCATGGCCGGGGCGGACTGCCCGCGCTTAGCGGCCCGGCGGACGCGGCGGCACCACGCCGGTGTTGCCGGTGTTGCCAGTATTGCCAGCGTTGCCCGGCGTGCCCGTATTGCCTGTGGTACCTGTCGTGCCCGGGGGAACCGTGCCACCCGTATTGCCATTCATGTCTTGCGTGCCGCTGCGCGTGGCGTTAGCTGCGGACTGGCCGGCGCTGTCAGGGGCGCCGCCACCCGAATTCGTGCCGCTGGTCGATTGCCCCGTCGTGTCATGGTTGCGCGATTTTCCCGATTTCTTCGCCTGCTTCTTGTCGTGCTTGCGCGGCTTGGCCTTGTCATTCTGGTTCACTTGCGGATTTTGCTGTGTCGCCGTGTCGGTATTGCCCGTGTTATTCGACGTGGTATTGCTATTGCCGGTCGATTGCGCCTGCGCCAGGACGGCTGCGCTGCCCAGCAGCATGGCCGCGAGCATGAATGCGGATGGTTTCATGGGAACTCCTTCGGATGAAGTGGAGTACCGATTCTGCCACGCGCGGGCTGGCCCGCAAGTAGGAATCCGCCGCCACCCGATGTGGGGGGATGGCTGGCCGTGGCGCAGGCCTTAGCGGAACTGCTCCGTCGAGATGTCAAATCGCTTGAGCTTGTCGTACAGGGTTTTCTTCGGGATATTCAGCGCGGCGGCCGCGTCGATGACGTTGCCATTGTGTCGGCGCAAGGCTTCCTCGATGATGGAAATCTCGAAGGTGTCCACCTGTTCCGCCAGCGACGCTTCGCGGCAGCCGGCGGGACTCAGGGTGTCGTCGAGCAGGCCCAGCACGAAGCGGTCGGCCACATTGTGCAGTTCGCGCACATTGCCGGCCCAGCGCTGCGCCATCAGGGATGCGATCAGTTCGCCGCTGACGAGCGCGGCCGGCTGGCCATAGCGCAGGGCCGCCTGCAGCACGAAAAATTCGAACAGCAGGGGGATATCCTCGCGCCGGTTGCGCAGCGCGGGCAGCGTGAGGCTGGCCACGTTCAGCCGGTAATACAGGTCGGGCCGGAATTTCCCCTGCTCGGCCAGCACATTCAAGTCTTCCTTGGCGGCGGCGATGACGCGGAAATTGACGGATATCAATTTGTTGGAACCGAGACGCTCGACTTGCCGCTCCTGCAGCACGCGTAGCAGTTTCACCTGCAGGGCCAGCGGCATGCTTTCGATTTCGTCGAGGAACAGGGTGCCGCCGTTCGCGTACTCGATCTTGCCGATGCGCTGGCGCTGCGCGCCCGTAAACGCGCCTTCCTCGTGGCCGAACAGTTCCGATTCGAAGATCGATTCGGGCAGGGCGCCGCAGTTGATCGCCACGAAGGGGTGGTCGCGCCGCTCGCTGAAGTCGTGCAGGCAGCGCGCGACGAGTTCCTTGCCGGTGCCCGTTTCACCGAGGATGATGATGTCGGCCGATTTCGGCGCCAGGTTCAGCACCAGCTGGCGCACCTTGGCCATGGCCGCGCTGCGGCCCACGATGCGCGCCTCGATGCCGACCCGCTGTTCCAGTTGGCGGCGCAAGTTCATGTTTTCCAGCACCAGGTGGCGTTTATCCAGGGCGCGGCGGCACACTTCCACCAGCAAGTCGGCGGAAAACGGTTTTTCGATGAAATCGTAGGCGCCACGGCGCATGGCGCCCACGGCCATCGACACGTCGCCATGGCCCGTGACGAGGATCACGGGCAGGCTGGCATCCTGTGCCACGGCGATATCGAGCAGTTTCAAGCCATCCATGCCCGGCAGCTTGATATCGCTCAATAAAATACCGGCAAATTCGGGCACCAGGTAAGGCAGCGCTTCCTCGGCCGTGGCGACGGCCGTCACTTGCAAGCCCGCCAGTTCCAGCGATTGCCGGGCGCCCTTGCGCACGACGGCATCGTCTTCCACCAGCAGCACTTGCATGCCTTCAAAATTATTCTCGTGCATTCCCTATTCCTTCGTCTCTATCTTATTCTCCCCCGGGGCACAGCTCAGGGTGATGGTAAATTGTGCGCCGCCCCCTTCCTGCGCGCTGCGGTTGCGCACGGCCAGGGCGCTGCCGGCCGCGCGCAGTATGCCAGCGCTGATCGACAATCCCAAGCCCAGCCCGTGTTCCTTGGTGGTATAGAAGGGGTCGAAGATCTTGTCGAGCGAGGCCAGCGGGATGCCGGGGCCATTATCGGTGATATGCAACACGGCGAGGCCGCCTTCGCGCCGCACCTGAAACCAGATTTGCACGGGCTCGCCTTCCGGCACGGCATCCATGGCGTTCGTGATCAGGTTTGTGAACACTTGCTCCAGGCCGATGGCGTTGCACAGCACGATGATGTCGTCCTCAAGCCAGCTTTCATGCAGGGTCAGGCGCTGCGAGCCCTTGCGCGTGCGGATTTGCAGCATGGTTTGCGCAAACGCCTGGCGCACGCTGACGGGCTTGCGCGCATCGTCGCTGCGCCGCGCAAAGCCTTTCAATTGCGAGGTCACGTAGCCGAGGCGCTTGACGAGGTCGGAAATGGTCGACAGGTTGTCGAGCGCGTCGTCGATCTGGCCGCGTGCCAAAAAGACCTTGGCATTGTCGGAAAACGTCTGCAGGGCGGCCAGCGGCTGGTTCAGCTCGTGCGTGACGCCGGCCGCCATCTGGCCGATGGCCGCCAGCTTGCCGCTTTGCACCAGTTCCGCCTGGGCGTAGCGCAAGGTCTGCTCGGCCCGCTCGCGCTCGGCCACTTCCGCCTGCAGGCGGCCGTTCGCGTGGACGAGGTCGGCCGTGCGCTGCTCGACCTTGATTTCCAGCTGTTCATAGGCACGGGCCAGCGTCTGCTGCGCATTGAGCTTGTCGGCGATGCGGCGCCGGCGCTGGCGCGCATACATCAGGGCCAGCAGCAGCAAGGCCCAGCCCAGCGCGGCGGCGATGGCCGCGTTGCGCGCCGCCTCATCGACCTGGTCGAGCTCGGCCAGCACGGTAATTTGCCATTGCAGCGGGCCCAGCGCGCGGTTCACGGCCAGATAGCTCACCTTGTCGGCACTGCCGGACAGGGCGGGGGAGTCATTCGTCTGCGGGCGTTCCAGCGTCATCACGCTGGCGCCATCGGCGAACTGGCGCTGCACCTTGTGCGGCAGGATGGGCAGATTTTCTTGCAGGAACTGGCGCTGTTCGCTGATGTCTTTCTTGGCGGCCGGCGACAAAGGCGCCAGGGTCTTGAACTTGAAGGCGGGGGTGGTGGCCAGGATGATCACGCCATTCGCATCCTTGACCCAGATCTGTTCGCCCGCGCCCGGCGTGCGCCACGATTGCTCGATCCAGTCCAGGTTGACCTTGGCGGCGACGATGCCGAGGATGCGTCCGTCGCGCTGCACGGGCTGCGAAATGAAGTAGCCGGCTTCGAAGGTGGAAAAGCCGATGCCGTAGAAGCGGCCGATGCCGCCCGCAATGGCGTTCTTGAAATACGGGCGGAAGCCGTAATTGACGCCCACGTAGGAGCTGCGGTCTTGCCAGTTGCTCGATGCCAGGGTCGTGCCCTTGTCGTCGAGCACGTAGACGGCAAAGGCGCCCGCGCGGCGGTTCATGTCGACCAGGTAGGCATTGATCTGCGTGACTTTATCGGCGCTGGGCTGCTCCAGCAATTGCGCCACGGCATCGCTCTGGGCCACGGCCAGGGGCAGGAATTCGTATTTGTTCAGGGCGCCGCCGATGGACGCCGCATACAGTTCCGCGCGCGAATCTAGCGTGCGGTGCAATTCATCGAGCTGGCGCTGCTTGACCCAGGCATACGAGGCCCACGTCAGCACGACCAGCGAGCCCACGGCCAGCAGCTGTCTCAGGGGCCATTTGCCGAATGCCATGGTGCTCCGTGTGTATGTTTATGCCCGTGTGTGGGCAATCTGGGGTCAGACCCGCCGGGTCTGACCCCATTACTTAGTCTGCCGTACTTGCCATCGTCTCCGCATTATGATGCCTTTGTTGCTCTTCCATCACCATCTCGCCCAGCATGCGTTTCAGGCGGTTGAACTCGGGGTCGCTCGGGTCGCGCGGGCGGGGCAGTTCGATGGCCACGTCGCGCTTGATGGTGCCGGGACGGTAGGTCATGACGATGGTGCGGTCGGCCAGGTAGATCGATTCCTCGATCGAGTGCGTCACAAACACGATGGTGGTGCCGAAGACTTTCCAGATTTTCAGCAATTCGTCTTGCAGGTTGCGCCGCGTCAATGCGTCCAGCGCGCCGAACGGTTCATCCATCAGCATGATCGGCGAATCGAGGGCCAGCACGCGGGCAATCGCCACGCGCTGGCGCATGCCGCCGGACAAGTCTTTCGGGTAGCGGGCGCGGAATTCCGTCAAGCCCAGCATACTCAGCAGCATGTCGACCCGTTCCTTGATCTCGGCCGGCGTCTTGCCGGCGATTTCCAGGCCGAAAGCGATATTGCTTTCAATCGTCATCCATGGGAACAGCGCGTATTCCTGGAACACCATGCCGCGGTCGGGGCCGGGCTCGCTGATCAGCTTGCCGCCGGCCAGGATCTGGCCCGACGTCGGCTGCGAAAAACCGGCGATGGCGTTGAGCAAGGTCGACTTGCCGCAGCCGGACGGCCCCAGCAGGCAGATGAACTCGCCGCTGGCGATTTCCAGGTTGATGTCCTTCAGGGCGATGACGTCCGCGCCGCCCGTGGTGAAGATTTTATTGACTGCATTGATATTGATCGTGGTCATGGCCGTTCCTCTCAGTGTTCCAGGCCGCGGTGCCACTGCAGCAAATGATTATTCAGGGCATTCATGGCCATGTCGATGGCCAGGCCGAACAGGCCGATGGTAAACATGCCGGCGATAATCTTGTCAGACCAGAAATACTCGCGCGCTTCGAGGATGCGGAAACCGAGGCCGCTATTGACGGCGATCATTTCGGCCACGATCACGACGATGAAGGCCGTGCCCATGCCGATGCGCGCGCCGGCCAGGATATACGGCGTGGCGGCCGGCAAGATGACGCGGCGGAACATGGTCATCTGGCTGGCGCCCAGGTTGCGCGCGGCGCGGATATAAATGCCGTCGACCTGGCGCACGCCGGCGATGGTATTCATCAGCACGGGGAAGAAGGAACCGATGCTGATCAGGAAGAAGGCGGGTGGGTTGCCCAGGCCGAACCACAAAATGGCCAACGGAATGTAGGCGATGGGCGGAATCGGGCGCAGCACCTGTACCAGCGGGTCGAACAGTTTATAGATGGTCTTGTTGGTACCCATCAGCAAGCCAAGCGGCAAGGCCAGGCCGGCGCCGATGGCGAAGCCGCCCAGCACGCGCGACAGGCTGGCCCAGGCGTCATGCGGCAATTCGCCGGAGAACATCCACACCAGGTAGTTGCCCGCTTCGGGCGTGTACGCTTGCATCGGCATCAGGTATTCATACCACTTCACCAGCACGGCCACGGGCGAGGGCAGGATCTGCGGGTTGATCCAGCCGAAGGTCGACATGGCTTGCCACAACAGCAGCACGGCGACGGGCACGGCGGCGCCGTGCGCGAAGCGTTTCATCATTTGCATATTCATTGTGATACTTTCAGATTAGCGTGGCCGTGGTTAGCGTGGGACATAGGACTTCTTGGCTTTTTCCAGCAGGTCCAGCTTGACCCAATCCTTGGCGGCAGGCGCCTTGGCCATGCGGCCCACGCCGAATTTCACCATGTAGTCGGTGGTCAGCTGCACGTGGCTTTGCGTGATGTCTTCCGTGAAGATGGCGTTGTCGATGGCATCGCGGTAATCCTCGGTCGTGATCTGGTTCTTGAACATCGATTCGCGCACGTATTTTTCCGCCAGTTTCGGGTCGGCCAAAAACGCCCGCGTGGCGGCGACGAAGCAATCCATGAAGCGCTGGGCCACGGCCGGCTTTTCTTTGTACATCTTTTCCGTCATCACGAGGGCGCGCACGGGCTCGCCCAGCGGCGTGTCATACGGTTTGATGATGGCCGCGCCGTACTTCTTGTGGATGGCCTGCGTCGAGTACGGTTCGGACTGGCTCATGACGTCGATATCCTTGGTCAGCAGCGCCTGGTTCAGGTCAGGGTAGCCCATGTACAGGATCTGCACGTCCTTGCCCGGCTTGTCGGACCAGGTCAGCTTGGCCTTGGTCAATTCGGCAAACAGCAGGATTTCCTGCGGGCCGCCGCGCGTGACGCCGACTTTCTTGCCTTTCAGGCCAGCAATATCCTTGATGTTCAGGTCGGGACGCCCGACGATCTGCACGCCGCCTTTGGCGAAGCCGCCCACCAGGTACACGGGCAAGCCCGTGGCGCGGCCCGTGATGGCCGCTTCCAGCGCGCTGGCGGACACGTCGATTTCGCCGGCGATCATGGCCGGCACGATGTCGAGGCCCTTGGCGAAGATGCGTTCTTCAATTTTCAGGTCGTACTTCGGCGCGATTTCCTTCATGTAGGCGACGGCGCCGTAATGGGCGAATTTCAGGTTGCCCAGACGGACCAGGTCGGCCGCATGGACGGCCAGCGGGAATTGCGCGGCCAGTGCGACGGCCACGGCCAGTGCCTTGGTGTTGAGGAAGGACGAGATGCGGAAGGTGCGTGCCATGCTGTTGTCTCCAAAAAAAGTAGATGGTTTTTATATTGGGTAAGGCTGCCGCTCTGGTGGCGGTTATGAAAATATAAAAGCATCTTCCGTGCCAGTGGAGCGCATTTTGGCGTTTATTGCAAGTGATTGTTTATAAAGGTTTAATTTGAATCTATTGAAAATGGGAAATGACGAGATTCCGTCTTTCCGCACGGCGAAGGAAAAGACTGTGCGGATTGCCGCATTTTGATTGGCTGGTCCGGTGCCGGCTTGCGGTGCCGCATGCCGGTGAACCTTCAGGGCGCGGCCGACTCCAATCGTAAAAAAACGCGTTGCAAACAGGCTGGCAACGCGTAACTCCCCCGTGGAGTAGGGGCGGCGCCGCAGGGGCGCCTGATCGGTCGCCTTTGGCGGGCCTTATTTCGGCGCCGTGGCGGGCGGCAGGGCCGGCGCGGTGGCCGGATCGGTCAGCGGGGCAGGCGGCGTCGTGCTGCCCGGGCCCGTTTCCGGCGCGGCTGGCGTGACGGGAGGGGGCATCACTTGTGGGGCGGAAGCAGGGTTGGGCGCCGTTTCAGGCAGCGGTGCTTCGGCCGGTTTTTTGCAGGCGGACAAGGTGATCAGGGCGGCGGCAGCCAGCAGAGTAGGCATGTTCATGATGGTTCCTTTGCAAAGTATCAAGTTTGGCGCGATGCGGGCGGCGGGTGCCGCGCGCGAAGCTTGAATTTATTGCAAGAATGCCGACACTTCTGTTCGCTATTTCACTTTGTGCGCGCATCGAGGCACAGCGGTTTAAATGTCTTTTATAGATGCCTCAAGAGAAATAATTCAGCAAGGCAATATTTTTCACTTTCTTGCTTCTAATGTTCGTTAACGCACAGACCAGTGCGGAGCAGGATGGCATTCTGTGCCCAGACGCTCAGGATTCGTGGTGTTCTGGTATAAAAATTGCCAAGAACTTAACAATCCGGGCTACCGGCAATCGTTTAAAAGGAGTATTCAAATGCATGCAATGACTCAGTCTCACGTGAAGAGCGAATTAAAGGCAGCGCACCAGGAACTTCGTAGCCCCGAAAAAGGCTCGCAAATGGTCGAACGCGCAGCACCTATCCCCCCGGAACGCATGAATCCTATTTCCATGGCACCGATCGAGCGCGTGCGCTCGACGTCGGCCACCCTGCGCCGCATCGAAAACATGCAAAAACTGATCGGCGAATTGTCGCTGCACGAGATGCTGGCTGACGAAATCGCCTGGTTCCTCAAGTTTTCGCCATCGGGCGCCCGCAAATACATCCGCGACCTGCGCGAAGCGGGCGTGATCGAACTGGCCCGCTACATCGAAGGCACCGCCACCTACCTGGGCAAGGCAGTGTACCAGCTGACGCCGGATCCCGAGCGCGTGCGCGCCTTCCTGGCCGCCATCGTCCAGCCGAAACGCGAAGGCGCGCCACCGCGCAAGGACCGTCCCGGCTTGCGCGAGCAAAGCATGGCAGGCAGCGGCCGCCACTTCCACATCCTGGCCGATGACACGCATTACGCCATCCGCGTCAACCGCGGTCCCGTGACGCGCGATCCGCTGGTGGCCGCCCTGTTTGGCGCGCCACAGCAAAAGTCGGCCGAGTAACACCTGACCAAACCTCGCGCGGCGTGCGGCCTGCGATGCTCACCGTACTAAAGTACGGTTGCGCTTCTTAGCGACAAATCATCGCCGCTCGCTACGGTTTTGTCAGGCGTTGGGACGTAATAGAAGCCGGGTTACAACCCGGCTTTTGGCGTTGGGGCAAGCCCTTTGAGCTGGGCGGATTGAAAAGATATTAATCAACCCCATGTGGGCTGGACTGCTGCCCGCAACGCGCGGGTTCACTTGAAGGAGCTTGTCCTTGTCTGCCTACGCCGCCCTGTTATCGTTCCCGCCATTGCGCTGCCTGAAACGGGCCGCCGCATGAACCCGTTGCTGTGGATCGCCCTCGTCACGGCCGCCATCGTCTTTTCATTATGGTTCCCCCGCTGGCGCTTGAAGCGGGCCCTGTCCAGGCCCTTGCCGCCGGAAGGCCTGGCCGTGCTGGAAAAGAATATCCCCGTCTATCCGCGCATGCCGGCGCCGCTGCAGCAGCAGTTGCGCCGTCTGGTCGTGCAATTCCTGTACCAGAAGAAATTCGTCGGTTGCGGCGGCCTGGAGATCACGGACGAGATGCGCTACACGATTGCCGGCCAGGCGTGCTTGCTGCTGCTCAATCGCCAGACCCAGGTGTATCCGGAACTCGACACCATCCTCGTGTATCCCACGGAATTCATCGTTACGCGCGATGAAGTGGGGCCGGGCGGCGTGGTCACGCCATCGGCCAATGGTTTATTGGGCGAATCCTGGGGCGATGGCCGCGTGGTGCTGGCCTGGGACCACGTGCAGCGCGGTGCGGCCGACTGGACCGATGGCCACAACGTCGTGCTGCATGAATTCGCCCACCAGCTCGACAGCGAATCGGGCGCCGCGAATGGCGCACCCTACCTGCCCAGCGTGTCGAGCTACCGCAGCTGGGCCACCGTGTTGTCGCGCGACTTCGACAACCTGCGCCACGATGCCATCTATCAGCAGCACAGCGTGATGGACCACTACGGCGCCACGAATCCTGCCGAATTCTTTGCCGTGGCGACGGAAACCTTCTTTGAAAAGCCGTACCAGATGGCCGAGCACCACGAAGAACTGTACGCGCAATTCTTGCAGTACTACAAGGTCGACCCGCGCGACTGGATGGCGCCGCCCGTCGAGCCCGAACACATGGCCTCGCCGTTTCCCAATTACGCGCCCCACTGGTAGGCGGCAGCGCCTTACATGATTTACTCATAAGCAAGGCTGAAAAGATTCCTTTTTGGAAATAATGACGTTGCGGTCTAATGGCGGCATTCGTTATCCACCAGAGGAATCCCATGCAGACCCGCCTTCATTTCGCCGCGCTTCTTTTCACTTCCATCGCTTTCACGCAAGTGGCGCAAGCGGACCAGCTGGCCGCCATCAAGGCGAAGGGCGAACTGGTCTGCGGTACCTTGGGCACGGACGAGCCGAACAGTTTCATCGATGCCAAGTCGCGCCAGCTGGTCGGCTATGAAGTGGACCTGTGCCGCGCCATCGCCCAGGGCCTGGGCGTCAAGCCCGTGATCAAGCAGCTGGCCGTGGCCGCCCGCATTCCCGAACTGCAGCAGGGCCGCATCGATATCCTGACGGCGTCCTTGACGCACAACAAGGAACGCGAAGCGCTCGTCGATTTCTCGCTGTCCACGTTTTACACGGGCCAGCGCGTGCTGGTCAAAAAAAGCAGCAACATCACGATGGTCGCTGGCCTGGCCGGCAAGAAAGTGCTGACCGTCAAGGGCGGCACGCAGGAACCGAATATCCGCAAGGCCGTGCCCGGCGTGGACGTGGTGACGTTCGAGACGGCGGGCCAGGCTTATCTGGGCTTGCAGCAAGGCAAAGGCGTAGGCTATGTCGACGATGAAGTGTCCCTGCTCAACAATTACGCCAAGCTGGGCGCCGCGCAAAAAGACTATATTGTGCTGCCGCAAAACATCAGCCAGGAAGTGTTTGCCTTCGGCATCCGCAAGGGCGAGACGGGCGTGAAAACGGCCGTCGACCAGGTGCTGCGCGGACTGGAAAAATCGGGCGAGGCGGAAAAACTGTTCTTCAAATGGTATGGCCCGACGAGCAATGTGAAATTTCAAAAACGGACCTTCAAGATCGAATCGGACAAGATTGACGCCTAAGCAAACCTACTGCGCGGCGCGCTTTGCGGCCTGCGATGCTCACCGTGCTCCAGCACGGTTGCGCTTCTCAGCCACAAATCACTGCCGCTCGCTACGGTTTTCTTAGGCATCAATGATATTTCACCATCATGTTCCAATTTGATCTGACCTTTTTGCTGTCCGGCGACTATCGCGACTGGCTCGTTTCCGGCTTGCTGCTGTCCTTGCAACTGATGGGCATTACCTTGCTCTTGTCTTTGCCGCTGGCCTGCGGTGTGGCCATGCTGCGCCTCGCCCCGTCGCGCCTGCTCAATGCCCTGGGCGCCGCATATGTCGAGCTGATCCGCAATGTGCCCTTGCTGGCCCACTTCCTGTTCTGGTATTTCGGCGCGCCCGAATTGCTGCCCGATGCGTGGAAGGAGCGTTTGTATGCCGGCAATATCGAAGCCGTCAGCGCCGTCACGGCCCTGACTTTATATACGGCCGCCTACATGGCGGAAGACATCCGCAGCGGCATCCGCGTCATACCCGCCCAGCAATTCGAGGCGGGCCGGGCGCTGGGTTTCAGTTTTCTTGCCACCATGCGCCTGTGCATCTTGCCGCAGGCGCTGCGGCTGGCCGCGCCGCCGCTGCTGTCGCAAACCCTGACCCTGTGGCAAAACACCAGCATCGCCACCGTCATCGGCGTGGCCGAGCTGATGTACCAGACGCAGCGCGTGGAAGCGGCCTCGTTCCGCAGCGTCGATGCCTTCGTCTTCGCCAGCGCGGCCTACCTGGCCGTCTCGCTGCTGATCGCCGGCCTGGCGGCCTTGCTGCAAAGGAAGGTGTCCTGATGCTGGAACTCCTCCATGATTACTGGCTGTATTTCCTCGTCGGTCGCTATCCCGAGGGGCCGCTGGGCGGCCTGGCGCTGACGGTCGTGCTGGCCAGCCTGGCGCTGGTGCTGAGCCTGCCCTTCGGCCTGCTGCTGGGCCTGGCGCGCCTGAGTCCCTGGCGGCTGCTGCGCTGGCCCGTCGCCGCGCTGATCCACGTGGTGCGGGGCATCCCCTTGCTGCTGGTGATTTTCTGGGCGTATTTCTTCCTGCCCAGCATCACGGGACATGAAAGCGGGCAATTCGGTACCATGCTGGCCGCCCTCGTCATCTTCGACGGCATTTATCTGGCGGAAATTGTGCGCGCCGGCGTGCAAGCCGTGCCGCGCGGGCAGGTGGAGGCGGCCCGCTCGCTGGGCCTGAATTATCTGGACAGCATGCGCTCGGTGGTGCTGCCGCAGGCGCTGCGCCACATGCTGCCCTCGCTGGTCAACCAGTTCGTCTCGACCATCAAGGAAACCTCTCTCGGGTACATCATCGGCCTGGCCGAGGTGTCGTTCATCGCTTCGCAAGTGAACGGCCTCGTGCTGACCAAGCCCGTGCAAGTGTATTTCCTGCTGGGCATGACGTATTTTGTCTTGTGTTTCAGCCTGTCGCGCGCCGCCTTCTGGCTCGAGCGGCGTCAGGCGCGTCTCCTGAAAGCGGCAGCATGATTACCTTTGACAACGTCAACAAATACTATGGCGACTATCACGCCTTGTGCGAGATCAATGAACACGTCGCCAAAGGCGAGGTGCTGGTCGTGTGCGGACCATCCGGCTCCGGCAAGTCGACCCTGATCCGCACCATCAACCGCCTGGAGCCGATCGCCTCAGGGCGCATCGCGGTGGCGGGCCAGGATATCCACGCGCCGGGGCTGGACGTGAATGCCTTCCGCTCGCATATCGGCTTTGTGTTCCAGCAATTCAACCTGTTTCCCCATTTATCCGTGCTGGACAATTGCGCGCTGGCGCCGCAGCGCCTGCGCGGCCTCACCCGGCGCGAAGCGGAAGAGCGGGCGCTGGCCCTGCTGGAGCGCGTGGGCCTGGCGCACAAGGCGCGCGCCATGCCGGCGGCCTTGTCGGGCGGGCAGCAGCAGCGGGTGGCGATTGCCCGCGCGCTGGCCATGCAGCCGCCGCTGATGCTGTTCGACGAGCCGACGAGCGCGCTGGACCCGGAAATGGTGGGCGAGGTGCTGCAAGTGATGCGCGACCTGGCGCACGGCGGCATGACGATGGTGTGCGTGACGCACGAAATGGGTTTCGCGCGCGAAGTGGCGGACCGCGTCTGGTTCATGGACCACGGGCAAGTGCTGGAACGGGCCGCGCCCGAGGAGTTCTTTGCGCGGCCGCAGCATGTGCGCGCACAGCAATTCCTGTCCGATATCCGCAGCCCATATGGGGGACCGGCCTGAGGATTTCTGGGCTGTGTGCGCAAGCGAACGGTATCTTGGCGTTCTCCGGCGCACGCTATCGGAGTGGCGCACGGGGCGCCCGCAGCCGACCAGGAGGGCCGTATCATGTCACGCATCATCGCAGGTCATTTTCAGTTGCAGGAGCAGATAGACGCCGCGCGCGCCGCCCTGAACCAGGCGGGTTTTCCTGACAGCCGCATCAGCGCCTTCTTTGTCAACCAGCCGGGCCAGCATGATTTGCATGCGCTCGGCGGCGACCGCGACGTCTCGCCGGGCGCCAAGGAGACGCCGGAAGGCGTGGTCGAGGGCGTGGCCGTCGGTGCCGCCGTCGGTGCCGGCATCGGCGCTGCCACCACGCTGGCGACGGGGCCGCTGGGGCCGGTGGTGGGCGCGCTGGTGGGCGCCCATGTGGGCTCACTCTACAGTTTTAACAAGATGAAGGAGGCGGGCGAGCCCGAGAAACATGGCGAAAACCACCGCCAGCCGCGCCATCCGGGCATGCTGATCGCCGTGGCGCTGGGCGGCCTCGAAGAGCGCGAACGGGCGCTCGAGACACTGCACCGGCTGGGCGCCGAGCATATCGAGGAAGCGGAAGGCACGATCGCCAATGGCGACTGGCATGACTTCGATCCGCTCAGCATTCCCGTGCTGGTGGCGTGAATCAACGCCTCTGTGGTGCCATATGCATAAATTCCGCGCTGCACGAAATTTAGGTATGATCCTTGTTAGTATGAGTAATTATTGGTAAACAATGCCGACAGGGATAGTTTCCGCGCGCCCGAAGTGACACTGGACCAAGGTGACTGCCCGTAGTACTTGCCTCGCATGCTAACGAGTATGGATAGGAGGGCGCGTCATGACACAGGCATGGTTCATTCTGACACGGGCCGATGGGCGCGACATCTGCGCGCCCTCACCGGCACAGCTGGCCGATGCGCTGGCCGAGGTGTACCGCGGCGGCGCCGTCACGCCGGATGGCAGCCCGGCCGCCGTCTTGTTGCGCTTTGGCTACGACGATGGCTTGATGTATCAGGTCGAAGTCGCTAGCGGAGGCGAAGTCACTTTCGAGGAATGGTCGGACCGCGATTGCGAAATTGCCCTGGCCAGTCCGCGCCACATGTCGGCCCTGCCGCAGGACGACGCGCTGCAGCTGTGGCAGTGGCTGGCGCAGCGCCAGGTGGCGAAGATCCGCAGCCAGCCCTGGCAGGGCGGCTAGCCCGACCGTTTTAGCAAAGGCCTAGTGCGCCATCAGCACGGGGATCGTCATGCTCTGCAGAATCGTGCGCGTGACGCCACCGAGGATGGTTTCGCGCAGGCGCGAATGGCCATACGCTCCCATCACCAGCAAGTCGACCGACAGGTCGGCGGCCTGCGACAGCAGCGCCTCGCCGATATCGCCGCGCCGCACGCCACCCCCATCGAGCAAATGCAGCCGCGCTTCCACGCCGTGGCGCGCCAGGTAGTGCACCAGTTCCGCGCCCGGCTGTTCGCCGTGCTCGGCCGCATGCACCTGGGCGTCGAAGATGGCCACGTGGACTTGCCCGGCGCGCTGCAGCAGGGGAAGGGCGGCGGTCACGGCGCGGCTTGCTTCCTTGCTGGCGTTCCAGGAAATGAGCACATTGCGCGCCGCTGCCGGCGGCGCCAGCAGGGGCAGCGGCGGCGCATACGGCACGATCAGCACGGGCCGGCCCGAATGCAGCAGCACATAGGCGGGAAAGTCGCGCATCACGGACGGCGATTTATCCTTGGCATTGTATTGGCTGATGACGACCAGGTCCGCATAGCGGGCAAGCAGGCTGATGCCGCCCGCCGCCTCGTCGTCGAGCACGCGCTGTTCGAATGAGGCGACGCCGGCCGCGCGCACCTGCTGTTCGAAACCGTCGAGGGCGCGCGTGGCGCGGTCGCGCAGGAAATTCAGATGCAAGCTCAGGTTCGGGTCCGCATCGAGGTCGGGCTGGTGCTGGTACAGCAGGCGCGACACGCCCGTCAGCGCCACGCCCGTCAGGTGGCCGCCGCACGCCTGGGCGATGCTGGCCGCCGCTTCGATGCGGGCGGCGCGCCCGGCGCTGTCGTCGATGTGGAGCAATACGGTCTTGTACGTCATGGCCTGTCCTCTCGCTGTGCAGTAGCGGCCATTCTGGCACAGTCCGGGGCGCCGGCCGCGCACGACTGCACCAGGCTGGGCACTTGATCTGGCGCAAGGCTGGCAATAAAAACTGCTCCTACACTTGATGCCACGCAGAACAACCATAACAAGCGGGGAGAGACAGTCATGAAGGAACAAAAGGTAGCGCTGGTCACGGGCGGCATGGGCGGCCTGGGCACGGCCTTGTGCCGGCGCCTGCATGCGGCGGGCTTTGCCGTCGTGGCGGCGCATACGCCGGGCAACACGCGGGTGGAAAGCTGGCTCGACGAGCAGCAGGCGCAGCAGTATTATTTTCACCCGCTGGCCCTTGACGTGACGGACTTTGCTGCCTGCAGCGAAGCCGTCGGCAAGGTGCTGGCGCAGTTCGGCCGCATCGATGTGCTGGTCAATAACGCCGGCATCACGCGCGACCAGAGCATGCGCAAGATGGAGTTGCCGCACTGGTCCGAGGTGATGCGGACCAATCTCGACAGCCTGTTCAACATGAGCAAGCAGGTGCTGGAACCCATGCTGGAAAAGAAATGGGGACGCATCATCAATATCTCGTCCGTCAATGGCCAGAAGGGCGCGTTTGGCCAGTGCAACTACGCGGCCGCCAAGGCCGGTGTGCATGGCTTCAGCAAGGCGCTGGCGCTGGAAGTGGCGCGCCACGGCATCACCGTCAACACCGTGTCGCCCGGCTACCTGCGCACGCAGATGGTGACGGCCGTGCCGGCCGATATCCTGGAAACGAAGATCCTGCCGCAAATCCCCCTGGGCCGCCTGGGCGAGCCGGACGAGGTGGCGGCCCTGGTCGCTTACCTGGCGTCCGACGAGGCGGCATTCGTCACGGGCGCAAACATCGCCATCAATGGCGGACAGCACATGAGTTAGGTAAGCGTACAGCTTGCATAGAGGCAATGGCAGTAGAGGAGACCCATCCACCCAGCCGGCGCATAGACGCTGGCGGAGGACGGCAGGCAGCATGGTAATTACGCTGGAAAACAGGGGGCAGGGCAGCGATGCCTTGCCCTTTGTTGTCGTGCCGCCGTTAAGCTAGGGTCATGGTATGGCGCGCCGTGCCTTTTCCAGCCGCGTCTGGCAATCGATGCACAGGCGCGCTTCGGGGCGGGCGTTCAGGCGCGACAGGCCGATGGCTTCGCCGCAGTTGTCGCACAGGCCGTAGCTGCCGTCGGCAAACTTCGCCAGCGCGTGCTTGATGATGGCCAGTTGCGCCTGATTGTGCTCGGCCGCTTCGCTGACGAGGGCGTTCAAGGTGCGCACGCTGGCGTTGTCGGCCGGCGAGGCTTCGATTTCATTGAGCAGCGAGGCGCGCGCGTCCGCTTCGGCCGCTTCGTTCTCTATCTGTTCCAGCAACGCCAGCTTGCGTTGCTCCAGCACGCCTTGCAGGCGCTGTAGCTGGTCTTGCGGCAATCCATTCATGGCTGTCCCCGATAGGAGTCTCTCCTCTATGGTAGTCCAGGATGGGCGCTTCTGCTTGCGCTACTACCCGCGCCGCGTTTGACGCGGCGCAGGCAGGCGCGGGCCGTTCTATGCTGGCTCTTTCAGGCAGTTGACCATCCAGGCCACGCCGAACTGGTCTTTCAGCATGCCGAAGCGTTTGGCCCAAAACGTTTCTTCCATGGGCATCTGGATGGCGCCGTCACGCGCCAGCGCGGCGAAGGCCCGTTCCGCCTCCTCCGGCGTGTCGACGGTCAGGCAGATCGAGCTGCCGCTCATGCCCTTGGCGCCCTCGTCGTAGCCGCCGTCCGAGCCCATCAGCATGGTGGGACCCAGCTGCACGGAGCCGTGCATGATCTTGTCATACCAGTCTTCCTTGACTTGCTCCTGCATCGGCGTGCCGCGATACGGCATCAGGCACAGGTCTGTGCCATGCAGGTGCTGCCGGTAGTATTCCAGCGCTTGCGCGCAGTTTCCATTGAATTGCAAATACGGTTCGATACGCATGTTGGTCTCCTCTGGCAATCGCCCCGCAGGCACGATTGCCAGGCGGGGACGTCCCAGTATAGGCGCTCGCCGGCCGATTTCAATCAGTCCGGCGCCATCTCTTGCAGCCGCTCACGCACCTTGCCCAGGGTGCTGAGGATGCGCTCGGGATTGCCGGCCAGGACGGCACTGCCCAGATGTAACAAACTCGTCGACAGGCTGATCCAGTGCCGCACATCGTCGTTGCGGGCGATGCGCAGGCGCACCGTGTCGAGCAGGCCGCTGAGCTGGCGCTGCGCCGTTTCCAGGCCCATTACCGTATGGCCGGCAGCATCGGCATACAGCTGGTTGGCTTGCTGGCGCAAGGCTACTTCCAGGGCGAAGACGGCTTGTGCCTGGCTGTGGCTGATGCCGTTTTCTCCCTGGCTGGCGCGCTTGCGGATGGCGCGCATGACGGCACCGTGCAAGGTGACGGCCGCCTGCGACAGGCTGTCGGCCAGTTGCTCGACGCGCATGGCGCTGCTGAGAGCCGCTTCGCGGCGTTCGCTGCCGCTGCTCCTGCCTACCGATCCGTCCATCTTGCCTCCGTGGTGGTGAGGGCGGCGGCCAGCTGTGCGTGGTCGCGCGCCAGTGCCGCCAGTTGCCGGCGCGCCAGCGTGTGGCGCAAGCCAAGCAGCCGGTATTCTTCGGTTTTACTTTGCTGCATGGTTTTCGCCAGCACGGCCAGCAGGCGCTGCTGCGGCGTGTCGGCAAACGCGATTTCCACGTCGAGCAGGCCGAGCACCATGTCGCGCTCGTTATCTCCGCTTTTGTCGTACAGCGCCAGCAAGCTGTCGAGCGCGGCCAGCAGGGCTTGCAGCGGCGCGTCGCCGTCGTGCAGCACTTGCGCCAGGTGCGCCTGCTGGCTGGCCGCCCCGCCCAGGAGCGACAGTTGCTGCAGCAACAGGGTGTAGGCGCTGACATGGCGGTCGTCGATGCCGCTGCCGGGCCAGGCGCGGATGGCGGCGCCGGCGCCGGCCAGTTCCGGCTGCACGTCAAACGCATCGGCATTCGCCAGCAGGCCCAGCGCCTGCAGGTACAGGCGCACGGCCTGCGCCAGGCGCGCGACGTCCGTCTGCGCGGCGCGGCGCTGCGCATCGAGCAGGCGTTCGCGCGCGTCTTCGGCCGGCGACAGATAGGGGCGGGTGCGCTGGTAGCTGTCCACGTGGCGCTGCGACAGTTCGCCGAAGGCCGTCAAGGCATCGGTGCCGGCGGCCAGGGCGCGCACTTGCGCCAGGTCGGTGCGCGGACTGGCGCAGCCGCACAGCACGACGGCCAGGAAGAGGCTCAGGTACAGGTTGAGGCAAAGGGCGCGGCGATGGCGGGCGGGCAGGGTGGACACGTCACCTCTCGACAGGAAATACTGTATGGAAAGGTATTGTCGTGCCGGCCTGCGTTGCCCGCCTTGTGCGGGCGCAAGCGCGCTGCGATCAGGCGCCCGTCGTGCCCGTCAATTGTTCGCGCCAGCCCATTCCGGCCACGGTGTCGCTGGCGGGACGGTATTCGCAGCCGACCCAGCCCACGTAGCCGACCTGGTCGAGCAGCTTGAACAGGTGGCGGTAATTGATCTCGCCCGTGCCCGGTTCGTGGCGGCCCGGCGTGTCGGCGATCTGGATGTGGCGGATCAGGGGCAGGAGGGCGCGGATAGTGTTGCTCAGCTCGCCCTCCATGCGCTGCATGTGATAAATGTCGTACTGCAGGAAGATATTGCTGCGCTGGCAGTCGGCGATGACGTCGGCCGCCTGCTGACTATGGTTCAGAAAGTAACCGGGCATGTCAAAGCGGTTGATCGGCTCGATCAGCACGTTGATGCCGTGCGGACGGCAGGCGTCGGCCGCAAATTGCAGGTTGCCGATCAGGCTTTGCCGCGCACGCTCCAGGCTCATGCCGGGCGGCACGATGCCGGACATGCAGTGCAGCTGTTTCGCCCCCAGCGCCAGCGCATAGTTGAGTGCCAGCTGCACATTCGTGCGAAATTCCTCGCCCCGGCGCGGGTCGCAGGCGATGCCCCGCTCGCCGTGTTCCCAGTCGCCGGGCGGAAAGTTGAAGACGGCCAGCTGCAGATGGTGGCGTTCCAGCCGCATGGCAATCTGCCGCGCCTCGACGGCATAGGGAAACAGAAACTCGACGGCATCGAAGCCCGCTTCCCTGGCGGCGGCAAAGCGGTCGAGGAAAGGCAGTTCGGTAAACATCATGCTGAGGTTGGCAGCGAAGTTCGGCATGGCGGCACGCAGGTGAGGAAGATGGATACTATCCTAGCCCAAATTGCCAATCAGTGGCGTGCATGAAAAAACCGCTCCAGAAGCAAGTCCTGAAACGGTTTTTGTCGTCTTTTTGACAAAGACAAACGCCGCCTGAAAGCGTAGCGAGCGGGAGTGATATTGCGTCGAGTAGCGCAGCCGTACTGGAGTACGGCGAGCAACGCAAACGCAATAGCGCCCCGCGCAGTAGCTTTCAGGCCGCGTTTTAGCGGCCGCGGCCGCCGGAGCGGTGGGAGGCCGCCGAACGCGGCGCATTGCCCGAACGGTTGCCGCCACCACCGCCGCCCGATGGGCCGGCGCTGCGTGGCTTGGCGCCGCTGCCGCCCGTTTTCACGCGCACCACGGCGCCGGCTGGCGCGCGGCTGTTGTTGCGGTGGCCGCCGGTGCCGCTGCGCAATTGCACAGGCTGGGCGCGGGCGTTCAGGTCCGGCTCGAAGCCCGGGATGACTTCGCGCGGCAGGGTTTGCTTGATCAGCTTTTCGATGTCTTTCAACATTTCGTGCTCGTCCACGCAGACCAGCGACACGGCTTCGCCCTTGGCGCCGGCACGGCCCGTGCGGCCGATACGGTGCACATAGTCTTCCGGAATGTTCGGCAAGTCGTAGTTGACGACGTGCGGCAACTGGTCGATGTCGATGCCGCGCGCGGCGATGTCGGTGGCGACCAGCACTTGCAGGGTGCCATCTTTAAATTCCGACAGGGCGCGCGTGCGTGCCGACTGGCTCTTGTTGCCGTGGATGGCCAGGGCGCCGATGCCGTCCGCGCCCAGCTGCTCGACCAGTTTATTCGCGCCATGCTTGGTGCGCGTAAAGACCAGCACTTGCGTCCAGTTGTTCGACTTGATCAGGTAGGACAGCATCGGGTGCTTCTTGTCGCGGTCGACGGGATGGATCTTTTGCTTGATCACTTCCACGGTCGAATTGCGGCGCGCCACTTCGATCATGGCCGGCTTGTTCAGCAAGCCGTCGGCCAGGGCCTTGATCTCTTCCGAGAACGTGGCCGAGAACAGCAGGTTCTGGCGTTTCGGCGGCAGCACGGCCAGCACTTTCTTGATGTCGCGGATGAAGCCCATGTCCAGCATGCGGTCGGCTTCGTCCAGGATCAGGATTTCCACTTTCGACAGGTCGACGGTGCCCTGACCCATGTGGTCGAGCAAACGGCCAGGCGTGGCGACGAGAATGTCGACGCCATGCTTGAGCTGCTTGATTTGCGGGTTGATGCCGACGCCGCCGAAGATCACGGTGGAGTTCAGCTTGGTGTACTTGCTGTAGGCGCGCACGCTTTCCTCGACCTGCGCGGCGAGTTCGCGCGTCGGTGCCAGGATCAGGGCGCGGATCGGGCGCGTCGAGGTGTTGCTGGTGATGGCAGCGCCATTCGTGTCGGTCGACAGGCGGTGCAGCACGGGCAGGGTAAAGCCGGCCGTCTTGCCGGTACCGGTTTGTGCACCGGCCAGCAAGTCGCCGCCAGCGAGCACGGCGGGAATCGCCTGCGACTGGATCGGGGTCGGCACGGTGTAGCCGTGTTCGGTAACGGCACGTACGATAGCGTCGGACAATCCGAGGGAGGAAAAGGACATGGTAACTTTATTGTGAGATCGGCCTGTCGCCATCGTGGGGCGCCAGTCGCAGGCAATCAGATTAGGGGTCGAAAGACAGCGGCAAGGGGACTGGTCATATGTGCCGCACACGCGAAGTATAACAGCATGGCAAAAAACCGCCGAGTTTGTTTAAAGTATGCAATACCACAGGTAAAAGAAATACATGGCCACGGTGCGCCTTTGCATGCCGTTTTTCATTATTATTGCCTGTAGCACTCCATCTGCGGGACTCGCCGTGGCGCCGGAGTGTTCACTCCCGGAGGACTATCATGCGTATTGCCGATCTTCGCATCGCCACCCGCCTGTACGGCGGTTTTGCCACCATCGTCCTGTTGCTGGCCGCCCTGGTCACCGTCGCCACATTGAACGTCTCGCGGCTGGCCGACGCCAATGCCATCAATACCCACACTTACCAGGTACTCGCTGAAAACAGCGCGATCTTGGAAAGCCTGATCAATATGGAAACGGGGCAGCGCGGCTATGTGATCACGGGTGCGGAGGCCTCGCTGGAACCGTACAAGGCGGGGCAGGCCGCGTTCGGCGCGCATCTGGACAAGGCGCGCGCCCTGACCAGCGACAATCCTGCCCAGCAGGAGCGCCTGGCGAAGCTCGATGCCGCCAAGCAAGCCTGGCTGGCCGGCGCGCTCGAACCCGTGATCGCCATGCGGCGCGCCGTGGCGCAGGGCACGGCGGCCATCGAGCCCGTGCTGGCGCTGGAAAAGGAGGGCCGGGGCAAGCAGGGCATGGATGCCATGCGCGCATTGCTGGGCGAGATCGGCCAGGCGGAAACGGTGCTGCTGGCTCAGCGCTCGGAAGCAGCGGCGGCCTTGCAGGCGCGCACGCACTGGACCTTGCTGGGCGGCGGCGCGGCGGCGCTGTTCTTGGCCGCCCTGATCGCCTGGTGGCTGGCGCGCAACATCAGCGGGCCGCTGCGTTCGGCCATCGACGTGGCCAGGCAGGTGGCGCAGGGCGATCTGACGGTACAGGTGGAAGTGCGCTCGAAGGACGAGACGGGTGAACTGATGCAGGCATTGAAGGAGATGACGGCCAGCCTGCTGCGCATCGTCACCGAGGTGCGCGGCGGCACGCAGGCCATCGCCACGGCCTCGCGCCAGATCGCTTCGGGTAATCTCGACCTGTCGGCGCGCACGGAACAGCAGGCCAGTTCGCTGGAAGAGACGGCCTCGTCGATGGAAGAACTGACCAGCACGGTACAGCAGAACGCGCAGAATGCCCATGAAGCCAACGGCCTGGCCGCGTCGGCTTCCACCGTGGCGGGCAAGGGCGGCAGCGTGGTGGCGCAGGTGGTCGATACCATGGGTTCGATCAACGACTCGTCGCGCAAGATCGTCGACATCATCGCCGTGATCGACGGCATCGCCTTCCAGACGAATATCCTGGCCCTGAACGCGGCCGTCGAGGCGGCCCGGGCGGGCGAGCAGGGGCGCGGTTTTGCCGTCGTCGCCACGGAAGTGCGCAACCTGGCCCAAAGATCAGCCGGCGCAGCGAAGGAAATCAAGGCCCTGATCAACGACTCGGTGGCGCAGGTGGAGAGCGGCGCGCGCCTGGTCGACGAGGCGGGCCACACCATGCACGAGATCGTCGACAGCGTGCACAAGGTCAGCAGCATCGTCGGGCATATCTCGTCTGCCAGCGATGAGCAGCGGGCCGGCATCGAGCAAGTCAACCAGGCGATCAGCGAAATGGATCATGTGACCCAGCAAAACGCTTCATTGGTGGAAGAGGCCGCCGCGGCTGCGGAAGCCATGCAGGAGCAGGCGGCGCGGCTGGCCGATGCGGTGAGCGTGTTCAGGACGGCGCAGGTGGACGCCATCGCGGCGCCGGCACCCCGGCCCGCCGTGCGCCGTCCCGTGCCGCTCAAGGCGGCGCGCGCGCCTGCCCGCCTGAGCGTCAAGCCCGCAGCGCCCCATGCGCCGCAAGTTCCAGCCGGCAAACAGCGTCCGGGGGACGATGAGTGGGACGAGTTTTAGCACAGGCGCCCAGTGCATGCGACAGCTGTCGCAAATACCGCTTGCATGCGTGTGACTGTTGTCGCATAATTGTGTCAATAGTCACTCAAAGGATGCACCATGAGCACGCCCTCCGTCACCGAACTGTCGTTATTGAAAGCCTTGTGGAAAGACCACCCACTGTCCGCGCGCGAATTGCATGCCCGCGTGGAAGAAGAGCTGGGCTGGTCTTTTTCGTCCACGCGCAAGACGCTTGAGCGCATGCTGGACAAGGGCATGCTGCTGCAGCGCAGCGTGCACGGCGTGCTCGTGTATGAAGCGAACGTGGACAAAGTGGCCACCCTGGCCGCGTTCGCCCACGACTTTGGCCGGCGCGTGATGGAAATCGACAGTCCCTTGCCGGTTAGTATGTTTACCGGCAGCAAACTGGTGGACCAGCAGGAGCTGGCGGCGCTGGAGCAGCTGCTGCAGGACTGGCCTGCGGACGCGAAGGAATAGGCCATGACCCTGTTCGCCCTGACCTTGTTGCAGGCGACGGCCGCCTGCCTGTTCGCCGGCTTGCTGCTGCAAGGCTTGCTGCACCTGGCGCAGGGGCGCTGGCCCGCGCTGGCCGCCCAGCGCAGCGCATGGCTGGCGGCCGCGCTGGTGCTGGCCGCCGTGTTCCTGCTGCCGCTGTTGCCGCAGGGCCAGCAGATCAGCGTGGTACCCGAGTTCAGCTTGCCCGCCGCCGCGCAGGCAGCGCCCGAGGCGGTTTTGCCGATGGCCGCGCCCGCGCCCGCGCCCATGCCAGCGCCGCTGGTCGAAGCGCCATCGGTGACGGCCTGGCTGAGCATGCTGGCCACGATCTGGCTGGGCGTGTATCCGCTGGTTCTGTCCGTGCTGGCGTGGCGCCGCTGGCGTAGCCGCAGCGCACTGCGGGCCTTGCTCCAGGCGGCGCAGCCGCTGGCGCCGGCAGCCCTGGCCGCGCATGGCGCGTTTGCGCCGGCGCAACTGCGCCAGCTGCAAGCCCAGCGCACCGCCGTACTGGAAATCGACGCGCCCATCTCGGCCATGCTGGTGGGCGTGTGGCGGCAACGTTTGCTGTTGCCCGCGCATTTGCGGCAATTTACGGCCGAGCAGCAACAACTGGTCATCGAACACGAACTGACGCATGCGCGCCGGCGCGATCCCATGCTCCAGCTGCTGGCCAGCGGCGTGCAACTGCTGTTGTGGTTCAACCCGGCAGCGCGCTGGCTCGCAGGCAAGCTGGCCTGGGCGCAGGAACTGGGCTGCGACCGCCATGTGCTGGCTGGACGTTCGCAGCAGCAGCGCCGCGAATATGCGGCCGCCTTGGTGCGCCAGCTGGGCCTGCAAACCCGTGCCCCTGCCGGCCTGGCGTTTGGCGGCCAACCCGACAGCATGCTGGAGCGCGTGGCCCGCATGCGCGACAGCAGCGCCGCCAGTATGCACTGGCGCGCCCGGCTGGCCATGGGCCTGGTCCTGTGCGCACTGGGTGCGGCCAGCGTGGCCTTGCAGCCGGCACTGGCTTTACAACCGGCACCGGCCTTACAGCCCGCACGGGCCTGGACATCGGCCGCGTCCTTTGCCAGCCCGGCCCCGCTTCCGGCCACGGCACCTGCCCATGCGCCGTGGCGCAATCCGCTCGCCACCATGCGCGTCACGGGTTTCTTTGGCGTGGTGCGCCCCATCACGCAGAAGGGCTTGCGCGGGATTGACCTGGCGGCGCGGCGCGGCACGTCCGTGCAGGCAGTGGCCGATGGCATCGCCACGGTGACGCAGGACGACTGGCTGGGCAAGGCCGTGCACATCGCCCATGGCGGCGGACTGCAATCGGTATACGTCCACCTCGACAGCGTCGCGCTGGAAGACGGCGCCATCGTCGAGGCCGGCCAGCGCATCGGCACGGTGGGCGACACGGGCCGCGCGACGGGGCCGCACCTGCACTTCCAGGTACGCCAGGACGGCCGCGTGCAAGATCCGCAGCGCTGGCTGGCCGGCCTGGATGCCAACGCCAGCGAACGGGCCTTGCGCATGCGCAAGGAGCAGTTCGGCCGCTGACGCCGTACGGTATTTTGTCACCCAGGAACAACAAACGGGGGCGGACTCGGCAGGGTCTGCCCCGGCGTGAGGCTCTTGGTTTTCACTGAAATATCCTTTCTTCGGGAATCCCCATGCGATTGAGTATCTTGTTGTGCAGCCTCGCGCTGCCGTTGACGGCGCACGTCCGTGCCGAAGACATTCTCCCTTCCGTGACGGTCCATGCCGGTAAAGTGGAGCAGCGCCGCAACGACACCGTCGCCGCCATCGTCGTCGGCCACGATGAATTGATACGCCAGGGCGACCGCGTGCTGTCCGACGCCCTGAAGCGCCTGCCCGGCATTTCCATCGGCGGGCCATCCGGCGCGGCTGCGGGCGCCGCTGGCGGGCAAATCCAGATGCGCGGGCTGGGCCAGGGCTATACCTTGATCATGCTCGATGGCGTGCCCGTGGCGCCCGGCTTTTCGCTCGACGCCCTGGACCCGGAACTGGTCGAGCGCGTGGAAATCATGCGCGCCGCCACGGCGGAATTTTCTACCCAGGCGATCGCCGGTTCCATCAACATCGTGCTGAAAAAGTCGGGCGGGCGGCGCGAACGCACGTTCAAGCTGGGCGCGTCCGCCAGTCACGGCATGCCCGCCGGCAGTGCCACCGTGCAGTGGTCGGACAAGGATGGACGCCGGTCGTACGCGCTGGCCGGCACGCTCAGCCATACGGGACGCGAAGCGTTGCTCGACGAGTGGAGCCGCGAATTCGACGCAGCGGGCGCGCCCACGGTGGTGCGCCACGTGCCGCTCACCGAGCGCGTGACGAGCGACGCCATCGAGCTGGCGCCCCGCGTACAATGGGCGCTGGCGGGCGAGGGCAGCCTGGCCTGGCAAAGCCTGGTCAACGTGCGCCGCCTGGCCAGTCGCCGCCACGCGCAGGAAACGGCTTACCTGGGCGGCACGACCGTCTATCCGGAGAACCAGGCCAATTTCAACCAGGACAGCAGCACCGTGCGCAGCGACCTGCACTGGCTGCGCAAGCTCGACCATGGCGCCAGTCTCGACGTGAAGCTGGGCGCCAGCATCAATCACCGCGCCAATGATTATCAGTTCCTGGGCCGCGGCGCGGCGCCGGGACAGGGCATCACGCGCCTGGTCGATTCGGGCCTGGACGAGGTGGGCGTGCAGGCGAGCGGCACCTACCGCCGCGCGCTGGGCGAACACCACACGCTGGCGGCGGGTTGGGATGCGGGGCACCGGCGGCGCACGGATTTTCGCCGCGAACGCCAGCTGGAGCCGGGCGGGCGGCCAGTGCTCAGCGACGAAGACTATGCGGCCACGGTGCGGCGCCTGGCACTGTTCGCGCAGGATGAATGGGAACTGTCCGCGCATTGGTCGCTGTACCTGGGCTTGCGCTGGGAAACCTGGCGCACGGCCAGCGCCACGGGCGGCGGCGAGCCGGTCGACGTGCGCGCGCAGGTATGGAGTCCCTTGCTGCAAAGCCTGTGGAAGTCCGGCGGCAAGCAGCAGGTGCGCCTGGCCGTTACGCGCACCTACAAGGCGCCGCAGATTTTCGAACTGATCCCGCGCCCGTACACGGTCGACAATGGCAACAGTCCCACGAATCCCGACACCCAGGGCAATCCGGCGCTGCGCCCGGAGCTGGCGTGGGGGCTCGATGCCGCCTATGAATACTATCCGGGCGCGGGCGCCATGCTGGGCGCCAGCGCCTCGCTGCGGCGCATCAGCGACGTGATGCTGGAGCGCCTGTACCAGGACAACGGGCGCTGGGTGAGCACGCCCGTCAACCATGGCCATGCCGGCGTGCGCTCGATCGCGCTGGAAGCGAAGCTGCCCTTGACGGCGCTGTGGGCGGGCGCTCCCGCGCTGGACTTGCGGGCCAACGTGGCGCGCAACTGGTCGAGGCTCGATGCCGTGCCCGGCCCCGATAGCCGCCTCGACAGCCAATTGCCGTGGAGCGCCAACGTGGGAGGGGATTACCAGCTGGCCCGCCTGCCCCTGAGCCTGGGCGTCGACCTGAATTACCAGGCGGGCGGGCGCTCGCGCGAGTCCGGCCAGCTGCTGGCCTGGCAGGGCGGCAAGCGCGAACTCGATATGTACGCGCTGTGGAAAGTCAGCGACAGGCTGCGCCTGCGCCTGTCGGGCGCCAACCTGCTGGGGCAGGATTACCGCACGCGCAGCCTGTATGCGGATGGCGCGCGCAGCCTGCTGCGCACGGTCGATACGGGCAGCTACCGCACCTGGCGGCTGATGCTGGAGGGAACCCTGTAGCCAGCTGTAGCCAGCCTAGTCGTCGATCTCGTCGACGGTGTAGCTGACGCCCTGCGCCTCGAGGTAGCCGCGCACGGCGTCCAGGCCGTGCCACGGGTCGGGGCGCAGGTGCTGGCATATATACAGGCCCGCATCCGTCAGCCTGGCGTCGGTGTCGGGCATGGCGGCGCCGGTTGCGCGCGGTGCCTGCGGCAGTGCCGCCAGCAGCTGTTCGAGATGCTGGCGCTGGCGCGGCGCCAGGCTGGCCGCGATCCTGAATTCAAATCCCATGTTTTCTCCTTGATTGACAGGCCGCCGCAGCGGCTATTTTTCATTATCGAAAAAATTGCACATAGCTTGGCATTCTTTCCGTTTTTGTTTTCAAAGTATCTCGTCCATACTGCATAGCACTGGCCCGGCACACACAGCGTGACGCAAGGGCACGAGCAGAAATGCCGTACAAGGACCTCTCTTTTTTCATATTCAATTATTTTCACTAAGGAAAACATCATGCCTATCGCCACCGCCCAAGCCGCCCACAAACTGCTGACTCCAAACGATCATACCCTGATCATGATCGACCACCAGTCGCAGATGGCGTTCGCCACCCGTTCGATCGACCTGGCCTTGCTGCGCAACAATGCGGCCCTGGTGGCCAAGGCGGCGGCGCAATTCAAGGTGCCGACGATTCTGACGACGGTGGCCGCCAAATCGTTCTCCGGCCCTATTTTTGACGAGATCCAGTCAGTCTTCCCCGAGCAGGCGCCGATCGACCGCACCAGCATGAATACCTGGGAAGACGCGCGCATCGCCGACAAGGTCAATGGCTACGGCAAGGGCAAGATCGTGCTGGCCGGCCTGTGGACATCCGTCTGCATCGTGGGCCCTGCGCTGTCGGCGCTGGAGCAGGGCTTCGAGGTGTACGTGATCGCCGACGCCAGCGGCGACGTCTCCGACGAAGCCCATGCGATGGCCATGCAGCGCATGATACAGGCGGGCGCGCAGCCGATGACGTCCGTGCAATACCTGCTGGAACTGCAGCGCGACTGGGCACGCGGCGAGACTTACAACGAGACGGTGGCGACAGCCGTGGCGCACGGCGGCGGCTATGGCCTGGGCTTGATCTACGCCAAATCCATGTTCAACGCCAGCGAAGGCCATTGATTTTCACTGACTCCGGCTCCGCCGCCCGCCGGCAGAGCCGTGTTTTTACATGATTCGGGAGTTCCCATGCACGCAAACACGATCTTGCTCAATGGCCGTTTCCACACGGTCGACAGGACGCAGCCGCTGGCGTCCGCCGTCGCCATCGCCGATGGCAAATTCCTCGCCGTGGGCGACGTCGAAGACGTGATCCGTCATCGCGGTCCCGCCACGCAGCTGATCGACCTGGGTGGCCGCACGGTGATTCCCGGCCTGAACGACTCGCACCTGCACCTGATCCGCGGCGGCTTGAACTACAACCTGGAATTGCGTTGGGAAGGCGTGCCCTCGCTGGCCGATGCCTTGCGCATGTTGAAGGAACAGGCCTTGCGCACGCCGAACCCGCAGTGGGTGCGCGTGGTGGGCGGCTGGACGGAATTCCAGTTCGCGGAAAAGCGCATGCCCACCCTCGATGAAATCAACGCGGCCGCGCCCGACACGCCCGTCTTCATCCTGCACCTGTACGACCGCGCCCTCTTGAACCGCGCCGCCCTGCGCGCCGTCGGCTACGATAAAAATACGCCGAACCCGCCCGGCGGCGAGATCGTGCGCGATGCATCGGGCAATCCCACGGGCTTGCTGATCGCCCGGCCGAACGCCATGATCCTGTATGCGACCCTGGCGAAAGGCCCGACCTTGCCGCGCGAACTGCAAGTCAATTCCACGCGCCAGTTCATGCGCGAACTCAATCGCTTGGGGCTGACCAGCGCCATCGACGCGGGCGGCGGCTTCCAGAATTATCCCGAGGATTACGCGGTCGTCGACGAGCTGGCGCAAAAAGAGCAGCTGACCATCCGCATCGCCTACAACCTGTTCACGCAAAACAAGGGCGCGGAATTGCAGGACTTCCAGAAGTGGACGGGCATGGTGAAACCCGGCGATGGCACCGATTACTATCGCCACAACGGCGCCGGCGAAATGCTGGTGTTTTCCGCCGCCGACTTCGAGGATTTCCTCGAACCGCGCCCAGAGCTGGCGGCCGGCATGGAGGATGAGCTGGAAAAGGTCGTGCGCCACCTGGTCGAGCAGCGCTGGCCGTTCCGCCTGCACGCCACCTATGACGAATCGATCGGCCGCATGCTTGACGTGTTTGAAAAGGTCAACCGCGACACGCCGTTCGGCGGCTTGCACTGGCTGTTCGACCACGCGGAAACCATCAGCCCGAAAAATATCGACCGCGTGAAAGCGCTGGGCGGTGGCCTGGCCATCCAGCACCGCATGGCGTTCCAGGGCGAGTATTTCGTCGAGCGCTACGGTGCCGACGCGGCCAAGGCGACGCCGCCCGTGCAGCGCATGCTGGACGCGGGCGTGCCCGTCGGCGGCGGTACGGATGCGACCAGGGTCGCCAGCTACAACCCGTGGACGGCGCTGTACTGGCTGGTTTCGGGGCGCACCGTGGGCGGCTTGGCCCTGACGGATGCGGCGGGCAGGTTGTCGCGCGACACGGCGCTGGAGCTGTGGACGGCGGGCAGCGCCTGGTTCTCCAGCGAGCAAGGCAAGAAGGGACGCATCCGCGAGGGCATGCTGGCCGACTTGGCCGTGCTGTCGGCCGATTACTTTACGGTGCCGGAAGAGGCGATCAAGTCCATCGAATCCGTGCTGACCATGGTGGGCGGCAAGGTCGTCTACGGCCAGGCGGAATTCACGACCCTGGCGCCGCCGCCCATTTCCGTGCTGCCCGAGTGGTCACCCGTGCGCACGGTGCCCGGCCATTACCGGCCCGCGGCCAGGCCGGCGCAAGCCATGCTGCCGCACCAGTGCGCGGGCGCCTGCGGCGTGCATGCGCATGCGCACGACCGGGCGCGCAAGTCGGCCGTGCCGATCAGTGACTTTTCCGGCTTCTGGGGCACCTTGGGCTGCAGCTGTTTCGCCTTCTAGAGGGCGGCCTGGCCTTATTTGGAAATGCGCAGGATGGCCGAGGCGAGCCGCGTGAAACATGGGCTCAGCTCGCTTTCGGTGGCCGCATAGCAGTACAGGCCCACGGGCTCGGCCGGCTTGCGGCAAGCCGCTTTTGCGTCGGTCGTGTTGGCCAGGCAGCGCAGCAAGTCTTCGCCCAGCTCGTTGTCCGGCCCTTCCTTGGTTTTCAGCGAGGCGCCCATGCCCAGAGTAAAGACAAAAATGCCTTCCTGGCGCGCTTTTGCCGCCATCGCTTCAACCAGGTTGCGCGAGGCGCGGTGCACATTCGTCCATTGCGCTTGCGCCGTTGCGGTGGAAGAAGTCACGACGCGGGGCGTATTGGTGACGATGGGAAACTCGCGCAGCGCCGTGTCATTATTCGCGTTATACCATGCGGGAAGTCCGGTGATCTGACTGGCGGCGCAATCGCCGTATTGGAGCGAGTCGCTCACTTTCATCCTGTACAGGCCCGCCAATGCCGGGTTTTGCAGTTTCGGAAAGGTGGCGAGGCCGCCTGCGTCCTTGCATTTGTTGTCCTTGTTGGGAAAGTACGCGGAAAATGCCGCCGGCGAGCCATCGGAAAAAAACACGATGACGCGCAGGCTGGAGCGGTTGACCTGCGCGATGTCGTTCAGCTGTTTGCGCGCCTGGAACATGCCGGCGGAAGAATTGGTGCCGCCGACAAACGAGAATTGATCGATCTTTCCATTTTTCATGGTCATGCTGTCGCGGTCGAAACCGCGCTCGACCTGCCTGATCGGGACGTCGATTTGCGCTTCCGAAGCGAAATGCAGCAAGCCGACCCGGTCGACCGTGGAGTTGAATTTGTTCAGGAAGGACTTGCCCGCCGCCCGCACGGCGTCCGCATTGTTTTCCAGCGAACGCGACGTGTCCATCACCAGCACCATGTCCAGGTCCTTGCGGATGGTTTGCGCGCTGGCCGCCACGTTCAGGGTCTTGAAGCCGAGTATGCCCATCAGCGAGACGGGCAGCGAGGCGGTGGCCGAGACGTCGATGGTGACGGTGCCTCTGTCGAACACCACGCCGACGGGATTGAGGACCGGCGTCGAGAGCAGGAAGTTGTCCGGATAATTAATGTCGAAAAACTCCCTGGCCGCCTGGCGCGCGCTGTCCCGCTGTTCCGCTTCCGAATTGCCCGCGGTAATGCCGCGCGCCGCCGCCAGGCTGGCCGCGTCGACGGCCGCATTGAGCTTGGCCTTGACGAAGTAGCCGAGGGCGGAATCGACGGCCAGGCCCACCGAGGCGATCAGGACGACGGCCGACAGCGCCACCATGATCAGCACTTGGCCGCCTTGCCGCTTGTGTGGAATGCGCATCAGAATACCGTCATCGAAGTGAGGTTGGGGCCCAGCACGGGCGTCGTGCTGTTGCCAAAGTTCAGGGTGCCGAACAGCATGTCGAAATCGTAGAACGTTTCCACGGCGTAGATCAGTTCGCCATCGGCCAGCTGGTTCTGCATCAATGCCACCGTGGGGGCATGCTCGTCCTTGGCGACGCCGGTGCACGTGCCGTTGCTCCAGCTGCCGCATTGCCATACCTGGCTGGCGGGCAGGTAGCCGCTGGCCCTGGCGCCGGCATCCCAGCGGTATTGTTCCAGCACGATATTGCGCAAGCCGCTCTTTGCCGTGTAGCCCATGATCTTGGTGATGTAGATCATGCCGCGCTTGTTCATGTCCAGCGGCGGCGTGCTGGCGGCCAGCGCATTCATGATGGCCTGGCCCGAGCCGCTCAGGTCGGACGTGGAGCGCGAGGCCAGGTTGGCGCCTTCGCGGCTGATGTTGAGCAGGATGGTCTTGGCCTGGATGGCACGCGACAGGTCGGCCAGCATGAACAGCAGCAGCGCCAGCAGCGGCAGAACGATGGCAAATTCCACGGCGGCGATGCCGCGCGCGGCGCGCGGCGCAGGAGGGCGGGCGCGCATCACAGGCCGCCAAAGCTTTCATTGCGCATGGTGGCGGCCACCACGAAATGCGCCTGGCCGTCGCGGAACAGGGCCCGGATCATCGGCGTGGCAAACGCCCAGCGGCAATCGACGGAGATGACGACGATATCGCCGGCCTGGCCGAACATGGCGGCGCCGACCGCATCGCTGCCGTTGACGGAGATCACGGGGCTGACCTTGTCATACATGCCCATGGAGCTGTCGCGTATTTTTTGTATCACGGCCTGGTAGCGCTGCTGGTTGGCGCTGTCGGGGTCGAGGTCTTTGGCCCCCGTGACGGCATAGCGCGCGCCTTCTCGCACCGCGTGCTGCATGGTCATATTGGCAAAATACGCCATGCTCAATTCAATGATGCCGATTATCAGCATGAGAAACACCGGCGTTATCAGGGCCAATTCCAGCAAGGTGGCGCCGCCCTGTCCGCTTTGCTTGCGGAATATAGGGGAATCGGCCTGTTTTAAACGCATGGGATTAATCCGGTTAGGTGCCACGATGAAAAATGTCGGGCGGAGGGTATTACGCCATTTGACTGGCGATTATTCTATATCGATTTTCAAGGGCATGTCTTCCCATTAAATTATTACAGGTCAAGATAATCGTAATTAAGCGCCTTATTTCAAGTGTGCGGCCCCCGTCCTTACAGGGCCGGGAGTAATATGCGCGGGTATGAAAACAGGCTTGGTGTCAGGATTGTCCTGCGTGCAGGCAAAGACTTGTTTTGCAAGGTGATGCAATAAAAATGCTGCAATGTAAGCAACAGCAGCGATGGCAGCAGCGATGGCGCGCCGGCGGCGCGCCCGCCCTGGCCGCGCTGCCCATCCATCGGCACTCGCCCGGCGTGCGGCGACCGCTGGCGTGGGTCATGCACCGCGTTTGCGCGTGCCGGCCCAAGGCCTCTTCCTTCGTGCCCCCATGACTTCCTCCCCTGCGCGCGGCAACAGAGGCGCGCGCGGGCGAGGCTGGCAATCCGATTCGGATCAACAACATTCCCCGAAGGGAATGGGTTACACGTTAAGAGGTAAAGCATGTCAACAAAAAATGTCATACGCGTCATGCTGGTGTCGGACCACAAAACCTGGCTGTGGGGCCTGGAGCAGCTGCTCGCCGGCGCCCAGCCGGCAATGCAGGTGGTGGCCAGCGCCACCGAGATCGACGGCGCGCTGCTGCTGGCCCGGAGCCTGTGTCCCGACGTCATCGTGCTTGACGCCGATCTGGGCTGCGGCGGCGCCTGCGCCATCGATTATCTGCCGCAGCTGCTCGGCAATGGCGTCTCGCGCGTATTGCTGTTCAGCGGCACGCAGGACCAGGCCGAGTGCGGACGCGCCGTGCGCAGCGGTGTGCGCGCGGTGGTGGGCAAGGAGACGCCCGTCAAGCAAATGGTCGACGCCATCGCCCGCCTGCATCAGGGCGAGTTGTGCCTGGCTCCGGCGCTGCTCGACAGCATGCTGGGGGTGCTCAACAAGCCGGAAGCGGCACCCGATCCGGAAGAGCAGCGGATCGCCAGGCTGACGCTGAAGGAGCGCAAGATCGTTGCCATGATGGTGGAAGGAAATGGCGCGCTGAACCGTGCAATAGCCCAGCGCGCTTTTATCTCGGAGCAAACCTTGCGTAATCATCTGACATCGATCTACAGCAAGCTCGATGTCACCAACCGCCTGGAATTATATGTGTACGCCACCCGCAACCGGCTGGCCGAGTCCCTGCCTGCGGAGGGATAGTACATATGTCCTGATTGTAGACAAAAAATTAAGATGGTTTGTACTGTGCATAAAATGACTTTTCTCTGATTCGATTTAATGTTTGTTTATATAAAATACACGCATCAGAAATTGGCAAATAAAAACAAGGTGAATGTTTTTATTTTCAGACTGTATTTTCAGTTTTTATCATGTTTAAAACTTGACCTGAAAGGGAATAATATGAATTTCATTAAAAACTTTATCGCCGAAGAAGATGGCGTGACCGCCATCGAATATGCGCTGATCGCTGCGCTGGTGGCGGCGGCGCTGGTCACGGCCGTCGGCTATTTCACCACAGGCCTCGATGGCGCCTTCAAGGCCATCGGCACCAAGTTGACGGGCGCGGCGATCTAAGACGCCCGCCCACCGCGCTGCACCCCGGCATGCCAGCTGCCCATGCGCACTGGCCTGCCGGCTTCCCGCCCAACGATGCGCATCCCGTCATGCGCTCGGCTTGCATCAGGTACACGATGGACCCTCATTCTTTCTGGACGTTCAGCCCCGCCATAGTCTTGTGGGGGCTGCTGGCCGCCGCTGTCTGGCATGACGTGCGCCGCCGGCGCATTCCCAACCGGCTGGTCTTTTCCGGTGCATTGCTCGGCGTGCTGCTCAACAGCCTGGCGTTGCCAGGGCTGACGCCGGCCGGGCCGTGGCTGGCCTTGGGCGGCTTGGCCGTCGGCCTGGGCTTGCTGCTGCCCATGTATGCGCTGAAGGCGCTGGGCGCGGGCGACGTCAAGCTGATGGCGATGGTGGGGGCGTTTCTGGGCCCGCGCCCCGCCGTGTTTGCCGTGCTGTGCAGCCTGCTTGCTGGCGGCGTGCTGGCGCTGGCCGTCGCCCTGTGCCAGGGCACGCTGCGCCAGGCCTTGGCCAATGCCCGGCAATTGCTGCTGCAAGGCTGGCTGCGCGCCGCGGCAGGCGAGGCGCCGCAGGTCGGCGCACCCGCGCTGGCAAGCGGCAGCCTGCCGTACGCGATCGCCATTGCCGCCGGCACCGCCATCAGCCTGGCCTTGGCGGCCGGCGGCCATGCATGACGCGCCGGGCAGCGATATGGCCGCGTGCGCGCGGAAACCCATGTTTCACCAAGAGGATAAATCATGAGAAATAGCCGCGTTGCGATCGTGCTGCTGCTGGCGTTGCTGATGGCGGGCGGCGCCGTGCTGGCGGCGGCCCGCTGGATGTCAGGGCAGGGCGCGCCGGCCAGCCAGACGGTGATGGTCGCGCTGGTCGATATCGGCGTGGGCGCGAAGGTGACGCCGGCCATGCTGCGCGGCATGGACTGGCCGGCGGGCGCCATGCCGCCGGGGGCGTTTGGCGACGCCGGCGCGCTGGACGGGCGCATCACGCGCAGCGCCGTCAGCAGGGGCGAGCCTGTGTTGGAAAGCAAGCTCGCGCCGCCCGGCGCCACCGGTGGCCTGTCGGCCATCGTCGCTGCCGGCAAGCGCGCCATGACCGTGCGCGTCAACGACGTGGTGGGGGTGGCCGGCTTCGCGCTGCCGGGCAACTTCGTCGACATTCTCGTGCATACGCAGGATGACCGCGCCAGACCGGCGGGCGGCGGGCCGCTGGCCATTTCCAAGATCGTGCTGGAGCGCATCCTGGTGCTGGCCGTGGCGCAGGAATCCGGCCGCGACGACAACAAGCCCAAGGTGGTCAACGCCGTGACCCTGGAGCTGACGCCGGAGCAGGTGGAAAAGCTGGACCTGGCGCGCAGCGTGGGCAGCCTGTCGCTGGTGCTGCGCAACCAGGTCGATCCGGCGCCCGCCGACACGGGCGGCGCCACCAAGGAGTCGCTGCTGGAATTGAAGGCGCTGGCGCCCGCGGCGGCGCCCGTGCGCGCGGCGCGGCGTCAGACGGCGCCGGCACGCGCTGCCGCGCGCGACAGCGTCACCGTCATCAAGGGCATGGATACCAGCGTCCAGCAATTTTAAATCAGCAGGCAAGCAAGGATGATCGATGAATACATTTCGTAAGCACGCCTCGAGTGCGGGCATGCGCCTGGCCCTGGCCTTGGGCGGCGCGGCCGCAGGCCTGGCCTGGCCCGGCAGCGCCGGCGCGGCGGCGCCTTCCCGGCAGGCCGTCATGACGCCAGTCGCGGCGCCGCCCATGTCGCTGGGCGCCGATATCGCCCGCCTGGGCGCGCCCGTGCGCATCGCCGTGGGCAAGTCCACCTTGCGCAGTCTGAGCCTGCCGGTGTCGCAGATCGCCGTCAACGATCCGCGCGTGGCCGGCGCCAGGATGCTGGGCTCGTCCAGCCAGCTGTTCGTCTGGGGCCTGGCCCCGGGCAGCACCAACCTGATCCTGTGGGACCGGCAGCAGCGCCCCGTGATCGTCGATATTGAAGTCGAGATCGATGTCGAGGGCTTGCAGGCGCAGCTGGCCTATGTCTTCCCCGGCGAGCATGCCGTCAAGGCGGGCGCGGCCGGCGGCAGCATCGTGCTGTCGGGGCAGGTCAGCGACAGCGTCAAGGCCAGCCAGATCCTCGAGATGGCGCAAGCCTATGCCCAGCGCGGCGCGGGCGAAGCGGCGGCGCCGGCCGACGGCGCCGCCAGCACTGCCAATGCCGCCGGCGGCGTCAAGGTCATCAATATGCTGACGGTCGCGGCGCCGCAGCAGGTCATGCTGGAAGTGAAGATCGCCGAAGTGTCGAAGACCCTGGTCGACCAGCTGGGCGCCAGCGTGGGCATCAGCGGCACGCGCGGCAACTGGAGCTACGGCCTGCTGTCGAACTTGCTCAGCGGCCATCCCAGCCAGCTGGGCGCCGTCAACGGCAAGAATGGCAACGGTCTCACGCTCGATGCGCAAAAGCGCGACGGCCTGGTCAAGGTGCTGGCCGAACCGAACATCATGGCCATCAGTGGCCAGGAAGCCAGTTTCCTCGCGGGCGGCAAGATTTTCATTCCGGTCGCGCAAGACAGCACCACCAACAAGATCACGCTGGAAGAAAAGGAATTCGGCATTGCCGTCAAGTTCACGCCCACCGTGCTCGAAGGCGGACGCATCAACCTGAAGGTGGCGCCGGAAGTGTCGGAGCTGAACCGCGAAGGCATCGGCATCACCACCGGCGGGGGCGCCGCCGCCAACGCGGTGCTGCCGGCCTTTACCACGCGGCGCACCACCACGACGGTGCAGTTGTTCGATGGCCAGAGTTTTGCCGTCGGCGGTTTGATCAAGAACAATGTGACGACCAATATCAAGGCCTTGCCCTTCCTGGGCGAGATTCCCGTGCTGGGCGCGCTGTTCCGCAGCAGCGATTTCCAGACGGACCGCACCGAGCTCGTCTTCATCATCACGCCGCACCTGGTCAAGCCGCTCGACAGTGAGATCGTGCTGCCGACCGATGCCTATGTGGCACCCAGCCGCGGCGAGTTCTTCTTGCAAGGAAAAATGGAAGGCGCCGCCGCGCCACGGCCGCGGCAGGACGCGGCCACGCAGACAGCGCCGGCCGGCGCGGACATTCAATAGGAGCACACCATGCAGCATGCCGTTTTCCTCCCCGTACTGCTGGCCGCCCTGGCCGCCAGCGGCTGCGCCGCCACGCCGAACCTGGACCGCCAGTTCGGCCACAGCGTCGCGCAGCTGCGCCAGCGCCAAATGCTGTCGCCGCAGGCGGGCGCGAACCGCGACCCCGTGGCCGGCTTGGACGGCAAGGCCGCCCAAGCCGCCTACGCGGCGTACCAGAAAAGCTTTGCCGCACCCGCGCCGCAAGCGGCCGCCTTCACCATCGGCGTCGGGGCGCGCAAGTGAAGCTGGCACCGTCACCACAGAACCAGCAAGGCCTATCGTGAAAATCGCCATCAATTCCAGGGATGAAAAAACACTGTCCGCACTGGGCCAGCTGCTGCGCGGCCGCAACCGGCTCGACGAGATCGATGCGGGCGGCGAAACGCTCGAACCGCTGCAGGCGGCGCAGTCGCCGCCCGACGTGCTGATCTTCGACCGTCCATCGAACGACGGCGCCGACCTGGCCGCCATCGAGCGCCTCAGCAACCTGCATCCGCGCATGGCTTTCATCGTGCTGTGCCACCAGCAGCCGCCCGAATTCCTGCTGCAGGCCATGCGCGCGGGCGTGCGCGACGTGCTGCCGTTTCCCGCCGCGCCGGCCAGCCTGTATGCGGCGCTCGAACGCATCGAGGAAAAGCTGGAGCGGCGCGAGCATGGCAATGGCAAGGTGCTGGCCTTCATCTCGTGCAAGGGCGGCAGCGGCGCCACCTTCATCGCCAGCAACCTCGGTTATGCGCTGGCCGCCGGCGGCCAGCAGCGCGTTGCCCTGATTGACATGAACCTGCATTTTGGCGACGCCTCGCTGTTCGTCTCCGAGAACAAGCCGCTGGCCACGCTGTCGGACGTCACGCGCGACATCCACCGGCTCGATTCCTCGTTCCTGGGATCGAGCATGCTGCACATCCTGCCCAACTACAGCGTGCTGGCCGCGCCCGAGGATCCCGCCCACGCCAGCGAAGTGGCGCCCGAACACATCGACGCCATCATCCGGCAGGCCAGGCGCCAGTACGATTTCATCGTGCTCGACGTGGGCCGCAACCTCGACGCCGTCAGCGTGCGCGCGCTGGACCACGCCGACATGATCTTTCCCGTCCTGCAGGCGACCTTGCCCTACATCCGCGACGGCAAGCGCCTGCTGGGCATGTTCCGCTCGCTCGAATACGCCAGTGACAAGGTGCATATCATCGTCAACCGCCACGACAAGGGCGGCGAGATCCGCCTGCGCGACCTGGAAGCGGCGTATGGCACGGCCGTCTACCGCACCGTGCCCAATCACTACGCCTCGGCGGCCGCCTCGGTCAACCAGGGCGTGCCGATTTTACAGCTCGACAAAGCCAGCCCGATCACGCGCTCGCTGCAGGAATTCGCCGCCAGCCTGGCCGGCGGCGCGGCCAGCACGGCGCGCCAGGGCTGGCTGGGCCGCGTCCTGCGGCGCGCCTGATCCACATCCCAGAACAGGAGCATTTCATGGCTAGTTCCCCCATCGCCGCCTTGTCCATCCGCGAACGTCTCGGCAGCGCCAAGATCGCCGCGCTCGCGCCGCAACGCATGGCGGCCATCGACAACCGCGGCTACCGCGACCTCAAGCTGCGCATCCATGGGCTGCTGCTCGAACGGGTCGACCTGGAAAGCATGCAGCGCCTGTCGCAGGAGCGCATCCGCGAAGAATTGCGCGGCCTGGTCGAGCGCTTGCTGGATGAAGAGGCGGTGGTCATCAACGAGGCCGAGCGCAGGAGCCTGACGCGCGATATCCAGCACGAGATGCTGGGCTTCGGCCCGCTGGAAACCCTGCTGTCGGATGCCAGCGTGTCGGACATCCTCGTCAACGGCCACCAGCAGGTCTATGTGGAGCGCGGCGGCCGCCTCGAGCTGACCGACGTCTGCTTCGACGATGACGCCCACCTGATGAAAATCATCGACAAGATCGTCTCGCGCGTGGGCCGGCGCATCGACGAATCGAGCCCCATGGTCGATGCGCGCCTGCCCGACGGTTCGCGCGTCAACGCCATCATCCCGCCGCTGGCCATCGACGGCCCCGTGATGTCGATCCGGCGTTTTTCCGTCGATCCGCTGCGCCTGGCCGACCTGGTCGCCTACCGCAGCATGACGGCGGAAATGGCCGAGGTGCTGCAGGGCCTGGGCAAGGCGAAGATGAATATCCTCATTTCCGGCGGTACGGGCAGCGGCAAGACCACCATGCTCAACGTGATTTCCGGCTTTATCGGCCAGACCGAGCGCATCGTCACGGTGGAAGACGCGGCCGAACTGCAGTTGCAGCAGCCGCACGTGGTACGGCTGGAAACGCGTCCGCCGAATATCGAAGGCAAGGGCGAAGTGAGCCAGCGCGCGCTGGTGCGCAATGCGCTGCGCATGCGTCCCGACCGCATCATCCTGGGCGAGGTGCGCGGCGCCGAGGCGCTCGACATGCTGGGCGCCATGAACACGGGCCATGAAGGTTCGATGGCGACCATCCACGCCAACACGCCGCGCGACGCCATCACGCGGCTGGAAAACATGATCAGCATGGCGGCGGCCAACCTGCCCAGCAAGGCCATCCGGCAGCAGATCAGCTCGGCCGTGTCGGTGGTGGTGCAGGTGTCGCGCCTGATCGACGGCAAGCGCAAGGTGACGTCGATCCAGGAAATCACGGGCATGGAAGGGGAGGTCATCACGATGCAGGAAATCTTCAGTTTCCGGCAGACGGGCGTGGCCGAGGGCGGCGCGGTGGTCGGGCATTTCTCGGCCAGCGGCATCCGCCCGCGCTTCCTCGAACGCCTGAACAGCTTCGGCATCGGCGTGCCGGCCTCGCTGTTCGAACCCACCGCGGCGGGGCGCTGACCCGCCATGCTTTCCTACCTTGTCTATCTGTTTATTTTCCTGGCCGTCCTGCTGCTGGTGGCTGGCGCCTGGCTGGCGTGGCAGGCGGCGCGGGGGCCGGGCGCGGCGCGCGTGGCGCGGCGCCTGCAAGCCATGTATACGGCCAGCGGTGGCGAACAGGCGCTGTCGATCACCAAGCAGCGCCCGCTGAGCGTCCATCCGTTTCTGCAAGGCGTGCTGGAAGGCTTGCCCGGCGCGGGGCGCATCGAGCAGCTATTGCTGCAGGCGGGCATGCGCTGGCTCGTGGCCAGCTTCCTCGGCTATTGCGCACTCGGCGCGCTGGCTGGCCTGCTGCTGGCCGGCGCGCTGCCGCTGCCCTGGTATGTGCGCCTGGGCCTGGGCGCGGGCGGCGCCATGCTGCCGTATCTGCTGGTGCGCCGCGCCAGGAGCCGGCGGCTGGTGCGCATCGAGCAGCAGCTGCCGGATGCGCTCGACCTGATGGGCCGCGCCATGCGTGCCGGCCATGCGTTTCCCACCGCGCTGAAAATGGTGGGCGAGGAGATGACGGGGCCGCTGGCCGAGGAATTTCGCGCCGTGTTCGACGAAGTCAGTTTCGGCGTCGCGATGGCCGATGCGCTGGGCAACCTGGCCGCGCGCGTGCCCAGCACGGACTTGCGCTATTTCGTCATCGCCGTGCTGATTCAGCGCGAAACGGGCGGCAACCTGACTGAATTGCTGAGCAGCATCAGCGCCATCATCCGCGACCGCCTGAAATTGCTGGGACAGGTGCGCGTGCTGTCGGCCGAAGGGCGCATGTCGGCCTGGGTCCTGGGCCTGCTGCCGTTCGGCGCGGCGCTGATGATGCACGTGATGAATCCGCAGTTTATCGCCGTGCTGTACACGGATGGGGGCGGGCGCAAGATGGTCGGCGTGGCGCTGGGCTTGCTGATGGTTGGCGTGCTCTGCATCAGAAAAATTATCCATATCCGGGTGTGACATGAAAGAAAAAACACGATGAGCGGCATGAGCGCGGCGCAGCTGGCTTTGCTGGGCCTGCTGTTCCTGATCGTTTTCGCGCTGGCCTTGCTGGTGCTGCGCATATTCGCCGGCAGCGCCGTGCAGGAGCGGCTGCAGGCGCTGGGCGATGCCGGCGCGGCCGGCGATAGCGGGCGCCATGCCAGACGGCGCTGGCTGGCGCATGCCGTCAGCCTGACGCGCCCGCTGGCCAGGCTGTCGCTGCCGGACGAGGGCTGGGAAAGTTCGCCCATCCGCAGCCGCTTCGTCCATGCCGGCTGGCGCAGCCAGGCCGCGCCCGCCCTGTTTTACGCGGGCAAGACGGCCTTGTTCGTGGGCTTGCCGCTGCTGGCGTACTTCCTGCTGCGCCACGGCGGGCACAATATGCTGTTGTGGCTGGTCGCGGCGGCCGCCCTCGGCTATTACTTGCCCAATGTCTGGCTGTCGCATTGCCTGAAACAGCGCCAGCGCGAAGTGTTCGAAACCTTTCCCGATGCGCTGGACCTGATGACGGTGTGCGTCGAAGCGGGGCTGGCCATGGATGCGGCGCTGGCGCGCGTGGCGCAGGAAATCGGCTTGAAAAGTGCGGTCCTGGCCGAAGAGCTGCAACTGGTGACGCTGGAACTGCGCGCCGGCAGCGCCAAGGACAAGGCCTTGCGCAACCTGGCCCTGCGCACCGGGGTGGAGGATGTCGATGCGCTGGTGACCTTGCTGATCCAGGCCGAACGCTTCGGCACGAGCATCGCCGCGTCGCTGCGCGTGCAGTCCGACCAGCTGCGCACCAAGCGGCGCCAGCGCGCCGAGGAAACGGCGGCCAGGATCGCCCTCAAGCTGCTGTTCCCGCTGATCTTTTTTATCTTCCCGTCGCTGATGGTGGTGCTGATGGGACCGGCGTTCCTGCAGATTTACCGCGTGCTGCTGCCGGCCATGCGGGGCGGCTGAGGGCTGGCCGGGGCCAAAAAAAAGCTGCCGGAGTTTCCTCCGGCAGCTTTTTTACATCAGGGCGCGTCTGGCGATCAGGCGAATGGTGCCAGCAGGGGGATCATCTGACCGAAGATCTTCGGGCTGGCGGCGATGACGTCGCCCTTGTACAGGTAGTCCGATTCGCCGGAAAATTCACCGACGATGCCGCCCGATTCCGTGATCATCAGGGCGCCGGCGGCGATATCCCAAGGCTTCAAGCCTTTTTCGTAGAAGCCGTCCAGGCGGCCGCAAGCGACGTTGGCCAGGTCCAGCGCGGCCGAGCCGGCACTGCGCACGCCCTGGCTGCGCTCGGCCATGATCTGGTACATCTTCAGGTATTCGTCGAGCGCGCGCGGGCCGGCGCCGTGGCCGGTACCCAGCATGGCGTTCGAAATGCGGTCCAGCTTGGTGACGCGGATGCGTTTTTCGTTCAGGTAGGCGCCGGCGCCCTTGGTGGCCGTGAACAGGTCGTTGCGGACCGGATCGTAGATGACGGCTTGCGTGACGACGCCACGATGCGCGAGCGCGATCGAGATGCAGTATTGCGGGAAGCCGTGGATAAAGTTGGTGGTGCCATCGATCGGGTCGATGATCCACTGATATTCATTCTCGTCGTGCGAGTTGGCGGAAGCTCCCGATTCCTCAGCCAGGAACGCGTGGTCCGGGTAGGCTTTGGACAGCACCTCGATGATGGCTTGTTCGGCCGCCTGGTCGACGTCGGTGACGAAATCGTTATGTTGTTTTTCCGTGACGACGACGCGGTCGAGGTCAAAAGAGGCGCGATTGATGACGGCGGCGCCGCGGCGGGCGGCTTTGATCGCCGTGTTGAGCATTGGGTGCATGTGAGCTTCCGTTAAAAGCACGCGACCGCCCATGGCCGCCTTGCGGCGCCGGTACGATAGAGTGCAAGAATGAATTAAAGAGCGGAGCGGTGCCGAAGTGGTTAAAATCCCGGCCTGGCGTCAGCGTTTTGTGACTCCGTTTCCCGAAATTTCCTGTATCGATACCGCGCAATAGCGCTATTTTAAATGAATCTGCCCGAAATCAACACGTCTCTTTTCAAACGCCTGCGATTTATTCTTGTCGAAACTAGTCGCTCTGGCAACATTGGCGCCGTCGCGCGCGCCATGAAAACGATGGGTTTTTCCGATCTGGTGCTGGTCAATCCCCGCTTTCCCGATGCCTTGACGGATGCGGAAGCGGTGGCCTTCGCCAGCGGCGCGCAGGATATTCTGTCCGGCGCGCGCATCGTCGGCTCGATCGCCGAGGCGCTCGAAGGCTGCAATTACGCGGCGGCCGTGTCGGCCCGACTGCGCGAATTCTCGCCGCCCGTCACGGCCCCGCGCGCCATCGCGGCGCAGCTGGCGGCCAGCGAAGACTTGCACGCGGCCGTCATCTTCGGCAACGAGCGCTTTGGCTTGCCCAACGAGATCGTCGAGCAGTGCAATGTGCTGATCAACATTCCCGCCAATCCCGAGTATTCCTCGCTGAACCTGTCGCAGGCGGCGCAGGTCGTCGCCTATGAATGCCGCGTGGCGGCGCTCGGCGATGCCCAAGCGGCCAGCCCCGTCGGCTTCCATGGCGACGCGGCCAGCCTGGCGCAGGTCGACGGCATGTATGCGCACCTTGAACAGGCGCTGGTCGCCATCGACTTCCTCGACGCGGACAACCCGAAAAAACTCATGCCGCGCTTAAAACGCCTGTTTTCGCGCACGGGGCTGGAAACGGAAGAAGTCAATATCCTGCGCGGCATCGCGCGGCATATCCTGGCGGTCGCCAAAAAAGGCCCATGATCGAGACGCGGCTGCTGCGCCAGTTCATCGCCGTCGCCGAGGAACTCAATTTCCGCCGCGCGGCCGAACGGCTGCACATGGCGCAGCCGCCGTTGTCGCAGGCGATACTGCGGCTGGAAGAGGCGCTGGGCTACCCCGTTTTCGAGCGCACCAACCGCAAGGTCAGCCTGACGCCGGCAGGGGATGCCTTCCTGGCCACGGCGCGCCAGGTGCTGGCCAGCCTGGAAGAGGGCGTGGCCGCCACGCGCCGGGTGGCCCAAGGCATCGAAGGCCACTTGCGCCTCAGCTTCATCCACATCACGCCGTACGCCCACGTGCTGGACGCCTTGCGCGCCTTCCGCGCCGCCTCGCCCGCCGTGCAATTCACCTTGCGCGAAGCGTCGACGCAACAGCAGGTCGAGTGGCTGGAACGGGGCGAGGTCGATATCGCCGTGCTGCGCGCGCCCGGCCGCAGCACGCCCGGCCTGCGCTTCGAGCGCCTGTCCGGCGAAGACATCGTGATCGCGCTGCCGTCGGATCACCGCTGCGCGGGCCAGGCGCGCGTGGACCTGGCGGACCTGGCCGGTGACGATTTCGTCGCCTCGCCGCGCGAGCTGGGCCAGGGTTTCCACGACCAGCTGGCCAGCCTGTGCCTGCATGCGGGTTTCGTGCCGCGCGTGGTGCAGCAGGCGCGCCGCTTGCAAACGGTGCTGGGACTGGTGGCGGCCGGCTTCGGCGTGGCCCTGCTGCCAGCCAGCCTGGCGGCGTCCAGGCCTGCCGGCGTCGTCATGCTGCCGCTGGCAAGCAGCGCGCCCGCGCCGCTGCGCCAGCTCGACCTGTACATGGCGTGGGACCCGCAGCGCATGTCCGCCGTGCGCGAGCGGCTGCTGGCGCAGCTGCGGCTGTCTGCTGCTCAATAAGACTTTGAACGTCTCGTTTCAAGATAAATAAGATATTTTACAGATGGTGGTGCAGGGGCCAGCATGGCGTTTTTGATTGTCAGGAGCTGCCATGTCCACCATGTCCTCACGCACAGTGCTGCCGTCCGCCATGCTGCCATCTTCCATTTATCTTCTTTCCCTGTGCAGCTTCGCCTTCGGCTTGTCTGAATTCATCGCCGCCGGCCTGTTGACCCCCATGGCGCGCGACTTGCACGCGAGCGTGGCGGCGGCCGGCGGCGCCATTGCCGCGTATGCGCTGGGGGCGGCCATCGGCGCGCCCGTGCTGACGGCCCTGCTGGCGCGCCGGCCCGTGCGCCAGGTGCTGGTGGCCACCATGCTCGTGCTGGCGGCCGGCAGCATGGCCATGGCGGCTGCGCCGGCGTTGGGCGCGCTGCTCGGTGTGCGTTTTGCCGTGGGCCTCGCGCATGGCGTGTTCATGGCCGTCGCTTCGCATGCGGCCACCAGCCTGGTCGACCCGTCCCGCGCGGGACGCGCGCTGTCCATCGTCTGGCTGGGCCTGACCCTGGCGCTGGCGGGCGGCGTGCCGCTGGGGACGTGGCTGGGCGCCGTCTCGTCGTGGCGCTGGGTATTTGTGGCCATCGGCGTGCTGGCCCTGTGCGGCGGTGCCGGCTTGCGCTGCGCCATGCCCGCCGCGCGCCGGCCGCTTGCTGCCACGTCGGCCCTGGCCAGCTTGCGCGCCATCCTGCAGCCGCCCCTGCTGCTGGCGGCCGGCGTGGCGGCGCTGGTCAGCGTGGCCACCTTCAGCTTTTTTACGTATGTCTCGCCGTTCCTGCTGCAGCTGGGCGGGCTCGATGCGGGCTGGCTCAGCGCTGCCATGCTGTGCTTTGGCGCGTGCGCCATCGGCGGCAACCTGCTTGGCGGCTGGTGCGCAGACCGTCCCCACGCGCTGCGCTTCACCGTGCTGGCCCTGGCCGCGCTGGCGCTCAACCTGCTGGGATTTTATGCGCTGCGCACGCATCCCCTGGCCATGCTGGCCCTGTGCGGCACCCTGGGCTTGCTGTTCTTTGCCCTCGTCACCCTGTCGACCATGCGCCTGCTGCGCCTGGCGCAGCGGCATTGCCCGGGCAGCGATGCGGTGGCGGCGGGCCTGAATATCGCCGCCTTCAATGCGGGCACGGCTGCCGGCGGGGCGCTGGGCGGTGTGCTGATCGTCGCCTTCGGCTTGCCCGGCATCGCCATCGGCGGCGCGCTGGCGGCGCTGCTGGCCATGCTGCCGCTGTGGTTACAGTCGCGTAAACTAGACGGCTCGCTCTAGTTTTTGCGCGCGGAAGCGCACTTCCTTTGGCGTACACTGGCCTGCAAAAGGCCGTACAAAACAAGGGGAGACATGGGAATGCGACGCAGATCGTTTTTGAAACTGGGCGTGTTGGGCGCCTGTGCGCTGGCCGCCGGCGGCGCCGCCTACCGCCTGGTGCGCGGGCCGGCGCCTCCTGGCCGTTTCGTGCTCGACGGCGAAGCGCGCGCTGCGCTGGCGGCCATCGTGCCGGCCATGCTGGGCAGCGCGCTGCCGCAGGAAACCCCCGCGCGGGCCGCGGCGCTCGATGGCGCCATCGCCGGCGTGGACACGGCCATCCATGGCTTGCCCCTGGCGGCGCAGCAGGAAGTGCAGGACCTGTTCGGCTTGCTGGCGCTGGCGCCCGCGCGGCGCTTCGTCGCAGGTGTAACAGGTGGCTGGCACGCAGCCGATCCGGCCCAGGTGGCCGCCTTTCTGCAGGCGTGGCGCACGCACCGCCTGGCCACCCTGCAGACGGCCTATCTGGCCCTGCATGACCTGATCCTCGGCGCCTGGTACGCCGATGCCGCCCACTGGGCCGCCATCGGCTATCCGGGACCGCTGCCCGAACTGAGCGCATAAGGCATCCATGAGCACATCCCCCATTCCTGATCCCATCGCCGCCGGCATTGCGGCAGGCTGGAACGTCACCGACGCCAGCACCCTGGGTACCGACCGCACCCTGGAAGCGGACGTCGTCGTCATCGGCAGCGGCGCCGGCGGCGGCGTGACGGCGGAAATCCTCGCGCTGGCCGGCTTGAAAGTCTTGATGGTCGAAGAGGGCGGCTTGAAGTCTTCGAAGGACTTCAAGATGCGCGAAGCGCAGGCCTATCCCGCGCTGTACCAGGAATCGGCCGCGCGCAAGACGCGCGACAAGGCGATCAATATCCTGCAGGGGCGTACGGTGGGCGGTTCGACCACCGTCAACTGGACTTCGAGTTTTCGCACACCGTCCGGCACGCTCGAATACTGGCGCCGGCATTTCGGCTTGTCCGGCTATTCGGTGGACGCCATGGCGCCGTGGTTCGCCATGATGGAAAAACGCCTGCACGTGAGCGACTGGGCCGCGCCGCCCAACGAAAACAACGATTTATTGCGCCGTGGCGCCGCGGCGCTGGGGATTCCGACGGCCGCCATCCGGCGCAACGTGAACGGCTGCTGGAATCTCGGCTACTGCGGCATGGGCTGCCCGACCAACGCCAAGCAGTCGATGCTGGTGACGACGATTCCGTCGGCGCTGGCGCTGGGCGCGGGGTTGCTCGTGCATGCGCGCGCCGAGCGTTTCAGCTTCAAGGGCGAGCGCATCGACAGCCTGCAAGTCACTGCGCTGGACGCGGCCGGGCAAGTACCCACGGGCGTGCGCCTGACGCTGCGCGCGAAACATTTTGTGCTGGCCGGCGGCGCCATCAATTCGCCGGCCCTGCTGCTGCGCTCGCAGGCGCCCGACCCGCACGGCTTGCTGGGCCGGCGCACTTTCCTGCATCCGACCGTGGTGTCGGCGGGCCTGTTCCCGCAGCGCGTCGACGCCTACGCGGGCGCGCCGCAGACGATTTATTCCGACCATTTCCTGCACACGGCGCCCATCGACGGCCCCATCGGCTACAAGCTCGAAGCGCCGCCTTTGCACCCGCTGCTGATGGCCACCACCATGGGCGGCTTCGGCGACGAGCATGCGCGCACCATGCGCGACTTCCCCCATGCGCACGCCTTGCTGGCGCTGCTGCGCGACGGCTTTCACCATGAGGCGGTCGGCGGCAGCGTCTCCATCGACAGCTTCGGCGCGCCCGTGCTCGACTATCCGCTCACGCCGTTCATCTGGGATGGCGTGCGGCGCGCGCTGCTGTCGATGGCGGAAATCCAGTTCGCCGCCGGCGCCAGGACCGTGTATCCCGTGCACGAGATGGCCAGCCACTACACGAGCTGGACGCAGGCGAAGCGGGCCATCGGCGATTTGCCGATGCAGGCGCTGCTGGCGCGCGTGGTATCGGCCCACGTGATGGGCGGCTGCGCCATGTCGGACGATGCGCGCCTGGGCGTGACGGGCGCCGACGGCCGCTACCACGGCGTGCGCAACCTGTCCGTGCACGACGGCTCGCTGTTTCCCACGTCGATAGGCGCCAATCCGCAACTGACGATCTATGCGCTGGCCGCGCGCCTGGCCAGCGGGCTGGCGCAGCAATTAACGGGCAAGCCGGCGCCCGTTCCCCTTGCAGGCGCTGCATGATCGCGCGCATCCTCAAGTGGCTGATGCTGCTGCAGGTGCTGGCCGTGCTGGGGTTGGCGTACCTGGCCATGCACGCGTGGGGCGTCGCCTCGCCCGCCATGGCCCTGCTGCTGGCGGGCGCCATGCTGCTGGCCGTGCGCGCGCTGATCGTGGCGCGCAATTTCTGGCAGAGCCGGCGCCTGGGCAGCCCCGTACCAGAGCAATATCAGTTGGGTGCCGGGGGTGCCGCGCGCCTGTTTTTCGGCGAGCTGCGCGCTACCCTGCGGTCCTCGTCGTGGGACATGCTGCGTCCGCGCCTGCATGCGGCCGACAACGTCGCTGGCCAGGGTCTGCCGGTGCTGCTGGTGCACGGCTATGTGTGCAACCGCGGCTACTGGACGCAGCTGAGCCGGCAGCTGGCGCGCGCCGGCATCGCGCACGACGGCGTCGACCTGGAGCCGATAGGCGCCGACATCGAAGACTTCGTGCCGCAGGTCGAGCAAGCGATCGAGGCGTTGTGCGCGCGCACGGGCAGCGACCGCGTCATTATCGTCGCCCACAGCATGGGCGGCCTGGTGGCGCGCGCCTGGCTGCGACGTTACGGCGCGGCCCGCGTGGCGCGCATCCTCACCATCGGCACGCCCCACCACGGCACGGCGCTGGCCAACCTGGCGGCGGGGACGAATGCGCGGCAGATGAGCCGCATTGACGATGCGCCCAGCGGCTGGCTGGCGCAGCTGGCCGCCAGCGAGACGACGGAAACGCGCGCGCTGATCACGTCGATGTATTCGCATCACGACAATATCGTCGCGCCGCAAGCGTCCGCGCAGTTGCCGGGCGCGCGCAATCTCGCCTTTGGCGGCATCGGCCACGTGGCGCTGGCCAGCGACGCGCGCGTGCTGCGCCGGCTGCTGGCAGAAATCACTATCAAGAACGAAGTCACCCAGCCCCCTTCGGCCCCCCATTTCGCCTGAGTCCTGTTGTGTTTTGTCTGCATGGCAAGACTGTCTGTTTTGACTCTGCTGTTGCCCCTGTTTAACAACGCAAGGGGCAGATAATGCTGTTTTCCACTGGCGTACTGTATTAAGCTAGCATCGGAAGACAGGCGGTGGAAATTTGTTCTTGAGGCCGCTTGCCCCGTTCCGCAGCCTGACGACGGCCACCTATTTCTCTGGATATATGGCAAGATGTTGTAGGATTGTTATGTTGGCTGCGCAAGCGGAAAGTTGAACGCAGGCAGAAAATGAGTCCATGCAGTTTTTATTGGGGGCGCTAATTGTCCGCACGTATACTGATTATCGAAGATAACGCCACCAATATGGAATTGATGGTGTATTTGCTGCGTGCCTTCGGGTACACGCCGCTGGCCGCCTATGATGGTGAAGAGGGCGTGCGCATGGCGCGCAGCGAATTGCCCGACCTGATCATTTGCGATGTGCATTTGCCCAAGCTCGATGGCTATGGCGTCGTGGCGGAGCTGAAGAAAGACCCGCTGCTGCGCAAGATTCCTGCCTTGGCCGTGACGGCGCTGGCCATGGTGGGCGACCGAGAACGCCTGCTCGAAGCGGGCTTCAATGGCTACATCGGCAAGCCGATCGAACCCGACCTGTTCGTGGCGGAGCTGGAGTCTTTTTTACCCGGGGCGCCGTCGACGCCAGTTAAAAACGACATAGCCACCATCCTGATCGTCGATGATCATGTGCTGAACCGCGAATTCCTCACCGCTCTGCTGGGCTACGGCGGCCACCGCCTGCTGGAGGCGGCCAATGGCGCCGACGCGCTGGAAATCCTGCGCACCGAGCGGCCGGACCTGATCATCTCCGACATCCTCATGCCGAACATGGACGGCTACGAATTCGTCACGCGCGTGCACGCCGATCCCGCGCTGACCGACGTGCCCATCATCTTTTATACGGCCACCTACCGCGAGCAGGAAGCGATCCTGCTGGCGCAGGCATGCGGCGTGCGCTGGGTGCTGCCCAAGCCGTCCGATCCCGAGGTTATCGTGCGCACCGTCAACGAGGCGCTGGGGCTGATGCCGGCGGCGGCCCAGATGGCGGCGGGGCCCGGCGCGGGCGGCGGGGCGGCGCTTCCCGTCACGGGCAAGCTGGCCGGCATCGAGCATCAGGTCAGCGGCTACCTCGACGAACTCGAATCGAGCAGCCAGCAGATTTCGCAGCTGGCCAGCCAGCGCGAGGGCCAGGCCGCGCTTCCCGAAGACCTGGGCGTCATGACGGAGCGCCTGTCGCGTTCGCTGTCGAGCCTGCAGGCGGTGAGCCTGCGCCTGACGGCCCTGATCGAACTCGGCATCGAGCTGGGCGCCGAACGCGATCCGCGCGCCCTGATCGAGGCGGGCTGCAAGGTGGCGCAGAACATCTGCGTCTCCAAGTACGCCTGCATCGGCGTGCTGGAAGAGGGCGCCGAAAAGCTCAGCTATTTTTCCTCGTGCGGCGCCGAGAAAAACCTCGAGCGCATCGCCAGCGCGCCGCGCACGGGCATCCTGAACCGCTTGCTGGAACAGCGCCAGCCCTACCGGGTCAATGGCTTGAAGGGCGATCCCGGCGCGCTCGGCTTGCCCGACACGCACCCGCCCGTGCATTCCTTCCTGGGCGTGGCCATCGCTTCGCGCGAACGCAGCCACGGCTGGCTGTACCTGGTCGACAAGCTGGGGGCGAATGAATTTTCCGAAGTCGACGAGCGCGTCGCCGCGACGGTGGCGGCGCAGATCGCCGTCGCCTACGACAACCTGCTGCTGTACGACGAGATCAAGCGCCATCACGAGCAGCTGACACTGGACATGGCGGCGCGCATCCGCCTCGATGAAGACTTGCGCCGCTTCCGCCTGGCGATGGATGCCACGGCCGACGCGATTTTCCTCGTCGACCGCGCCGGCATGTGCTTCGTCGACGTCAACCAGACGGCTTGCCGCATGCTCGGTTTCGAGCGCGAGGATTTCCTGCGCGTGGGGCCGGGCCGCGCGCACGAGGGCGAATCCCAGCTCGAAGAGCTGTACAACAAGCTGCTGGCCGGCGACCAGGGCGGCCCCATGACGGAATTGCAGCTGCAGCGCAAGGACGGCTCGCCGCTGTCGGTGGAAGTGCAGCGGCGCACCCTGCGCTCGGGGCAGAGCTGGATCCTGGTGGCCGTGGCGCGCGACATCACCGAGCGCAAGGATGCCGAGCAGCGTTTGATGAAGCTGGCCCATTTCGATACCTTGACGGGTTTGCCGAACCGCAGCCAGTTTTATGCTTCGCTGACCCATTCGCTGTCCCAGGCGGCCGAACACCAGTGGGCCGTGGCCGTGCTGTTCATGGATGTCGACCGCTTCAAGAATATCAACGATACCCTGGGCCACACCATCGGCGACGACCTGCTGCGGCAGTTTTCCAGCCGCCTCGTCGATTGCCTGCGCGTGCGCGACACCATCGGCCGCTTTGGCGGCGATGAATTTGCCACCATCCTGGTGCTGCCTGAAGGCGCCCAGCATGCCGTGGGCGTGGTCGACAAGATCCGCGAGGCGATGCGCAAGCCCTTCGACTTGCAGGGCCACGAGGTGACGGTGACGGTCAGCATCGGCATTTCCGTGTTCCCCGAGGATGCGGTCGATGCGGACACGCTGATTCAATACGCCGACACGGCCATGTACCGCGCCAAGGAAGCGGGGCGCGACGCCTTCCGCTTCTTCACGGCGGAAATGAATGCGCAATCGATGGCGCGGCTGGACATGGAAAATGCCTTGCGGCGCGCCATCGACAACGAGGAATTCGTGCTGTTCTTCCAGCCCAAGGTGAATATCATCTCGGGGCGCATCAGCGGCGCCGAAGCGCTGATCCGCTGGCGCCGTCCGGGCCACGGCATGGTCTCGCCGGCCCTGTTCATCCCCCTGCTGGAAGAAACGGGCCTCATCGTGCGCGTCGGCAACTGGGTGCTCGACGAGGCCTGCAAGAAGATCAGCGAGTGGGGCGCCAGCAGCATCGGCCCCGTGCACCTGTCGGTGAACGTGTCGGGCATCCAGTTCTTCGTCGGGGGCCTGGAAGAGGAGGTGCTCAAGGCCATCCGCAAGTACGATATCGCGCCCGACCTGCTGGAACTGGAGCTGACGGAAAGCTCGCTGATGTCGAATGCCGAGGAGACCATCTCCGTGCTGCGCAACCTGAAGGCGCTGGGCATCCAGATTTCCATCGACGATTTCGGCACCGGCTATTCCAGCCTGGCCTACCTGAAGCGCTTCCCCATCGACAAGCTGAAGATCGACATCGCCTTCGTGCGCGAAGTGACGAGCAATCCGGACGACGCGGCCATCGTGCTGGCCATCATCAGCATGGCGCACAGCATGAAACTGGAGGTGATTGCCGAAGGCGTGGAAAACGATGCGCAGCTGGCTTATTTGCGGCGCCACGGCTGCGACGAGATGCAGGGCTATTATTTCAGCCGCCCCGTGCCGCAGGAAGAATTCGAGCAGATGCTGATGGGGGGCAAGCTGCTGCAGGCGCCGCAGGATGATGGCAGCGAAGAGCAGCAAACCTTGCTGATCGTCGACGACGATGTCTTCATGCTCGACGTGCTCAGCGACTTCCTGGCGCAGGACGGCTACCGCATCCTGACGGCGCAGACGGCCGCCGAGGGCTTCGACATCCTGGCGCGCCACAAGGTGCAGGTGATCCTGTGCGACCAGTGCATGCCGCTCATGAGCGGCACCGAATTCATGGAGCGGGTCAAGCACCTGTGCCCCGACACCTTCCGCATCATGCTGTCGGCCTTTGCCGACCTGACGCCCATCATGGCGGCCATCAACCGCGGCGCCGTCGACCGCTTCTACACCAAGCCGTGGAAAGGCGCCGTGCTGCGCGAGAATATCCGCGAAGGCTTCCGCTTGCACAAGCTGCTGCATGGCCCCGTGAAAGCGGCGGCTTAGGCGCTGGCCGCGCGCAAGCGACCGGCCGCCGCGTGCGCTGGCGCACCTTGGGGCGCAGCTCGCTATCGAATTAGACTCCCGTCTCTAGTTTTGCTCTCTAGAATAAAAACATCCATGTAGTGGCATGGCCTTTCACATGACGGGAGCGGGCGATGGTAAAGAAATTGAAGGAACTGGCGGAAGACACGGAATTGGCGAGCGCCGTGCGCTCGTCGGCGCAGCAGATCTGGCAAGCGGGCCTGGGCGCCTTCGCCAAGGCGCAGGAAGAGGGCGGACGCGTGTTTTCCAAGCTGGTCAAGGAGGGCACGGAATTCCAGAAGCGCGCCGAAGACAAGGTGGCCGATGTCAGCGGCAGCGTCAGCAAGCTGGCCGATGGTGTGGGCAAGCAGGCCAGCGGTTCCTGGGACAAGCTGGAACAGGTGTTTGAGGAGCGCGTGGCGCGGGCCCTGGCCACCATCGGCGTGCCCATGCAAAACGACATTGCCGCGCTGCACGCCAAGATCGATGCCTTGAGCGTGCAGGTGGCGGCCCTGTCGGGCAAGGCCGCGCCGGCGGCCAAGCCGAAGGCCGTTGCCAAGCCTGCCGCGAAGACGGCGCCGAAAACGGCACCGAAGGCGGCCGTCGCCAAGGCTCCGGGCAAGGCACCGGTCAAGACGACCGCCAAGGCGGTGCCGCGCGCCGCCGCCAAGTCCGTGACCAAGCCCGTGACCAAACCAGCCGCCAGCAAGCCAGCCGTCAGGCCGGCGGCGAAGAAAAAAGCATCGCCGGCCTGAGCTGGCGCAGCATTCCTCCAGCCTGCTCGCGCAGGCTTTTTTTTGCCTGCCTTATTCGCCGCCGCCGTGGGGCGCGGTGTTTCATTACGGCTATCTTAGGTGGTATGCTTGAGGCAGAACACAGAGAGATTGCCCGCCATGCTACAAAAAGCACCACGCCGTACCCGCGAACGCATCCTGGAGTTGTCGCTGCGCCTGTTCAATGAGTTTGGTGAGCCGAATATCACGACGACCGTGATTGCGGAAGAGATGAACATTTCGCCGGGAAACCTGTATTACCACTTCCGTAACAAGGACGACATCGTCAACTCGATCTTCGTCCAGTTCGAGGCGGAAATCGAACGCATCCTGACCGTGCCCGACGGGCGCCGCTCGAATATCGAGGATGTCTGGCTGTACCTGCACCTGATGTTCGAACTGATCTGGCGCTACCGCTTTTTCTATCGCGACCTCAACGATTTGTTGTCGCGCAACCGCAAGCTGGAATTGCACTTCAAACTGATCCTGGCGCACAAGATCAAGGTGGCCACGCAGCTGTGCGAAGATTTGCGCAGCGAACAGTCGCTCGAGGCGTCGGACATGGAAGTGGCCGCCATGGCGACGAATATGGTGGTCGTCGCCACCTACTGGCTGTCGTACGAATATGTGCGCAATCCGCGCAAGTACAGCGAGCAGCAATCGATGTCCGATGCGCTGGCGCGCGGCTGCTACCAGGTGCTGTCCCTGATCGGGCCCTATTTGCGCAATGAAACGCATTTGCTGTTTCGCAAACTGTCGGAAGAGTATGTGACCAAACTCAAGAACGACTGATGCGGCTGTTGGCGTCACGTCGTCAATTACAGGAGAGATATATGGCTTGGAAACAATTTCCCTATCCGGACGCAGCATATGTCTACACCCCGCAAACCCTGGAAGCGGCCTGGTCGCGCCTGCATGCGGGCGATGTGGAACCGTTTCCCACGCACCCTGCGCTGGTGCAAGCCTGGCTGGCCTTCCATGCGGGCGACTTCGAGCGCGCCGTGAAGCTGGGCCTGGCCGTCGGCGTGCCCGGTTATGCGGTGGCGCACAAGGCCACTTGCATCTATGCCACGCACCTGGAAGGCAACGACAGCCAGAAACTCGACATGTACGAGGAAGTGGCCGAGCGCTGCGAGCGCCAGCAGAGCGAGCAGCCGGACAATCCGGCCGGCTACTACTGGCATGCCTACAGTCTGGGCCGCTACGCGCTCGGCACTTCCGTCGTCAAGGCGCTGGCGCAGGGCATGGGGGCGCGCGTGCGCAACAGCCTGGACCGCACGATGACGATCGCGCCCATGCATGCGGAAGCGCATATCGCGTTTGGGATTTATCATACGGAAATTATCGACAAGGTCGGCGTCATGATAGGGGGGCTGACCTATGGCGCCAACAAGGAAGACGGCTACCAGCACTTCAAGACGGCGCTGGCCCTGACGCCGTATTCGGCGCTCGCGCACAGCGAATATGCGCGCGCATTGAATATGCTCGATGGAAAGAAAAAGCTGGCGGAAGCGCTGGCCTTGTATGAAAAGGCGGCCGAGTGCGTGGCACTGGACGCCAAGGAACGCCTCGAAGTCGAGGCGGCGATCGATGAATTGAAAGGGTAGGGACGACTGTGATCAAGGCTTTATGTGTGTACTGTGGCGCCAACGCGGGCGTCTCGCCGGACTATGCCGTGGCGGCGCGCGAACTGGCGCGCGTGCTGGTGGCGGAAAATATTTCGCTCGTGTATGGCGGCGGAAAAGTGGGCCTGATGGGCGTGATTGCCGATGAAGTGCTGCGCCTGGGCGGCGAGGTAACGGGCGTGATTCCCACCCAGCTGGTGGAACGCGAAGTGGGCCACATGGGCTTGACGCGCCAGTTCATCGTGAAGGACATGCATGAGCGCAAGGCGATGATGGCCAGCCTGTCCGATGCCTTCATCGCCATGCCCGGCGGTTATGGCACCCTGGAAGAACTGTTCGAGATGCTCACATGGGCCCAGCTGGGCTTGCATGCCAAGCCCATCGGCCTGCTCAATGTCGACCGTTTCTATGATGGCTTGATTGCTTTCGTGCAAAACGGCAAGGAGCAGGGTTTCATCCGCCCGCAGCACGCGGCGTTCCTCAATGCCGACGCCGATCCTGCCGCGCTGGTGCAGTGCCTGAAGGAGTGCGCGCCGTAATGCCGTTTTCGCCTGGCGGTGCGTATGCCGCCAGGCAACTATTTTCCCTGCCGCTTGCAAGGGCCATGCAGTACGCACTGCATGGCTTTTTTATTTCCGCATGGGAAAATTGATCGGGCCTGATGAGTTAATTAATAAAAATATGGCAAAAAAATTGCAGTTATAGCATGTTTTTTTGAAAATGAAGATGCTTTTTAAGCATGGCTGTGGTCTACTGGCATGGTTCAAAGTTAGGAATATCGGACACCGACGAGCGTTGTACAGACTCCCAAAAAAAAGGTGCCGGTCCATTTCAAGTTGCCACAACCACGCTACTTCATCATCTCGAAAGGATGCTATTTTGAAACCTATGACCCTCTTGCGAGCGACCGCTGTCGCCGCCATTCTGGCCAGCGCTGGCGGCGCCCACGCACAAACCACCATCATCGGCTTCGATCCGCTGGAACAACCCGGCTACTTCGGTTCCGTGTTCAAGTCCTACTCCGAAGGCGGCTACAACTTCGACAGCAGTTTCGGGCTGCTGAGCTCGGCACACCAGAATAGCCTCGCCTACGCCGGTTCGGCCGGTCTCGGCGCGACGCTCCTGTCGACGACGACCCTGAGCCGTGCCGATGGCGGCGCTTTCTCGCTGAGCTCGATCAGCCTGGCCGACTTCGTGAGCTTGCCCGGTTCCTTTGACGTGACCTTCGTCGGCCACCAGGTGGGCGGCGGCACGGTGAGCCAGACCTTCACCCTCGGCGGCGGCCACACCTTCGCCGACTACACGTTTACGGGTTTCAGCAATCTGCTGTCGGCAACGTGGAAGGAAGGCGCCTTGCATACCTTCCAGGTCGACAATATCGCCGCCAGCGTGAGCGCCGTGCCGGAACCGGCCACCTACGGCATGCTGCTGGGCGGTTTGGGCCTGCTTGGCTTCATGCTTCGCCGCAAGAACGCCGCCTGAGCCTGAACATGGTGCCGGCCATGCCGGCGCGCCTGTAAAAAAGCCGCCCGTTTTACCGGGCGGCCATGCTGACTAGCCAGCGCACTCGAACAATGCCGCCCAGTGTATGCCGGGCGGCATTTTCACGTGGACTTCATGCGCAGGCCGTCATCCGCAGCAGTTCATGACCACAGGCGCTGGCCTGACAGGTCGAGCTGGGTCAGGTACAGGCGCACGTCGAATTCGTACTGGTGGTACTGCGGTTCCATATATGTGCAAAGCTTGTAGAAGGCCTTGTCGTGCTGCTTTTCCTTGACGTGCGCCAGTTCGTGCACAGCGATCATGCGCAGGAATTCCAGCGGCACTTCCTTGAACATGGTCGCCACGCGGATTTCATGTTTGGCCTTGAGCTTGCCTCCCTGCACGCGCGAGATCGAGGTATGCAAGCCCAGCGCATGCTGAATCACATGGATCTTGCTGTCGAACGCCACTTTGTTGATGGGCTCGGCATTGCGCAGGAATTCATTCTTCAAGTCCTGCACATATAGGTACAGCGATTTGTCGTTGCGCACATCGTGCGCGTTCGGGTAGCGTTTTAATAACACTTCGCCCAGCTTGTCTTGCGCGATCAGTTGCTGCACTTGCGCTTGCGTTTGTTCGGAATAGGCGCTCAGGTATTTCAGGGATGGCTGCATGCGGGGAAGGGCGGGACGTGGCGCGGAGGTGTCGGTAAGGCGAGAATGTACCATACCGCCGCGCCCCGCGCTGCGCCACCCCTTGCACGGAGCTGCCAGGGCCGCCCCGTGCCTTCGCGCGCCAAGCCGTGCGTTGCCGGGCTAAGCCGCTCGCTCGGCCCGGCAAGTCCCGCAGCCCGGTCAGCCCTTGTCGTCTTCGTCCTTGCCGCCCTGACGGCCCGTGCCGCCGCTGCGCCCCGCCGTGCTGCTGCGGTTTTCATTGGCGCGCTGAGCCGATTGCCGGCTTTCGCCGCCTTTCCTGCCGATTTCCGCCATGTGTTCGCGGTTGCGGCTGACGGCTTCACCGCCTTTCTGCCCGGCACGGCGTGCTTCTTCCGAGTCGAATTCATGCGCCGTGCCTTTTTGATGGGCTGCCTGGCCGCCCTTGCTGGCAATTTCGCGTTGCTGTTCCTCATTCATGGCGGCGAAACCGCGCTTGCTCGTGCCTTTGGCGCTGCCCGATTCGCTGGCTTTCTGGCTGCTGCCAGTACCTTTGCCCTGTTCATTACCTTGATTGCTAGCCATGTCGCTCTCCTTGCTGTCGAGTGGGGGTCAAGTGGTCTGTGCAGGCGCTCAATGCGCCTGATCGGATTGCCTGCTGTTATCGTGGCTGCGGCCCGCGCCGTCGCGGTGGCCTATGGCGTGCATTTTTTCGATCATTTCACGCTGGCGCTGCGTGGCTTTTTCCGTTTCTTCCGCTGTCTTGCGCACCACTTCGTCAGCGAAGGCCACGGCCGTGCGGCTCGTTTCGGGCAGGTGGTTCTCTGCCGTGCGGTTCATCTCGACATTGGCGTTGGCGACGAGATTGCCGAGCTGCTGCTGGTATTGGTGCAGCTTGTTACTGCTTGGCTGCAACTGGCCAGCGGCCAGCGACATGAACTCGCCCGTGTCGCGCGCGCCCAGCAGTTGCTGGCTGGCGTTGCTCCACTCGTGCAGCAAGTCCTGCGCCAGCCGCAGATGCAGCTCGCTCAATTGCTGCGCCGTATCGAACATCTTGCGCGATAGTTCCGTGGCGAAATTGCACTGGGCCTCGAGATGGGACTTCAGAGCCGGGCTGAGACTGGGGAAAATACTATTTGTGAACATGTTCTACCTCAATGAAAAGCTGATCCAGAAAACATCCGGCGCACCGGATGCGGCGTATGGTGAAACAAGCAAAGAGATAGACGCCGGATGGCGTGCCAGGTTCCACGCCAGTTACCGGTTTGGCGCGAGAATGGGAGCTGGCAGGCGCAAAAACGCGATGCCTTTGTGTTAGATCAAATGAACGCCAGTTAGCTCGCTGCTGCTGGCAGCCATGCTGTTTGTGTGGAAAATGCCGGCTTACCGGCCCGGCCGTGCGACAATAGCCGGCTCGCGGCAGCGCAGCCGATGGCCGGCGCGCGTGGCTGAGCCGAGCATCGCCTTACTTTTTTACCTATTTCCGCGACCATGACGCATCCCGAATACATCCTGACCCTGTCCTGCCTGGACCAGCGCGGCATCGTGCACCGCGTGTCCGGCTTCCTGGCCGATCACGGCTGCAACATCCTCGATTCCGCCCAGTTCGGCGACCAGGAATCCCAGCTGTTCTTCATGCGCGTGCATTTCGCGCTGGAAGACGGCGCCGTCAGCGACGCCCAGTTGCGCAGCGACTTCGCCGACTTGTCGCAAGCCATGCAGCGCAATGGCCCCTTCCATGGCCAGTTGCACGATGCGCGCGTCAAGCCGCGCGTGATGCTGATGGTGTCGAAGATCGGCCATTGCCTCAACGATTTGCTGTTCCGCTACAAGAGCGGCTTGCTGAACGTGGAAATTCCCGCCATCGTGTCGAATCACATGGAGTTCTACCAGCTGGCGGCCAGCTACAATATTCCCTTCCACCACTTGCCATTGGCGGCCGGTGCGCCGGAAGCGGCCAAGCTGGCGCAGGAAGCGAAGATCCTCGACCTGATGGACACGCACAAGATCGACCTGGTGGTACTGGCGCGCTACATGCAGATCCTGTCGCCCGGCCTGTGCCAGGCGCTCGACGGCCGCGCCATCAATATCCACCACTCCTTCCTGCCCAGCTTCAAGGGCGCCAAGCCGTATGCGCAGGCGCACCACCGCGGCGTCAAGCTGATTGGCGCGACGGCCCACTTCGTCACGGGCGACCTGGACGAAGGCCCGATCATCGAGCAGGACGTCGAGCGCGTCGACCATGCGATGGATGCGGAAACGCTGACGGCCATCGGCCGCGACGTCGAGTGCGTGGTGCTGGCGCGCGCCGTGAAATGGTTCGTCGAGCATCGCATCCTGAAAAATGGCGACAAGACCGTGGTTTTCCGCTGATACCGACTTCACTATTTACTTTACCGAGACAGAAACACGATGGCCCTCAAAGCAACAATTTTCAAAGCCGATCTGCAGATCGCCGACATGGACCGCAATTACTACCAGGATCATGCGCTGACCCTGGCGCGCCACCCGTCCGAAACGGACGAGCGCATGATGGTGCGCCTGCTGGCGTTCGCCATCCATGCGGACGAGGCGCTGACCTTCACCAAGGGCCTGTTCGATACGGAAGAGCCCGACCTGTGGCAGAAGGATTTGACGGGCGCCATCCAGCTGTGGATCGAAGTGGGCCAGCCGGATGAAAAGCGCATCCTGAAGGCCTGCGGCCGTTCGGAACAGGTCATCGTCTACAGCTATGGCGCAACCAGCCACATCTGGTGGAAGCAGATCGCGAATAAACTGGAACGGGCGAAGAACTTGACCGTGATCAACTTGCCGTCCGAGGCGGCGCAAGACATGAGCAAGCTGGCGCAGCGCACCATGCAGCTGCAATGCACGATCCAGGATGGCCAGATCTGGCTGACCGACAGCGTCAACACGGTCCTGATCGACCGCGAACCGGTGAAGCCGGCACGCTGATGTTGGCTGTCTGAAACGCAAAAAGCCCGGATCGCTCCGGGCTTTTTGCATTGCGCCGCCGCTTTACGGGGCCGCGTCTTCGTCGTTGCTGACGATGACCAGCAACTGCGCCTGCTGCGCGCCAATGCTGCGCGTGCGGTGCGGAATCAGGGCGTTGAAATACACGGAGTCGCCCGTGTGCAACTGCACGGTTTCCTGGGGAAACTCGATTTCAATCGCGCCCTGGTGCACGAACAGGAATTCCTCGCCCGCATGTTCCTTGAAGGCGGAGGCGGCGAAATCGGCCGCCGGATACACCATGAAGGGCAGCATTTTCTTCGGTGCCACGCCGGCGGCGATGCTGGCGAAATGCGGCAGCGGCGGCATCGCGCCCGCGCTGGCCGGATCGCCGGCGCGGGTGATGGTGACGGCCGCCTGCCGGTGGCTGTCGCTGAACAGCTGCTCCACGTCCACCTGCATCGCGTGCGACAGTTTCAGCGCCACGGCGATTGAGGGCACGCTCAGGCCCCGCTCCACCTTGGACAAGTAACTCTTCGTCAAGCCGCTTTTTTCCGCCAGCTGTTCCAGGGTCCAGCCCTTGTGTTTTCTCAGCAGTTTCAGACGCATAGCCATGGTTGCATCGGTCGATTTAAAAAAACTATTGTACCTCATGACACAAAGTGTCCTAAAATACACTCAGTTTCCTTGGATTGGGTTGCGCGGCTGTTGCCGTGCATGCCGGGAAGCGTAGTCAGCATGAGTGAAGGATCAACGATGCAACACAATACTCAGTATGAAGCAGCGGCACCGGGCGCCAGCCTGGCCTTGTCGAAAGACGAACTGGTGGCCATCGCCGAGCGGCGCCTGGCCAGCGTCACGCAGGACAGTGCCTGGTCGGCGCGGCAAACCCTGGCGCTGTCCTGCCGCATCCTGTTCGATGGCGGACATGATTCCGGCCTGGCAGGGCAGATCAGCTGCCGTGGCGGCCAGGACGCCACGTTCTACACGCAACAGCTGGGCCTGGGCTTCGATGAAATCACGGCCAGCAATCTGCTCGAGGTCGACCATGACCTGCGTGTGGTGCACGGCGAGGGTATTCCCAACCCGGCCAACCGTTTCCACAGCTGGATCTACCGCCAGCGCCCGGACGTGGCCTGCATCATCCACACGCATCCCACGCACGTGGCGGCGCTGTCGATGCTGGAGCAGCCGCTGCAGGTGTCGCACATGGATACCTGCCCCCTGTTCGACGATTGCGCCTTCCTGCCCTCGTGGCCGGGTGTGCCGGTAGGAAATGAAGAAGGCGAGATCATCGCCGGCGCCCTGGGCGACAAGCGCGCCATCCTGCTGGCCCATCACGGCCAGCTGGTGGTGGGCCGCACGGTGGAAGAGGCGTGCATGCTGGCCTTGCTGATGGAACGGGCAGCCCGTTTGCAATTGCTGGCCATGGCGGCCGGCACCATCCTGCCCTTGCCCCCTGCCCTGGCGCGCGAGGCGCACGACTGGATTTCCACGGCCCGGCGCGACACGGTGACCTTCGCCTATTACGCGCGGCGCGCCCTGCGCCAGCACGCCGACTGCCTGGCCTGAACCACACACACTGATTAAAGGAAGGAACATCATGCAGACACCATTTCACGGCATCATTGCCTACCCTGTCACGCCCTTCACGGCCGATGGCGGCGACGTCGACCTGCCGCGCCTGCAACAACTGATCGAGCGCCTGATCGCCGACGGCGTGCACAGCATCGCCCCGCTGGGCAGCACGGGCGAGAGCGCCTACCTGCAGGACGCGGAGTGGGAAGCCGTCGCCGCCACCTCGCTGGCCGCCGTCGCCAGGCGCGTGCCCACGGTGGTGGGCATTTCCGACCTGACCACGGCGGGCGCCATGCGCCGCGCCCGCTTTGCGGAAAAGCAGGGCGCCGCCGCGGTGATGGTCTTGCCCGTGTCGTACTGGAAATTGAGCGAGGAAGAAATCGTGCGCCACGTGGCGCGCATCGGCGACGTCGTGGGCATTCCGATCATGCTGTACAACAATCCGGCCACCAGCGGCATCGATATGTCGCCCGAGCTGATCGTGCGCATCTGGCGCGAGGTGCCGAATGTGACGATGGTCAAGGAAAGCACGGGCGACATCCAGCGCATGCACCGGCTGGCGCAGCTGAGCGGGGGAGCGTTGCCGTTCTACAACGGTAGCAATACCCTGGCCTTCGCCGCGCTGGCGGCCGGCGCCCGCGGCTGGTGCACGGCCGCGCCCAACCTGCATGCGGGCTTGCCGCTGGCCCTGTATGCGGCCGTGCAGGCGGGCGACCTGGCGCGGGCGCGTGAACTGTTCTTCCAGCAATTGCCATTGCTGCAGTGCCTGATGAAAGGGGGCTTGCCGCCCACCGTCAAGGCGGGGCTGGCGCTGCGGGGCTTTGATGTGGGTACGCCCCGCGCGCCGCTGCAGCCGCTGGGCGAGGCGGCCACGCGCGCGCTTGCCGCAGTGCTGGCCAGCCTGACGGCCTAATTCGGCGCGGCACCCAGGCGCTTGATGCTGCTCGAACGCTGCATGCTGCGGCTGATGCGCGGGTCGCCGTAGTAGCGGACTTCGCCCGAACCGCCGATGCTGATGGTCAAGTCATCCTTGGCCCATACCTGCGCTTCGCCCGAGCCGCCGATGCTCACCTGCACGTTGCGCGCGGCCAGCTTGCCCGCCTGGATATTGCCCGAGCCGCCGATGGAGGCCGTCAGCTGCTCGGTCTTGCCGCTGGCCTTGAAGTTGCCGCTGCCGCCGATGGCCACGGACACCTGGCGGCTGTCGAGCTCGCGCGCGTTGATGGAGCCGGAACCGCCCACGTCGAAGCGCAGATTCTCGGCCCGCAAGCCCGTTGCCGTGATGTTGCCCGAGCCGCCCACGCTGACGCGCTCCACCTGGCGCGCCTGGATGACGATGGTCAGGCTGCTCTGGCGGAAATTCGCGTTGCGCTTGGCGGGGCGGATGCGCAGGGTGCCGTTTTCCACGGCTGTCTCGATCAGCGGCAGGATATTGTCGTCGGCTTCGATGGTGACGCTGTCTGTGTTGCCGATACGCAGCTCGACCGTGCCCGGCACGTTCAGCGCCACGCCATGGAAACTGCCCACATCGCGCGTCTGTTTTTGCAGCTTCCCGCTGCCCTGGATGCTGTTGCCGGAAATCCAGTCCAGTGGCGAGGCCAGCGCCGGCGCGGCCGGCATGGCCAGCGCGCAGGCGGCCAGCAGCAGGGCGGTCGCGGCGCTGACGCGGCGGCGGTGGAAAAGTGTCGGTGTCATTCTTGCTCCCTGTTTTGAATTGGACTGCAGCCATGGTATGCGAGCCTGCTGCGCCTGCGTAGCGCGCTGCGACAGACTGCGCCGGCAGCGGCATGGAATGCAGGAGGATGCGACAGGATGGCATGAGGTATCATGCCGGTATTGGACATACGACGACCGGCACGCGCCGCTCACACTACTGGAATTACATGCTGATCATCACCATCAAACAGGGCAAGGAAAAGAGCTTGCTGGGCCAATCGTGGATTTACGCGTCCGCGATTGAAAAAGTCGAAGGCAAGCCGCAGGAAAAAATGAAGCCCGGCTCGACGGCCATCGTGCAGAGTTCTTCGAAACAATTTATCGCCCGCGCCGCCTACAATTCGAAGTCGCAGATCCGCGCGCGCATCTGGAGCTTCAAGGAAGACGAACCGGTCGACCACGCGCTGATCAAGCGCAGGGTCAAGGCCGCCATCGAGAAAAAACTGCCAGCCATCAAGAAGGCCGGCGAAAACCAGCTGCTGACCCTGATCAAGGGTGAAGACGAGGGCTTGCCGGGCCTGGTGGTGCAACTGTTTGGCGGCGTGCAGGGCTATCTGATCTGCGAATTCAACGCCGGCGGCGTCGACGCCTGGAAAGTGGCCATCGTGCAATCGCTGATGGCGTCCACCGGCTGCGTCAACGTGTACGAGCGCTGCGACGACCTGATGCGCAAGGGCGAAGGCTTGCCCCTGATCGACGGCGCCCTGGCCGGCGAAGAACCGCCCGATGAAGTCATGCTGACGGACAACGGCGTGCGCTATGCGCTGGACCTCAAAACGGGGCACAAGAGCAAGTTCCGCTGAGAACGGCTGTTTGACATGAAAAGAACCGGCGTGAGCCGGTTTTTTATTGGATTACGCAATAAAAACACTGGGAGGGACGTCGAATCGTTGTGCCAGGGCCTTGATTTGCCGCACATTCAGATCCCGCTTGCCGTTGAGCACTTCAGAGACGACGCCTTGGGTGCCGACTTCCGGTACGTCGGACTGTGTCAGTGCATGTTGTTCCATTAACTGGCGCAGCGTGGCCGCAGGCGAAACAGGGGCAGCCGGGAAATGCTCCTGATCGTAATCGGCTATCAACCGGCCGATACTGTCAACCAACCCCGCCAACGGGTGTTTTTCATCGGCCGCCCCCGCGTCCAATAGCTGATGCAATACGCTGACAGCTTGTTCATAAGCGGGCGCATCAGGAATCGCCTGCAGAGGGACCAGTTTGGACAAGGCCTGATAGTGGACAGTGATTTCTGTAATCATCTCACGATGCATCAAGGTTTCCATGCGTCGTACTCCTGTGCGTCAACACTTCCCGGATGAACAGCAATTGGCGATTGAAGTGAATGGCCGCAATGATCCGGTACTTGTTACCGCCAATATTAAAAACATAGTAATCACCGACGCGATCCGTGGCGTTAAATATCGACTTCAGCACGGCGAAATTGGCAAAAGGCCTCGATTCGATGATCTTGCGCCATGCCTGCATGGGCTCGCCCGCCAGGGGATGTTTCCTGGCGAAATCGATCAAAGCCTTGTTGGCGACGATGCGCATATGCCGAAGCGATGCCGTGACGAAGTGATACCGTGATTACAGATTATCTCAATTTGAGATAATCGTCAAACGGCATTACTCCAGCGGCACGCTGCGGTATTTATTCACCTCTAAAGCGCTCACCGCCGGCGCATCATTGCCCCACGATGCGCGCAGATACGTGACCACGGCCGCCACTTCCGCATCATCCATGACGGGACCGAACGGCGGCATGCCGTAGGGACGCGGGTTGCCTTTTGTCCCGGGCGCGAAGCCGCCGTTGAGCACGAGGCGGATGGCGTTCACGGCCGACTGCGTCGTCAGCGCGCGGTTGCCGGCCAGCGGCGGGTAGCCGGGCGGTACACCCTTGCCGTCGGCCTGGTGGCAGCTCGCGCACTGCGCCTCATACAGTTTTGCGCCCAGCGCCAGTTGCTGCCGGGCTTGCTCCGACGTGTCGCGCGGCGCCCGTGGTGCGGGCTGCGCGGGGCCGGGCAGGCTTTTCAGATAGACGGCCATGGCTTGCACATCGGCCGTGCTCATGTGTTGCAAGCTTTGCCGCACGACTTCCGCCATGGGGCCGAAGACGGTGGCGCGCGGCGAGACGCCCGTTTGCAGCAATTCCACGATATGCGCCGTGTCCCAGTCGCCCAGGCCCGCTTCCGCGTCGGACGTCAGCGACGGCGCATACCAGCCCAGCACGGGGATCAGGCCGCCCGACAGGCCGTCGTCGCTGCCGCCCAGGGTGGTGCGGCTGCTATGGCAGGCGCTGCAGTGGCCCAGGCCTTGCACCAGGTAGGCGCCCCGGTTCCATTCCATGCTTTTGCCCGTCAGCGGCTGGTACACGCCCGGCTTGAAGTACAGGGCGCGCCAGGCGGCCAGGGCGATCTGCTGGTTGTAGGGGAAGCGCAGCGCGTGCGGCGTATTCTCCTGCTTGTGCGGCGGCACGCTTTGGAAATACGCATACAGGGCGTCGCTGTCTTCGCGCTGCACCTTGGTGTAGCTGGTGTAGGGAAAGGCCGGATACAGCAGCCGGCCGTCTTTCGATTTGCCGTTGTGAATGGCGCGCCAGAAATCGTCGGCCGTCCAGCTGCCGATGCCCGTTTCCTTGTCGGCCGTGATGTTGGGCGAGAGCACCTTGCCGAACGGCGTCTGCAGGGCCCGTCCCCCCGCGTACGGTACGCCGCCGCGCGTCGTGTGGCAGGCCATGCAGTCGCCCGCCTTGGCCAGGTAGGCGCCGCGCGCGACCAGCTGCTCCTGGCTCAGGGTGCTGGCCACGGCGGGCGGACCCATGTCGTCCGCCGGCCACAGCAGGAATCTGGCGCCGGCCGTAACGATGGCAACGCCGGCAATCGCGATCATCCATTTTTTCATGGCGCCACCTGTGCACCGGAGCCCGGCACGCCGCCGCAATGCAGGGGCAAGGGCAGGGCGATGCTGCTGGCGGGGCGCGCGTCGGCGCTGGCCACTTGCGTGCCCAGCCAAGCCGAGACGGCGCCCACGTCCGCATCCGACAGGCGCTGCGCCACTTGCGCCATGCAGTCGGGCGCGTGGGCGCGGCGGATGCCGTTCTTCCAGGCACCCAGCTGGGCATTGATATAGTCGCGCGGCAAGCCCAGCAAGCCGGGGATGGCGGGCGCCACGCCGGCCAGCTGCTGGCCGTGGCAGGCGATGCAGGCGGGAATCTTCTTGCTCGCGTCGCCATGCAGCACCAGCTGCTTGCCGCGTTCCAGGGCTGCCGTGCCGGCGCCGCTGGGCTGGGCCGGCGGCGGGGCCGGGTGCTGCGCCGCAAAATACTCGGCGATTTCGCGCAGGTAATCGTCGGGCAAGTGCTCGACCATGTAGTTCATCATCGGATACTGGCGCCGTCCCTCGCGAAAGTTCAGCAGCTGGTTGTACAGGTAGCCTGAAGGCTTGCCGGCGATGCGGGGAAAGAAGGCGTCGTGGCGTTCCTTCGGCGCATGGCATGCCGTGCACGCCTTGATGCGCTGCTCCAGGCTGTCGTGGCCAGATGGCAACGCGGCGGGCGCGGCCAGCGCCATGCCGGGCCAGGCGATCGCCAGGGCCAGCACCAGCACGCGGGGAGAATGCAGTAGCATGGGGAGTTGCATGGGGAAATAACCTGTCTCGTCGGTCGATATGCCGTGCCGGTGTTGCTGCCCGGATGTTGTTACCCTAGCATATACCGGGTGCTGTCACTGTGACAGGATCAGTTGTGCAATAAAACTACGGATCAGTTTGAGGAGCAGGGTTGAAACGATATGAGGAATTGGCGGAAGAAGTCGCCGCCATGATAGCCACGCAGTTGTTGCTGCCTGGCGATAAATTGCCCTCCGTACGCCAGCAGCATGCGCGCAGGGGCGTCAGCCCGTCGACGGTGTTCCAGGCGTATTATTTGCTCGAAGCGCGCGGCATGATCGTCTCGCGTCCCCGCTCCGGCTATTACGTGGCGCCGCAGCGCGCCGCGCTGGCGCCCGAGCCGGACAGTTCCCACCCGCTCGACGCCAGCACCACAGTCGATGTCAGCGACCTCGTGTTCGAGGTGCTGGGCGCCGCGGGCGCGCGCGATATCGTGCCGTTCGGCTCGGCCTTTCCCAGCCCGCAGCTGTTCCCCATGGAGCGGCTGGCGCGGGCCGTGTCGGCCAGCATGCGCCGCCTCGACCCGTGGAGCACCGTCACGGATTTGTCCTTGGGCAATGTCGAGCTGCGCCGCCAGATCGCCCTGCGCTACCAGCTTGACGGCGTGCCCGTTTCCAGCGACGACATCGTCATCACGAATGGCGCGCTGGAAGCGCTGAACCTGTGCCTGCAAGCCGTCACGCGGCCCGGCGACACGGTGCTGATCGAGTCGCCCAGCTTCTATGCCTGCCTGCAGGCGCTGCAGCGGCTGGAACTGAAGGCGGTGGAAATTGCCACCAGCCCCCGTGACGGCGTCGACCTGGCCGCGCTGGAGGAGTTGCTGCAACGCCACCGGCCCAAGGCGTGCTGGCTGATGACGAGTTTCCAGAACCCTCTGGGCAGCCTGATGCCGCCGGAAAAGAAGCGCGCGCTGGTCGAACTGCTGGCGCGCCATGGCGTGCCGCTGATCGAGGATGACGTGTATGGCGAGCTGTATTTCGGCAAGCAGCGTCCGGGCCTGACGAAAAGCCACGACAGCGCGGGCCTCGTCATGCATTGCAGCTCGTTTTCCAAGACCCTGGCGCCTGGTTTCCGGCTGGGCTGGGCCGTGGCGGGCCGCTATGCGCGACAGGTCGAACGCTTGAAACTGACGACGAGCCTGTCGGCGCCCATCCCCCTGCAGATGGCGCTGGCCGACTACCTGGCGCAGGGCGGCTACGACCGCCATTTGCGCCAGCTGCGCTTGACCCTGGCTGCGCAGCAAAACACCATGCTGCAAGCGATCGCCGTGCATTTTCCGCCCGGCACGCGGGTAACGCGGCCGCAGGGCGGCTATTTCGTCTGGGTTGAAATGCCGGCGGGCATCGATGCGCTGGCTTTGCACCGCAGCGCGCTGGCGGCCGGCATCAGCATCGCGCCCGGCCCCATCTTTTCCGCCACGCGCGCGTTTCGCCACTGCATCCGCCTCAATTATGGCCACCCGTGGAGTCCGCAGCTGGAAGAGGCCATCGCCACCCTGGGGCGGCTGGCGCAGATGGCGGCAAGCGGCACATGAAAAAAAGTCCTTGCGCCAGCAAGTGTTTCATTCCAAAAGGAAATATTGCTGTTATATTGAAGTATCTATAACGAATGATGGGAATGATAATGGATAACACGCAGCCGGAACTGGGTCGTACGCAAGATACGACGCTGGCCATTCTGTCCCACGTTGGCGGCCTGTTCACCAGCTGGGTGGCGCCGCTGATCATTTACTTGATCAAGAAAGACGATGCGGATAAATTCTCGGCCGAGAACGCCCGCGAGGCGCTCAATTTCCAGATCACCCTGATCATCTGGTATTTTGCCTGCTTCATCCTGTCGTTCGTGCTGATCGGCCTGTTCCTGTTCTGGATCGTGGCGCTGGCCAATCTGGTGTGCTCGATCGTCGCTGCCGTCAAGGCCAGCAATGGCGTCACTTACCGCTATCCCCTGACCTTGCGTCTGGTCAAATAAGGCTGCGCCGGCCGCCGGGTGTCAGCCCGGGCGGCCGGGCAGTATCAGGAATGACGCAAAGTCGGGCGCCACTGTGGTGGCCGTCCCTGTTTCGTGCGACCACAGCACGACCACCGGCTCGCCCGATGGACCCGTCTGCGCATAGTCAAAACAATAGTAATCGCCCGTGCCGAACTGGGCAAAGGGCAGCAGGGGTGCGGCATCGCCGTCATCCGCATTCTCGAGCCACTCTTGCCAGTCGGTGCGGTAATGGCGTTCTATCGATTCCCACGTCTTGCGCGCATTAGCCGCGTCGTAGACGGGAAAGATGCTTAAGGCGCCCAGCGCGCGGCCATTGTTGACCAATAACCATTGTACGTAGGACGCGGGCAGCCCACGCCCCAACGCCTGTTCGGCGGCGGCGATCGCGTCAGGCGTGGTACCGATGGACTTGTTCTTGCTCATCTTGCGGGAAGGCGTCCGGGTCAGGCGGCGACCGGCGGCGGGGCCGGCGGCGTGCTGGCGCGCGGGGGCTTTTGCGGTGCGACTTTGCCGCCGTCGGCGATCCAGCGGCGGTACACGCGCAGGGCCACTTGCGCATCGTCGGCCGCGTACAGGATCTGCTTTTCCGTCAGGCGCGACGTGGCCCAGTTGGTGGTGGAGATCTTTTTCGATTTCTGCAGGTGCAGGCCGAAAAATTTGGCCACGGCCGTCTTCGCGCCCAGGTCGTTGCGCTGGCCGCCGCGCAGGGCGACGGACAGGTCGAGCACCTGGGCTGGCGCGATACCGAGCTTGTTGCGCAGGCGCTTGACGTCGTCGGACAGGCCAAAGCCCACTTTCAGGGTGGTGGTCGATTCGAGGATGGCTTTGAGTTCGGCCAGGGCCGGCGCCGGCGTGCTGCCCACCTGGAACAGGTAGGCGATGTCGTCGGTAGCCAGCTGGATCAGATGCGGCCCCGTGGAGGACTCGCCCTTCACAAAAGTAGGCTTCGACTCCGTATCGAAGCCGATGGCGTCCGCTGCCAGCAGGGCGGCCATGGCCGCCTGTGCATCATCGCTGGTACGTACCAGCTTGACGTGGTCGAGGGCGATGCCTTGATACGGGGGGAGTGGCGGTACGGCAGCTGTGTCCATGAAACCGGATCAGCCTTTACGCGAGAATTTCGCGGTCAGCTGATTCAGTTTTTCCAGGCGCAAGCGGTTCGCTTCTTCGGCGGCCGCCGCGTCGCGCTCGGCTTTCTTGCGCTCGGCTTCCTTCTTGAAGCGCTGCTGCAAGACTTGCGTGGCGTGGTCGCGGTGCGTTTGCGTCACTTCCGCGCCGGCCGTGCCGTCGAGGTCGTAGCGGATCTTGGCTTTTTCCATCACGCGCAGGTAGCGCAGCGAACCCGTGTGGATGCCCAGCGCCGTGCGCATCAGCTTGCGGTCCAGGTCCGGCAGGCGCGCCAGGATCTGCTTGTCGATACCGATCGACAAGGGCAGGCAATCGCGGAATGGCGGGAATTGCTCCTGGAACTGCTTCAGCAGCGCGCGTGCGGTCAGGCCGGCAGGCGCCGGCGTGGTCGCTGCGGCCGGTGCCGCCGCTGGGGCTGCATCGACTGGCGTGTCAGGAGTGGTGGCTTGCTGGTCTGGCGTGGAGCTGGTCATCGACATCATTGGTTGGGCTATAAAAGGGGAGCATAGCACGCGCCACAGGCAAGTGCATTGTCTTTTTTGGCAACTTGCGCTGCAACAAGCGGGTCCGCCCTACAGCGGACACAGCGCGAAATACGGGAAATGTGTATAATGTCGGCTTGCGCTGATGACTGGACCCCGTTTTTGATGGTCTGGCTCAGGTGTGCAGGGGATAGGAGCAGTGCGGTGCAGGGCCATCATTATTGATATTTTTGATATCAGATATTTTGCTTATCAATTATCCAGATAACTGGCCTTCGTGCATAATCTTGCTCTCCGCTGTGTCTTCACTGAACAACAATAGATTCAAGCCCGTTCTGGTACGGGCTTTTTTTCATTCCGCAATGTACATCGCTTATTTATCTGACCCGGCTTCGGCCCCGCCGCTCCGCATGACGGATGCGCGGGCTTTGAACGTCCCGATAGACAGGCGCCGCTGCCGTTAACACGGCAGCCGCAACAATACGCTCCATCGAGTCCGGTTTCGCAGGCTTAGGTGGAATCATTCACTTCGCGCCGACACCATCTGGTCTCGCATTAAGAGATATCTCATGAAGAATACGCCAAAAACTTTAACGTTGTCCGCCAAGGCGCCACGCCCAGCCGCGGCGCCACTTGCCGTACCCAAAACGACTTTATCTTACTTCATCGATAATGCGCAAGCGAATCCGGAAGCCACCGTCACGACGGCGCCGACCGTCGTCACCGTGGTGAAGAAAAGCCGCTCGCGCCTGGCTGCCGTGCCGCCGGCCGATGCGGCTGCCGAAGCGCCAGCGGCGGCTGTCGACGCCGTTGCCGAAGTGGCCGAGGTGGCCGAAGCCGCACCGGCCAAAACGCCAAGCGTGAAGGTCGCCCCCGGCGCCAAGGCCCCGGCCGCGCCGCGCAAGGTCAGCGAAAGCGCCGCCACGAACAAGGTGGTGACGGCAGCCCGCTCGAAAGTCGTGCGCGCCAAGCCTGAGGCAGCGCCCGTGACCATCATCACCGGCGCGCAAGTGGTCAGCAAGACCACGGACGCCGATGCCCTGGCCGCCATCGATACCTCGAATTACTTCCTGCCGACCGTCAAGGTGCCAGGCCGCCGCGGCCGCAAGCCGAGCGAATTCACGCCGGAAAACGATGAAGTGGCAGCACTGAACGCCGTCGAGCGCGCCGAACTGAAGGCCGTGTCGAAAGCGCGCGACCGCAAGGCCAAGGGCGGCCTGGCGGACGCGCTGGGCGATCCGGAAGCATCGGCAGCGGACCTGGAACGCCGCCGCAAGCAGATCACGGGCTTGATCAACATGGGCAAGGAACGCGGTTTCCTCACCTACGCCGAGATCAATGACCAATTGCCGGAAAACATCATCGATCCGGAAGCGATCGAAGGCATCATCGCCACTTTCAACGACATGGGCATCGCCGTCTACGAGCGTGCCCCTGATGCGGAAAGCCTGTTGTTGACTGACAACGTCGCCACCGTCACCAGCGACGATGAAGTGGAAGCGGCTGCCGCCACTGCCCTGTCGACGGTCGACTCCGACTTCGGCCGCACCACCGACCCCGTGCGCATGTACATGCGTGAAATGGGCGCCGTGGCGCTGCTGACGCGCGAAGGCGAGATCGAGATCGCCAAGCGCATCGAAGGCGGCCTGAAAGACATGATCCAGGCCATTTCCGCCTGCCCCACCACGATCGGCGAAATCGTTGCGCTGTCGCAAAAAATTGCGCGCGATGAAATCAAGGTAGATGAAGTGGTCGACGGCTTTGTGGACTTGAACGAAAGCAATGCCCCGGCGCCAGCCGCCGCGCCCGCTCCCGCCGCCGCCAGCGGTGACGACGAGGAAGAGGAAGAAGAAGCCGAGGAAGAAGACGGCGACGCCAATGGCGGCGCTGCCGGTTTCTCCAGCGAGCAACTGGCCCAGCTGAAAAAGAATGCGTTGGAGAAATTCAACGTCATTTCGACGCAGTACGACAAGATGCGCAAGGCGCCCGAGGGTTACAACTCGAAAGCCTACATCAAGGCGCAGGAAGCCATTTCGCAGGAATTGCTGGGCATCCGCTTCACGGCCAAGGTCGTCGAAAAGCTGTGCGACACCCTGCGCGGCCAGATGGAAGAAGTGCGCCACATCGAGCGCGCCGTGCTGGAACTGTGCGTGAACAAATGCGGCATGCCGCGCGCCCACTTCATCAAGGTGTTCCCGGGCAATGAATGCGACCTGGAATGGGTCGACCGCGAAGTCGACTGCAAGTACCCGTACAGCGCCATCCTCAGCCGTAACGTGCCTGCCGTCAAGGAACTGCAAAAGAAGATGATCGACCTGCAAGCGCGCGTGGCCCTGCCGCTGGCGGACTTGCGCAAGATCAACAAGCAGATGGCTGCCGGCGAAAAGCGCGCGCGTCACGCGAAACGCGAAATGACGGTCGCCAACTTGCGTCTGGTGATTTCGATCGCGAAGAAATACATCAACCGCGGCTTGCAATTCCTCGACTTGATCCAGGAAGGCAACATCGGTCTGTTGAAGGCCGTCGATAAATTCGAATACCGCCGCGGCTACAAGTTTTCGACCTACGCCACCTGGTGGATACGCCAGGCGATCACGCGTTCGATCGCCGACATGGCCCGCACCATCCGCGTGCCGGTGCACATGATCGAAACGATCAACAAGATGAACCGCATCTCGCGCCAGATCATGCAGGAAACGGGCAGCGAGCCGGACCTGGCGACCCTGGCCGTCAAGATGGAAATGCCGGAAAACAAGGTGCGCGAAATCATGAAGATCGCGAAAGAGCCGATTTCCATGGAAACGCCGATGGGCGAAGATGGCGATTCGCAACTGGGCGACTTCATCGAAGACAACACGACGTTGGCGCCGCTGGACGCCGCGCTGCACGCCTCGATGCGCAACGTGATCAAGGAAGTGCTGGACTCGTTGACGCCGCGCGAAGCGAAAGTGCTGCGCATGCGTTACGGCGTGGAAATGTCGAACGACCACACGCTGGAAGAAGTGGGCAAGCAGTTCGACGTGACGCGCGAGCGCATCCGCCAGATCGAAGCGAAAGCCATGAGCAAGCTGCGTCAGCCTTCGCGTTCGGACAAGCTGAAGACTTTCCTGACGCAAAACTAAGCGGTCAGCAGGCAATAAAAAAAAGAGGCGCAAGCCTCTTTTTTTTCGTCCCTACCTGTGCCGATTTACAGCAAATTCCGGCGCTGTCCCAGCAGGCCGGCGCGTACGTGCCGGCGCGCGCGGAACAGGGCCGCGCCGCAGGCGGCGGCGATGACGGTCAGGAAGAACCAGTCCAGCGGGTTGCGGCGCGGCGGCGGCGGCGATGCTTGCGAGGGCACGGCGAAGGCCTGGAATTTATGCCCTGTGTAGACGGCGCCCACCACCAGGCCGGCGTCCGTGATCTTGTTGGTCAGGTACAGGCCGTCGTCGCGGCGGCGTACCGTCATCACGCCTTCCTTGTAGACAAAGGTCATCGGTTCAAAACCGTTGATGTTGACGCTGCCGACGACGTGCCCGGCCGCGTTGACGGCCGTGGCGTAGCTGTCGCCCTGGCCGATCAGGGCGCCCAGGTCCAGCATGCGCTTGCCATCCCAGGCAAACGCGTGCCAGCGGCGTTTTTCCGTTTCCGAGGCGCCCACGATCAGGCCCGCGTCATTGATGGCGGTGGCCGAGCTGATGCGCCCGCCGGGCAGGGTGCCGATTTCCCGCATGCCCGCGCCGGGGTGGTAGACGAAGGCGCGGCGGTAGCCATCGCCGCGCTGGGCCGTGCCCACCACCACGCCATGGCTGTTCAGGCCGCTGGCATAGCTGCTGGCGCCGCCCAGGGTGCCCAGGTCTTGCAGGCTGTGGTCGGCTTTTGTCACAAAGGCGTGGAAATCGCCGCCGCTCGTGTCGGCATAGCCGGCCACCTGGCCGCCTTGTGCGATGGCCGTGGCATAGCTGCTGGTACCGCCCAGGGTGCCCAGGTCGCGCATGCCGCCGGCCACGTCGTAGCGGAAGGCGTGCCAGGCACCGCTGGCCGTTTGCGCCGAACCGACCACCGCGCCATGGATATTGATGGCCTTGGTAAAACCTTCATCGCCGCCCAGGGTGCCCAGCTCGCGGAGGCGGCCATGCTGATACGTCACGGCGCGGCGCCGTCCTTCTTCTTCCATGATGATGCCGGCCACCAGGCCAGCCGGGTTCAGGTCGGATGCGATGCTGCCGTTGCCATCCCTTTCTCCAAAGCCCCGTTCGGCATAAATGGTGGCGCTGGCGCTGGAAACGGCGGCCAGCAGGCACAGGCCGAGCAATGGGGCGGGGAGGCGGGAGAACCGTGTCAGCATGATGGTTTCCTCTAGGAAAAAACTTACTATACTTTTATTTGCCAAAAATGCATATCTAATTTGTTACTGTTTTTGGTAATGTTTGTGTTCGGGCATGGCCGGCATGGCGCGCCTGGCGGCATGGGGCAGGTAGATGGTCAGCACCGTGCCCCGGCCCGCCTGGCTGTCGATGCGCAGTTCGCCGCCCAGCGCGTGGACACGTTCGCGTATGCTTTTCAGGCCGAAGGCGGCCCGCTTGCCGTCGTCGCCCGGCTGCATGCCGATGCCGTTGTCGCTGATGCGCAGGATGATGGAATCCGCATCTTGCTCCAGCGCCACCTCCACTTCGCTGGCTTGGGCGTGGCGCACGATGTTCGACAGCGATTCCTGCAGCACGCGGAAGATGGCCGAGGTCTGGCGCTGATCGAGGCCCAGGTCCGGCACCTCGCTGTCGAGCGTGAGCCGGTAGCGGATGGCGCCGCGGCTTTCCATCTGGCGGAGCAGCCATTCGGCCGCCGGACCCAGTCCCAGTTCGAGGGTGCTGGGATGCAGGTCATTGATGATGGTGCGCACCGAGCGGATGGTGGTGTCGATGGTGTCGAGCACGCGCTGCGCGTGGCGGTGCAGGCGCGGATGGGTCTTGGCCGTGCGCGCGTGCAGCAGCGACACATCGATGCGCAGCACCATCAGGTTCTGGCCCAGGTCGTCATGAATGTCGAGCGCGATGCGCCGGCGTTCCTCTTCCTTGATCGTTTGCTGGTGGTCGCTCAGTTCGCGCAGCTGGGCCAGGGTGCGTTCCAGGTTTTCCTCGTTGCGCTTGCTGTCGGTGATGTCGATGGCCATGGCGATGATCATCTGCGGCCGCCCTTCGGCATCGAAGATGGGTTTCTTGTGCGTCTGCAGCAGGCGATTTTCCTGCAGCTGCGCATTCCATACCAGTTCTTCGCGTATCACCACCTTGCGGCTGGCAAACGCTTCCTGGTCCGCCGCGTGGAAGCCCACGTTCTGGTCGCTGGGGAAATGCTGCAAGTCGCGCCCTTCGGAAATGTCCTGCTGGTGCACGCCCCATTGCTGCTCGCAGGCCTGGTTCATCAGCACGATGCGCGAATCGGCATCTTTCAGGAACAGCGACAGGGGCATCATGGAGATGATGTCCTGCAGCCGTTCTTCGCTGCGCGCCAGGGCCGCTTCCGTTTGCGCGCGCATGGCGATTTCCGCCGATAGCTGGAGATTGACGTCGAGCAGCTGGGCCGTGCGCAGGGCCACGCGGCTTTCCAGTTCCGCATGGGCGACGCTCAATGCATGTTCGGCCCGCTTTTGTTCGGTGATGTCGCTGGCCAGCACGAGCGCGCCCGTCAGCGCGCCCTGCTGGTCGTACAGGCGGCGGCCGCTGATCATCGCCCAGCGTTCCGAACCGTCGCTGTGCCGGTATTGCAGTTCTCCCATGCAGCTATCCGTGGCTGTCTGGCGCAGCGGACACAGGCGCAGCAAGGTCGCCTCATCGTAGAATTCGCTCATTTTATGGCCCAGCAGCTTTTCCGCAGGCATATCGAGCATGTCGCACAGGCGCTGGTTGAGATGCAATATCGTGCCTTGCGCATCCGTTTGCCACATGCCGTCCTGCGCCGTCTCGCTCAGGTGGCGGTAGCGCATGGTGCTGGCATCGAGCTGCAAGCGCGTGCTGGCGAGGTGGGCGCGCAGCTTGCGCATCAGCCACATGGCCGTGCCGGCAGCTGCCGCCAGCAGCAGCAACAGCCAGATATGTTCCCAGGAGTCGAGCTCCTGCCAGGCCGCGCCGGCCAGCCAGCCCAGCACCACCAGGACGAGGGCGGCGCATGCCGTACTCAGCGTTTCAATCGACCATTTGCTCATACGCGTCCCTGGCGTCATCGTTGGCCGCTGCGGTGCACGTGGCGCCGGAGTGGGAAAAGTATTCGACGCTAGTGTAATACCAAATGTTGTTTTATTGAGAATATTTTTCCATTTGGAAAGCAAAAGGGCCGGCCCTTGCGGTGCCGGCCCCTGCTTGCCGAAGGCAATGCGGCGCGATCAGCCCGTGTTGCGCAAGCCTGCCGCCACGCCATTGATCGACAGCTGGATGCCGCGGTGCACCCGTTCATCGACTTTACTGGCGCTGGACAGGGCGCGGTTGCGCTTGATCAATTCCACCTGCAAATGGTTCAGCGGGTCGAGGTAGGCGAAGCGGTTCTGGATCGAGCGGGCCAGCAGCGGATTGCCCGCCAGGCGCTCGGTATTGCCGGTGATCAGCTCCAGGCAGCGCAAGGTGTTGCCGTGCTCTTCCGTGATGCGCTTGTAGATGCGTTCGCGCAAGTCCTGGTCCGCCACCAGTTCCGCGTAGCGCGACGCGATGGCCAGGTCCGTCTTGGCCAGCACCATGTCCATGTTCGACAGCAGGGTGGCAAAGAACGGCCATTCGGCGTACATGGCGCGCAGGGTGGCGATCCTGTCATCCTTCGACGCTGGCTCGCCATCGTTGATCCACGCGTCGATGGCGCTGCCGAAGCCGAACCAGCCCGGCAGCAGCAAGCGGCACTGGCCCCAGGAAAAGCCCCAGGGAATGGCGCGCAAGTCTTCGATGCGCTGGTTGGCCTTGCGCGAGGCGGGGCGCGAACCGAGGTTCAGCTCGGCGATTTCCGCAATCGGCGTGGCCGAGAAGAAATACTCCGTAAAGCCCGGCGTTTCATACACGAGGTGGCGGTAGGCGTGATAGGCGAGGTCCGACAGCTGCGCCATCACGGCTTCGAATTGCGCCAGCTGGCCGTTGCGGGCCGGATTGGCTTCCTGCGGCGCCAGGCTCGCTTCCAGGGTCGCGGCGACCAGCAATTCCAGGTTGCGCCGGCCGATTTCCGCGTTGGAAAACTTCGAGGCGATGATTTCGCCCTGCTCCGTCAGGCGGATCTGGCCGTTGACGGTGCCCGGCGGCTGCGCCAGGATGGCTTCGTAGCTGGGTCCGCCGCCACGGCCCACCGTGCCGCCGCGGCCATGGAACAGGCGCAGCTTGACGCCGGCCTTCTGGAAATCCGCCACCAATGCCAGTTCCGCCTTGTACAGTTCCCAGTTCGACGTGAGAAAACCGCCATCCTTGTTCGAATCGGAATAGCCGAGCATGACTTCCTGCAACTGTCCCTGCTTGGCGATCAATTGCTTGACCAGCGGCAAGGCCATGAGCTGGCTCATGATGCCGGCCGCGCGCTGCAGGTCGGGGATGGTCTCGAACAGGGGGATGACCATCAGCTCGCACGTGCTGTCGCCGTCGCCCCCGGCCTGCCAGTCGGTGCGCAGCAAGCCTGTTTCCTTTTGCAGCAGCAGTACTTCCAGCAAGTCGGACACGGTTTCCGTGTGCGAGATGATGTAGTTGCGGATGGCCCGCGCGCCGTAGCGCTGGCGGATGTCGCGCGCCGCGCGCAGGATGGCCAGTTCGGAATCCGTTTCCGTGGCGTAGGCGATGTAGGGCGAGTACAGCAGGCGCGGCTGGGCCAGTTCGTTCAGCAGCAGCGCCTGCTTGTCTTCCTCGGACAGGGTCGTGTAGTCTGCGGCCACGCCGCTTTTCGCGAACAGGTCGGCCAGCACGCGCTCGTGCACGTCGGAAGTCTGGCGCATGTCGAGCGATGCCAGGTGGAAACCGAAGATGTCGGCCGCCCGCGCCAGCGTGGCCAGGCGCGGGCGCACGAGGGCCGCGCCGTGGTGCGACTCGAGCGAGGCGACGATGGTGCGCAAGTCGGCCACAAAGGCGGCCGCGTCAGGGTACGCCGCGGCCGCGCCCACTTCCTTGCGCAGGATGTTGGTGGCGCCCAGCGCGCGGGCCGTGGCGGCCAGGCGCGCATAGATGCCGATCAGGGCGCGGCGGTACGGTTCGTCGCTGCGGTGCGGCGAGGCGTCCGGCGACTGGTCGGCCAGCGCCTGCAGTTCGGCGCTCACGCCCACCATCAGGGTCGAGACGGACAGTTCCGCGCCCAGCGCGTGCACTTCGTCGAGGTAAAAGTCGAGGATGGTGGTGGCGTGGCGCGCCAGCGCGTGCTGCATGGTGCCCGCGTTGACGTTGGGGTTGCCGTCGCGGTCGCCGCCGATCCAGCTGCCCATCTGCACGTAGGCGGCATTGATCGGCTCGATCGTGCCGTTGCCGTTCGGGTACTCGGCGGCGATGTCTTCCTCGATGTCGTCGTACAGGCCCGGCAGTTCGCGCAGGAAGGTGATGCGGTAGTAGGACAGGGCGTTTTCGATTTCGTCAGCGACTGTCAGCTTCGAGTAGCGCAGCATGCGCGTCTGCCACAGGGTGGCCACACGCGAGCGCAGCAGCTGCATGTTGGCCTGCCGTTCCTTCGGCGTCTGCGGCAGGTCGCGCTCGGCCAGCAGGCGGGCGATGTCGTGCTCGGCGTCGAGGATGCTCTTGCGCTGTACTTCCGTCGGGTGGGCCGTCAGCACGGGGGCGATCAGGGCGTCCTGGAAGAAGGTGTCGACGGTCTTGCGCGGCACGCCGGCGGCGCGCAGTTTTTTCAGCGCGAAGCTGACGCTGCCCTTTTGCGCCGGGGAACCAGCCAGCAGGTGGGCGCGGCGGCGGCGGATGTGATGCTGGTCTTCCGCAATGTTGGCCAGGTGCGAAAAATAGGAAAAGGCGCGCACGACGGAAATCGTCTGTTCGCGGCTCAGTTCCTTGAGCATGGCGTCGAGTTCCAGCGCCGCGTCGGCGTCCGCTTCGCGGCGGAAGCGCACGGAAGTCTGGCGTATGGTTTCCACCACATTGAAGACGGCGTCGCCTTCCTGTTCGCGCAGCACGTCGCCCAGCAGGCGGCCCAGCAAGCGGATATCTTCTTTCAGCGGCGCGTCCTTGTCGGAGCCGACCGCCGGGACTATTTCTGGTGCTACTGCGTCATTGAGCATAATAAAGAACCAAAGTAAGTGTAAAAGCAAGGGAATGTGGATCGCACCGGGCGTTTGGCCGCAGAGGGGAGGGGGCGCATGATAAAATTTGTGGTCTTCAACATGGACGCTAGCCTGACTTGGCCTTCTAGGCTAAGGGATAACGATTATAGCGAGGCCGGGCGTCATTCCGATACAAATTGATATCGGACGGGCGAATTGGCAACGACAACGACAGCCACAGCGAAAGAACTTGTTTTGAAAGCATCCGAATTGACCCAAAATATTCCTCCCCGCCTGGTGATCGCCACGCGCGAGAGCCGTCTTGCCATGTGGCAAGCCGAACACGTGCGCGCGCGCCTGGCCGCCCTGTATCCGCAGTGTAGCGTTGAAATTCTCGGCATGACCACACGCGGCGACCAGATTCTGGACCGCGCCCTGTCCAAGGTAGGCGGCAAGGGCCTGTTCGTCAAGGAACTGGAAGTGGCGATGGAAGAGGGCCGCGCCGACCTGGCCGTGCATTCGCTCAAAGACGTGCCGATGGAGTTGCCGGCAGGCTTTGCCCTGGCCGCCATCCTCGAGCGCGAAGACCCGCGCGACGCGTTCGTGTCCAACGATTACGCCAGCCTGGCCGAGCTGCCGCACGGCGCCGTCGTCGGCACCAGCAGCCTGCGCCGCCAGTCGCTGATCGCCGCGCGCTACCCGCACCTGACGATTCTGCCCCTGCGCGGCAACCTCGACACCCGCTTGGGCAAGCTGGACCGTGGCGATTACGCCGCCATTATCCTGGCTGCCGCCGGCCTGAAACGCCTGGGGCTCGCATCGCGCATCCGCGCCGTGCTGGCGCCGGAAGACAGCCTGCCGGCCGCCGGCCAGGGCGCCATGGCGATCGAGATCCGCAGCGGACGGCTTGACGGCGCCGACCTGGTGCGCCTGCTGGCGCCGCTGAACCACGCTGACACGGCGCAAGCCGTCACGGCCGAGCGCAAGGTCTCGAAGATTTTCGGCGGCAGCTGCCAGATTCCGCTGGCCGCCTTCGCGACCGTCGAGGGCGACAACATGCGCCTGCGCGCCATGGTCGCCACGCCGGACGGCGCGCGCATGGCCAGCGCCGACGTCAGTGGCCCCACCAGCGCGCCGGAACTGCTGGGCGAACAGGTGGCCGAACTGCTGCGCGGCCAGGACGCCGCCGGCATCCTCGCCTCGTGCACCGTCACCCCGGACAACCATGAAGGCCTGGCGCCGCATGCCTGACAGCGTGGTGATCACGCGGCCCGCGGCGCAAGCGGGGCCGCTGGCCGCCCGGATCGCGGCGCTGGGCTGGCCCGTGACCCTGCTGCCGCTGCTGGAAATCCACGCGCTCGATGGCGACGATGAATGCGCGCAGCTGCAAGCCGTGCTGGCGCGCCTGAGCGATTACGACCTGGTGGCCTTCGTCTCGCCCAACGCCATCGACTGCGTCTTTGCGCACCTGTCCGCCTGGCCAGACGGCGTGCCGCTGGCCGTGGTGGGCGAGGGCAGCCGCCTGGCGCTGGCGGCGCACGGCGTCACCGACGCCAACGCGGCCATCACCAGCCCGTTTGACACGGCGCGCAGCGATTCCGAACATTTATTGCTGGCGCTGGACTTGCCGGCCCTGCGCGGCAAGCGCGTGCTGATCGTGCGCGGCGACGGCGGGCGCGATTACCTGGCCGAGGGCTTGCGCGCCGCTGGCGCCGAAGTCGAGTTCGTCACAGCCTACCGCCGCCAGGTGCCCAAGCTGACGCCGGCCTTGCGGGCGACCCTGGAAAAGCTGTTGCAGCATAATAATGACTGGATCATCACCAGCTCGGAAGCGCTGCGCGGTTTGCTGGCGCTTCTTGAGGAATTGGATGCTGAAAAGACGGCTGTTGTGAAAATGCAACAGCAACATCTGATCGTGCCGCACGCCCGCATTGCACAAACGGCGGCGGCCCTGGGTTTTGCCCGTGTCACCCTGACAGGATCAGGCGACGCAGGAGTGCTCGCCGCGTTACAATCACGACCATGAACGAAATGCCTACACTCTCCGAACCGAATGCAACGCCTGGCAGCGCCGTGAAGACGGCGCCGCAGGCGGCCGACCAACCTGCCGGCCGCGCGCCGACCTTGCTGGAACAGCTGCAAAAGCCCATGAGCATCGCCGTCATCGTGCTGGCCGTGCTGCTGGCGGCGCAAAGCTGGTCGTCCAGCAAGCAGATCCGCAACCTGCGCGAAGAAGTGGCCAAGCGCCTGCAAAAGGGCGATGTCAGCAACGCCGAAACGGGCGTGCTGGCGCGCACCGTGCAAGAAGGCACGAAAGAGCTGGAAATCAAGGTGGGTGCGCTGGAAAACCGCCAGAGCGAAACGCAAAGCCAGCAGCTGGCCCTGGAACAACTGTATAACGACTTGTCGAAGAATCGCGACGAGTGGGCGCTGACGGAAATCGAGCAAGTGCTGTCGACGGCCAGCCAGCAGCTGCAACTGGCCGGCAACGTGCCCGGCGCGCTGATCGCCCTGCAAAACGCGGACCGCAGCCTGTCGCGTTCCGACAAGCCGCAATTCATCACTATCCGCCGCGCCATCGGGCGCGACATGGAAAAACTCAAGGCCCTGCCCAGCGTCGATTCGACGGGCGTGGCCCTGCGCCTCGACGCCGTGATCGCCCAGGTCGATTCCTTGCCGATGCTGTCCGACGAAACGCCGGCCTTGCCGGCCGCGCCGGAAAAACCGGGCAAGGCCAAGCCCGTGCGCGATGCCAGCGGCAAGCTGGTGGGTCCGCCGGCGCCGGAACCGCTGCTGCAAAAGGTGCGCGACGGCTTCAATACCTGGAGCGGCGACATGTGGGCCGACGTGCGCCAATTGATCCGTATCCGCCGGGTCGATACGCCGGAAGCGCTGATGCTGTCGCCGACGCAATCGTATTTCTTGCGCGAAAACGTCAAGCTGCGCTTGCTCAATGCCCGCATGGCCTTGTTGTCGCGCAATGAAACGGCGTTCCGCAACGACTTGATCGCCGCGCAGGATGCGCTGGCCAAGTATTTCGACACCCGCGCCAAGAGCACGCAGACGGCGCAAGCCCTGCTGCGCCAGGTGCAGGGCAGCAATCTGGCCATCGAAATGCCAACCTTGTCCGACAGCCTGACTGCTGTGCGCAACTACAAAGCGAAGTCCTGAGCCCATGCGTCTATTTCTCTGGTTACTCGCCCTGATGGCCGCGGCGATCGGTATCGCCGTGACGGCCCGTTTCAACCCTGGCAACGTGGTGCTGTTCTATCCGCCGTACCGCATCGATTTGTCGCTGAACTTCTTCCTGCTGCTGCAGGTCGTGCTGTTCGTGCTGCTGTACCTGCTGGTGCGCGCCGTGCGCGCCACCGTGCGCATGCCGGCGCAAGTGGCGGCCTACCGCCAGCGCAAGCGTGAGCGCGATGGCAACAAGGGTTTGCGCGAAGCCTTGAAAGCCCTGTTCGAAGGCCGTTTCGGCCATGCCGAGAAGGCCGCCCTGCGCGCCGCCGAACTGGACGAAAACGCCGGCCTGGCCGCGCTGATCGGCGCGCGCGCCGCGCACCGCATGCGCCAGTCCGAACGCCGCGACAGCTGGCTGGCCCGCGTCGAAGGCGACGCCAGCCTGAAGACGGCCCGTCTGATGACGGTGACGGAATTGCTGGTCGACGACCACCAGCCGGAAGCGGCGCTGGCCGCCGTGCGCGAACTCAACGCCAGCGGCACGCGCCATATCCACGCGCTGCAATGGTCGCTGAAAGCCGAGCAGCAGGCGAAGAACTGGCCGGAAGTGCTGCGCCTCGTGCGTTCGCTCGACAAGCACCGCGCCCTGCATCCGGCCCTGTCGTCGCGCCTGCGCGAACTGGCTTATGACCATTTGCTGTCCGACCCGTCGCATGATGCGGAATCCTTGCTGCGCGTATGGTCGACCGTGCCAAGCGCCGACCGGGTCAAGCCGTATATCGCCTGCCGCGCCGCCACGGCCCTGAATGCACGCGGCCTGCATGACGAAGCGCGCCTCGTGTGCGAAGAGTCGCTGGCCGCCGACTGGGACGAGCGCGTCGTGCGCGCCTACCGCGAAGCGGCGGCCCCGAGCGGCACGCCGGCCTTGCTGCTGCAGATCGAGCATTGCGAGCAATGGCTGAAAAAGCGTCCGCTGGACGCGGAACTGGCGCTGACCCTCGGTACCTTGTGCCTCAAGCAAAAACTGTGGGGCAAGGCCCAGCGCCACCTGGAGCAGGCTTTGTCGGACGCCAACGAGCCGCAGATGGTGCGCGACGCCCACTTGAAGCTGGCGCAGATGCACGACGCCTTGCAGCAGACGGAACAGGCCGCCGCCCATTACCGGCAGTGCGCGCTGGCCACCATCCTGTAAGCCTTGTAGACCATTTCTCCAGACGTAAAAAAGCCGTTCAGTGCAGACTGAACGGCTTTTTTTATGCGCAGCCCATGGCGGAGTGCGCTGCTGCGTTGCTATTTACTTCTTCGGTACGGCCGTGCCTTCGGGCAAGGCATACGCGATCAGGGTATCGCTCATCTTCGTGCCCAGCGAACCGTGGCCGCCGGCCATTACGACGACGAACTGGCGTCCCGACTTGTTCGACACATAGCTCATCGGCGTAGCCTGGCCGCCGGCTGGCAAACGGGCTTTCCAGACGACCTTGCCGTTGCTGACGTCGTAGCCGCGGATGTAATAGTCGAGCGTGCTGCTGAGGAAAGTCACGCCGCCGCCCGTGGTGACCATGCCGCCCAGGCTGGGCACGCCCAGCGGCAACGGGATCGGCACGGGACCGCTGTCGCGCGTGGTGCCGTTCTTGTGCATCCACACTTTTTTCATGGTGCGCAGGTCGACGGCGGCCACATAGCCCCACGGCGGTGCCTGGCATGGGAAGCCCAGCGGCGACAAAAAGGCCTTGATTTCCACGGCAAACGGGACGCCCGTCTGCGGCTGCAAGCCCATTTCGCCGCCCGTGCCGCCCTTGGCCGTCGTTTCGGCGCGCGGCACGAGTTTTTCCAGGAAGCCCATGTAGTCAGGGTTGACGATCAACAACTGGCGCACGGGGTCGATGGCCGCGCCGCCCCATTCGAAGATGCCCAGCGGGCCCGGCGAGATGACGGCGCCCTTGCCGGCCGTTTGCGGCGTGAACGGGCCTTCATAGCGGCGTTCCTTGAAGATGATGCGGCAGGCGAGCTGGTCGAACGGCGTCGTGCCCCACATGTCCGCTTCGCTGATATTGCGTTCAGGCAGGAAGGTCAGGGCCGAGAACGGCTGCGTGGGCGACAGGGTGTCGCCGGCGGCTGGATTGCTCGTCGGTACGGGTTTTTCCGGCGCCGGCACGACCAGGCTGCCGTCGCGGCGGTCGATCACATAGATGTCGCCCCGTTTCGTCGTGGCGACGACGGACGGCACTTTGCCTTTCGGCGTGTCGATGTCGACCAGGCTAGGCTGGCCGCCGATATCCATGTCCCAGATATCGTGGTGCACGGTCTGGTAGACCCAGCGCACTTTACCGGTCGCCAGGTCCAGCGCGACGATGGCGCTATTGAATTTCTCGCCATTCTTGTTGCGGTTGCCGCCCCAGGTATCGGGGGTTTCATTGCCCATCGGGATGTAGACCATGCCCAGCTTTTCATCGATGCTGGCCACGCCCCACGAGTTGGGCGAGTTGTTGGTGTAGTTCTTGCCTTCAGGGAAGGGCTTGGTATCTTCCGGCGTGGCCGGGTCCCAGTTCCACATCAGCTTGCCCGTGACGGGATCGTAGCCGCGGATCACGCCCGACGGTTCTTCCGTCGAATGGTTGTCCGTCACGCTGGCGGCGATCACGGCCATTTTCTGCGAGACGGCGGGCGGCGAGGTGGGCATCAGGAAACCGCGCTTGATCATGGCCATGTTTTTATACAGGTTGACGACGCCGTTGTTGCCAAAGCTCTTGCACGACTCGCCCGTATCGGCGTTGACGGCGATCATGGTGCCGTCCATGGTCGGCGCCAGGATGCGGCGCGGGCATTCCATGCCGGCCGCTTCGGGGGCCGGGTTGTTCTTCGCGCGGCCCGCGTTGACGTCCCAGTAGGCGACGCCGCGGCAGATCATGTGCTGGTAGCTGGCTGCGTCGCGGTTGATCTTCGGATCGTGGCGCCAGATTTCCTTGCCCGTGTCCGGGTTCAGGGCGATGACGATATTGTGCGGCGTGCACAGGTACAGCATGTCATTGACCTTCAGCGGCGTCACTTCATTGGCGATCTCGCCCGGATCGTTCGGACCCTTGAAGTCGCCCGTATGATAGGTCCAGGCTTCTTTCAGGCCGGAAATATTCGCCGGCGTAATCTGCGCGGCCGGGGCGTAGCGGTCGCCATAGCCGGAGCGGCCATACGCGGACCAGTCGTTGTGCTCGACGCCGGGCGCCAGATCGCCGCTGGCGGTGGCGGCCATGTTTTCGGCCGGCACGTCGCCATGCAGGTCATGGTAGTCCTGGAACAGGGCGATGACGCCGGCGATGACGGTCAGGACCACGGCGGCGGACAGGGCCGTGCGTCCCAATTGCCCCTGTTTCGCCGCGGCGGGTGGCGCCAGACGGCGGCTGACGAAGGGCAGCAACAGCCAGACGGCGGCGGCAAACCAGATGTCGAGGCGCGGCAGCAATTGCCACCAGTCGAATTTCACTTCGATGACGGACCAGATGAGGGTGGCGGTCAGCAAGAAGGCGAGGAAAGCTTGCGCGCTGCGCTTGCCCTGGAACACCAGCACGCCGGCGACGAGCATGCCTATGCCGGCCAGCAGGTAGTACCAGGAGCCGCCGAGCGTGGCCAGCCAGATGCCGCCGCCCAGCAGGGCGAGGCCAAACAGAATGAAAATAACGCCGGTGACCTTTAATAAAGGCCCGGGCCGGAAAGAGGGAATCATCATATTCCTTTTTGCAAGGATTTATCGGTGGCGCGTTGAAAGCGCCATATTGAATTCAGGGAAGGCGTCGATTGCAGAATATACAAAGTTTGGAATCACCAGAATGTGACAGTTTATCAGAATTGATGATTGTCTTCTGGTCGCGCCATTTTTTGGCCAGGCCGTCATTTGAATCAAATAAATGCTTCAAATAAGCGCAAAGATTATGCTGGATGAGGGAGTTTCCGGGCTGGCAGGCTTGACGGCCATCGATGGTGAGACGGCCGCGCCATCACGCGCTGGCAGTTCGGGGAGAATAAGCCTGACACAGTTGTTATAAGTGGCTGCAATAAATGCAATGCCGGTTATGATAACCATGTCCGCTGGATGGTGATATTGAAATGAAAATATGACGATATTTCAGGTATTAACTCGGGGTCGACCGTAGTAATGCTTAAGTGTTTCTACTTATTATTCCCAATGGCCTGTTTATTCTCTCGGCAGCAGCTTGCGCGTGCCGGACGGCCGTGCTGGCGAGTGTTGCTGGCTGGACGCGCAAAACGCCGGCGCGCCGCTGCTGCATCGCACAAGCTGCCTGTACTTCGCTATAATTGCGCGGTTAAAACACCATCCGCTAATGAGGAACCCCATGAGTTTGAATAACGTCTCTTCCGGCCGCGACCTGCCGAACGATTTCAACGTCGTCATCGAAATCCCGATGAATGCCGATCCGATCAAGTACGAAGTCGACAAGGAAAGCGGCGCGATCTTCGTCGATCGCTTCATGGGTACCGCCATGCATTACCCGTGCAACTACGGCTACGTGCCGAACACCCTGTCGCCGGACGGCGATCCGGTCGACGTGCTGGTCATCACCCCGTTCCCGCTGATCCCGGGCGTGGTCGTGCGCTGCCGTCCTATCGGCGTGCTGAAAATGACCGACGAGTCGGGCGAAGACGCGAAAGTGCTGGCCGTGCCAGTCGACAAGGTCCTGTCGATCTACAGCCACTGGCAAAAGCCGGAAGACTTGAACGAACTGCGTTTGCGCCAGATCCAGCATTTCTTTGAGCACTACAAAGATCTGGAAAAAGGCAAATGGGTCAAGATCGACGGCTGGTATGGCCCTGACGTGGCCAAGGAAGAAATCCTGGGCGGCGTCGCCGCCTACAAGGCAGATGCTGCAAAAGCCTAACAGCATCAGTTAAAAAACGCTCCCCGCCAGTCATGGCCGGGAGCGTTTTTTTATGCGCGAAACGGACTGTGTTCGTTCAACTCATCGAGATAGGCATCGATGCCGCCCCGTTCGCGCTCGAGGAAGCGCTGCACGGCGTCGGCAAAGGCCGGGTGCGCCAGCCAGTGGGCGGACCAGGTCTTTTGCGGCAGGAAGCCGCGCGCCATCTTGTGCTCGCCCTGGGCGCCCCCTTCGAAGGTGGCGATGCCGTTGGCGATGCAAAATTCCAGCGGCTGGTAGTAGGCCGTCTCGAAGTGCAGGCACGGCACATGCTCGAGCGCGCCCCAGTAGCGGCCATACAGGGTGTCGGCCGTGTGGATCACCAGCGAGGCGGCGATGGCCCGGCCTTCGCGCTCGGCGATCACCAATAGAATGTTCTGCGGCATGGTCGCGCCTATGCGCCGGAAGAAGTCCAGCGACAGATAGGGCGAGGAGCGGTGTTCCGCATAGGTATTGCTGTAGCAGCGGTGGAACAGCTTCCAGTCCGCGTCCGTGGCGTCCATGCCGCGCACCTGGCGCATGGTCACGCCCGCTTCCCGCACCTTGCGCCGCTCGGCGCGGATATTCTTGCGTTTCTTGTGTTCCAGGGTGGCGAGGAATTGCTCGAAATCCGCGTAGCCGGGATTGAGCCAGTGAAACTGCACGCCGCTGCGCATCAGGTAGCCAGCCTCGGCCAGCTGGCGCGCCTCGCTTTCCGGCGGGAACAGGATATGGCAGGACGACACGTCGGCCGCCTGCTGCTGGGCCTGCAGGAAGGCCAGCAGGGCGGCGCGCGCTTCGCCATCGCGGGCCAGCAAACGCGTGCCGCTGACGGGCGTAAAGGGAATAGCGGACAGCAGTTTCGGGTAGTATTCGAGGCCATGCTGCTGATAGGCATCGGCCCAGGCCCAGTCGAACACGTATTCTCCATACGAGTGCATTTTCAGGTACAGGGGCAGGGCGGCGGCCAGCGTGTCTCCTTGCCACAGCACCAGGTAATTCGGTTGCCAGCCCGTGTCCGCGCTGGCGCAGCCGGACTCGTGCAGCGCGTGCAAAAAGGCATACGAGAGGAAGGGATTGCTATCCGCCTGGCGCGCCAGCAGTTCAGACCAGGCCGCTTCGCCAATTTCAGCCAGGGTAGTGACGATAGCCGTGCGATAATTCATTGTTGTAGTGTGCATTCATCACTCTCGGGGCGCCACCATCGGCCTGTGTGCCCCTGTCTTGTTTAATAGAACGAAAATATCCATCATCATGACAGTCAAAGTCGCAATTGCTCAAATGAATAGTACGGTCGGCGATCTGGCCGGCAACCGTGCCAAGATCTTCGACCTTTCCCGCCGCGCCTTTGAAGCGGGCGCCGATATCGTGCTCACGCCGGAACTGTCGCTGGTCGGCTATCCACCCGAGGACTTATTACTGCGCAATGCATTCTACGCAAAAACGCAGCAGGCGTTTGCCGAGCTGGCCCGCGACCTGGCCCAGTTCAAGGATTTGCACGTGGTGGTGGGCGTGCCCCTGCAGGACGAGAAGGGCGTGCGCCACAATGCCGCCTCCGTGCTGCTCAATGGCGAAGTGCTGGGCACCTACCGCAAGCACGACTTGCCGAACACCACCGTGTTCGATGAAAAACGCTACTTTACGTCGTCGGACCAGGCTTTCGTGTTTGGCGTGAAGGGCGTGCGTTTCGGCATCAATATCTGCGAAGACACGTGGTTCGAGCATGCGCCGATGCGCGCCCGCGCGGCCGGCGCGCAAGTGCTGCTGGTGCCGAACGGTTCGCCCTACCATATGAACAAGCAGCATCTGCGCTACGAAACCATGCGCAAGAACGTCAGCGCGCAAGGCATGGCTCTCGTGTACGCCAACCTGGTCGGCGGCCAGGATGAACTGATTTTCGACGGCGATTCGTTTGTCATGGATGCGGCCGGCACGATTTGCGCCCAGCTGCGCCATTTCGAGGAAGATCTGCAACTGGTCGAGTTCGACGGCGCCACGCCCGTGCCGCAGCCGCTGGCCACGCCGCTGACCACCGAGGCGCAGGTGTACCAGGCGCTGGTGCTGGGCGTGCGCGACTATATAGTCAAGAACGGCTTTCCGGGCGTGCTGATCGGCATGTCGGGCGGCGTCGATTCCGCGCTGACCCTGGCCATCGCCGTCGATGCGCTGGGCGCCGACAAGGTGCGCGCCGTCATGATGCCGTCGCAATTTACGGCCGATATCTCGTGGATCGACTCGCGCGACATGGTAAAACGCCTCGATGTGCGCTACGATGAAATTCCGATCAAGCAAACTTTCGACGCCTTCCGCGCCACCCTGGCGGACGAGTTCGCGGGACTGGCGGAAGACGCGACGGAAGAAAACATCCAGGCGCGCATCCGCGGCACCCTGCTGATGGCCCTGTCGAACAAGCATGGCAGCATCGTCTTGACGACGGGCAACAAGAGCGAGATGGCGGTCGGCTATTGCACGCTGTACGGCGACATGGCGGGCGGCTTTGCCGTGATCAAGGATATTGCCAAGACGCTCGTGTACCGCCTGTGCGCGTACCGCAACGGCATCTCAAGCGTGATTCCCGAGCGCATACTGACGCGGGGACCGTCGGCCGAACTGCGCGCCGACCAGTTGGACCAGGATTCCTTGCCGCCGTATGACGTACTCGACGGCATCATGCAGCTGTACATGGAAGAAAACCGGCCGATCGCCGAGATTATCGAGGCTGGCTACCCGCCGGCCGATGTGGCCCGGGTCACGCGCCTGATCAAGATCAATGAATACAAGCGGCGCCAGTCGCCGGTGGGCATCCGCGTCACGCACCGTGGCTTCGGCCGCGACTGGCGCTACCCGATTACCTCGAAGTTTTACGAGTAAGGCGGGGTTCCGTTAAGCCAGCTAATGAAGAACTGACGATTATCAATAAGGAGAAAGCCATGAAACAGATTACCGCCATCATCAAACCATTCAAGCTCGACGAAGTACGCGAGGCGCTGGCCGACGTGAACGTGACGGGCTTGACCGTGACGGAAGTGAAGGGCTTTGGCCGCCAGAAGGGCCATACCGAGCTGTACCGTGGCGCCGAGTACGTGGTCGACTTCTTGCCGAAAGTCAAAGTCGAAGTGGTGGTGGACGACAGCGTGTCGGAACTGGTGGTCGACGCCATCATCAAGGCGGCCCGCACGGGCAAGATCGGCGACGGCAAGATCTTCGTGCGCGACGTGGAGCAGGTCATCCGCATCCGCACGGGCGAGACGGGTCCGGACGCGGTGTAAATCCAAGCCAACAATGTTGTCGGATTACGGCTCTTCGAGCCTGATCCGACCTACGGCCTGATGCACGTTGATACGCGTAGGTCGGCTTAGCGCGCCAGCGCGTAAGCCGACGCTGCTGAGCCACCCAAGCTGCCGGATTGCGCATCAGCGCCCCAGCCGCATGTCGAATTTCCAGCAGATCAGGCGCAGTATCGTGATGCCGCTGGCGCTGGTCCATAGCGCGAAGTCGTGCTCGGCGCCGAAGTGCATCTGCAATAAGTAAGCCCAGCAGCCGAAGAACGCGCAGATGGCGTACGGTTTGCCGTCGCGAAACACCATCGGCACTTCGTTGCAGACGATGTCGCGCATCACGCCGCCGAAAATCCCCGTAATCACTCCCATCATCGACGCGATGAAGATCGGCATGCCGGCGCGCATGGCTTCGGCCACGCCGGCGATGGCGAACATGCCAAGGCCGATGGCGTCGGCGATGACGATCAGGCGTTCCGAGACGATCTGCCGCAAATGCTGGATCAGGGGCGCGGCCGTCAGGGCCAGAACGAAGATCAGGATCGCGTATTCCTGGTGCGAAACCCAAAACAAAGGCCGCTTGTCGAGCAGGATGTCGCGCAAGGTGCCGCCGCCGAACGCCGTGATGAAGGCCACGACGAATACGCCGACCAGGTCCATGCGCTTGCGCCGCGCTTCGATGAAGCCGGAAAACGCGCCCACCAGGATGGCGATGACCTCAATGATCTTGATCAGCGAGCCAGGCGGCAATTGGGGTGGCATCATGGGTGGAGCGCGTGCACGAGACGCTAAGCAGGAAATAATTGTCACAGGTTAACATGACACGGCCCCGAATGGTGACAAACGGGGCCGTGTGCAGGGTGTAACTTGTTACTGAATTGTAATTTCTTGCTATCTATCCTAGCGGATGGGCTGCAGCGCGGAAGAAAGCAATACCACCAGCGCGCCATCGCCCCCTTCGGAGCGGCGCGCCTGGCAAAAGGCGATGACTTCCTCCTTTTGCACGAGCCAGCTGTGCACCATCGATTTCAAGACCGGTTCCTGGCCTTTCGAGCCAAAACCCTTGCCGTGGATTACGCGCACGCAGCGCAGCTTGCGCCGCGTCGCCTGGTTCAAGAAGGCGCCGATGCCGTCGCGCGCCTCGTCGCGGCGCAAGCCGTGCAAGTCCAGCTCATCCTGGATGGGCCAGTGGCCCTTGCGCATCTTCTTGACCACGTCCGGTCCCACGCCGGGGCGGGCGTAGTTCAGGGCCGGATCGTTTTCCAGATAATGGTCGACCTCGAACAAGTCCGACAGCGACTCGCGCAGCACGGCCGCGTCGTCCTCTTCCGGGGACAACTTGCGCGCGGGCTGCTGGACGCTTGCCGCGCCCGCCTTGGGCAGGCTGGGCACGTAGCGGTCCGACTCGGGCAGGCGCTTGACGCCGCCGATGCTGGCCTTGAACAGATTGCTTTCCACGGCCTGCACCTTGACCTGTTGCGCGCGCTCAGCCGCGGCTTGCGCGCGCGCATCGGCCTGCTCCTTGAGCTGCTTGCTGACCGCTTTCAGGTCGGCAAAGTCTTTCATCGACGCCATGCGACGCTTACTCCTGGCCTTCCAGGTAGCGCTGGGCGTCCAGTGCTGCCATGCAACCCGTACCGGCGCTGGTGATGGCCTGGCGGTAGATATGGTCTTGCACGTCGCCGGCGGCAAACACGCCCGGTGCGCTGGTGGCCGTGGCCATGCCTTCCAGGCCCGTCTTGGTCTTGATGTAGCCGTTGTGCATTTCCAGCTGGCCTTCGAAGATGCCCGTGTTCGGCTTGTGGCCGATGGCGATGAAGACGCCATGCACGCTCAGTGCTTCGACCTTGCCGTCGATGGTCGATTTGATGTTCAGGCCCGTTACGCCGCCTTCGTTGCCCGTCACTTCGTCCAGAGTGTGGTTATATTTCAACACGATCTTGCCCTCGGCAACCTTGGCGTTCAGGCGGTCGATCAGGATCGCTTCGGCGCGGAACTTGTCGCGGCGGTGGATCAGCGTGACTTTGTTGGCGATGTTCGACAGGTACAGCGCTTCCTCGACGGCCGTATTGCCGCCGCCGACGACGGCCACTTCCTGGTTGCGGTAGAAGAAACCATCGCAGGTGGCGCAGGCGGACACGCCCTTGCCCATGAATTCCGCTTCCGACGGCAAGCCCAGGTATTGCGCGGACGCGCCCGTGGCGATGATCAGGGTGTCGCACGTGTATTCGTGGCTGTCGCCCTTCAGGCGGATCGGCTTTTCATTGAGGAAAGTGGTGTGGATGTGGTCAAACACGATTTCCGTATTGAAACGCTCGGCATGCTGCAGCAAACGCTGCATCAGGTCCGGGCCTTGCACGCCCATCGGGTCGCCGGGCCAGTTTTCCACGTCGGTGGTGGTCATCAACTGGCCGCCTTGTTCCACGCCGGTGACCAGCATCGGGTTCAGGTTGGCGCGGGCGGCGTAGACGGCGGCGCTGTAGCCGGCTGGGCCGGAGCCGAGGATCAAAACGCGGGCGTGTTTGGTAGTGGTCATGGGAGGCTTCTCTATGAGTGGGGTCTATCCGAATTGGGGGCATACGCGCGAAGAACAAGGCTGTATTGCGCTTGCGCAAGCAATCCTCGATTATAGACCAAGCCGCCTGTAGCGACGAATCGTGGGGCCGTCCGGGGCATATATGGCTTAGAATACTTCCTTATTATGGGAAATTCCCTTTCAGAAACATTTTTCACCTTGCAGCGCTTCCCAGAATGACTAAACCAGCCCAGGCCAATCAAAATAGCTACACCCGAAAACCGGTCGAACGCCGGCCCTTGCCCAACCGGCTGGTACGGCTGCTGTCCGAGGCGCGCTGGTTCGCGCTGGCCGCGTTTGCCCTGTATTTCGTGCTGATACTGGCCAGCTTCAACAAGCTCGACCCCGGCTGGTCGCACGCCACCAATGTCGACAAGGTGGCCAACCTGGGCGGCAAGCTCGGCGCGACCTTTTCCGATCTGTTGCTGTATATCTTCGGCTTTTCCGCCTGGTGGTGGTGCGTGTGGCTGCTGCGCACGGTGTGGAATGGCTATCGCCGGCTGAGTAAGCGCTTCCTGCTGGAAGAGGAAGAGGTGGAGCGCGAGCACCATGTCGAGATGCTGATCCGCATCGTCGGCTTTTCCATCATGCTGATCGGTAGCATGGGGCTCGAATACCTGCGCATGGCGAAAAGCCTGCACGTGCAGCTGCCGCGCGATCCGGGCGGCGTGCTGGGCCAGCTGGTGGGGCATTCGGCCCACGTGGCTTTCGGTTTCACCGGCGCTACTTTATTACTGTTGCTGCTGTTCGGCCTCGGTTTCAGCCTGTTCTTCCACGTTTCTTGGTTGCAAGTGGCCGAACGCATCGGCGGCGCGATCGAAGACGCATTTAATTGGTTCGTGCTGCGCTACCAGGACCGCGAAGACCGCCGTCAGGGCGAAGTGGCCGCCGTGCGCCGCGACGAAGTGGTGGTCATCGAACGGGCCAAGCACGTGGAAAAGCACGTGGCCGCGCCGCCCGTGAAGATCGAGCCGCAGGTGGTGACCGTGGTGAAATCGGAGCGCGTGGAAAAGGAACGCCAGGCGCATCTGTTCGAGAACCTGGGCGATGGCAAGCTGCCGCCGCTGTCCTTGCTCGACGAAGCGCCGCCCGTGGTGGAAACGGTGTCCGTGGAAACCCTGGAATTTACGAGCCGCCTGATCGAAAAGAAATTGTCGGACTTTGGCGTGGATGCCAAGGTAGTGGCCGCTTACCCCGGCCCCGTCGTGACGCGCTATGAAATCGAGCCGGCCACGGGCGTGAAGGGCAGCCAGATCGTGGGCCTGGCGCGCGACCTCGCCCGTTCGCTGTCGCTGACGTCGATCAGGGTGGTGGAAACCATTCCCGGCAAGAATTACATGGCGCTGGAATTGCCGAACAGCAAGCGCCAGATCGTGCGCCTGACGGAAATCCTCGGCTCCAAGGTCTACAACGATGGCGTGTCCAGCCTGACGATTGCGCTGGGCAAGGATATCGCCGGCAAGCCCGTCGTGGCCGACCTGGCCAAGATGCCCCACTTGCTGGTGGCCGGCACCACCGGTTCCGGCAAGTCCGTCGGCATCAATGCGACGATTTTGTCGCTGCTGTACAAGTCCGATCCGCTCGACGTGCGCCTGATTTTGATCGATCCGAAGATGCTGGAAATGTCCGTCTACGAAGGCATCCCGCACTTGCTGGCGCCCGTCGTGACGGACATGCGCCAGGCGGGCCACGCGCTGAACTGGGCCGTGAACGAGATGGAGCGCCGCTACAAGCTGATGAGCAAGATGGGCGTGCGTAACCTGGCTGGCTACAACGCGAAGATTGCCGACGCGAAAAAGCGCGAAGAACATATCCCGAATCCGTTCAGCCTGACGCCGGATTCGCCCGAGCCGCTGGAAAAACTGCCGACCATCGTCATCATCATCGACGAGCTGGCCGATCTGATGATGGTGGTGGGTAAAAAAGTCGAGGAATTGATCGCGCGTATCGCGCAAAAGGCGCGTGCCGCCGGTCTGCACTTGATTCTGGCCACGCAGCGCCCATCTGTAGACGTGATCACGGGGCTGATCAAGGCGAATATCCCGACGCGTATCGCCTTCCAGGTCTCGTCGAAGATCGATTCGCGCACCATTCTCGACCAGATGGGCGCGGAAACCCTGCTGGGCATGGGCGACATGCTGTACATGCCTCCCGGCACCGGCCTGCCGATGCGCGTGCACGGCGCGTTTGTGTCCGATGAAGAAGTCCACAGGGTCGTCAGCCATCTGAAGCTGCAGGGCGAACCGAATTACATCGAGGGCATCCTCGAAGGCGGCACCCTGGAAGGCGATGGCGCCGAAGGCGGCGCGCCGGGCGAGGGCGGCGGCGAGGCCGATGCCCTGTACGACCAGGCGGTGGCGGTGGTGCTGAAAAACCGCCGCGCCTCAATTTCGCTGGTGCAGCGTCATTTGCGCATCGGCTACAACCGCGCGGCCCGTCTGCTCGAGCAGATGGAGCAGAGCGGGGTGGTTTCAACCATGCAATCCAATGGCAACCGGGAAATCCTGGTGCCGGCGGCGAGTAGTGAACAAGGGTAACGGAATGAAGAATACGACTTTCGCAGCAAAAATGATCATCGGCGCGGCCAGCGTCGCCTGCAGTATGCTGTTCGCGGCCAGCGCCTCGGCCAGTGCCCTCGAGCAATTCAAGAGCTTTGCGGCCGGCACCAAGTCGGCCAAGGGCGAGTTCGTGCAGCGGCAAGTCAAGAAGGCGGACGCCAGCGGCAAGGCGAAAGTGTCGACGCCAGCCAGCGGCACGTTCGAGTTCGCGCGCCCAGGCAAGTTCATCTGGACCTACCTGAAGCCGTACGAGCAGTTGCTGCAAGCGGACGGCGACAAGTTGTATATCTATGACAAGGACCTGAGCCAGGTGACGGTCAAGAAACTGGGCGACGCGCTCGGTTCCTCGCCGGCCGCCATCTTGTTTGGCAGCAACGACCTGGAAAAGAATTTCACCCTGGCCGAAGCGGGCACGCGCGATGGCCTGGAATGGCTGAAGGCGACGCCGAAAGCGAAGGACACGACCTTCGACGAAATCACCATCGGCCTGCGCAACGGCGTGCCCGAAGCGATGGAATTGCGCGACTCGTTCGGGCAGACGTCGGTGCTGGCGTTCAAGAATTTTCAGAAGAATCCGGCACTGTCTGCGAACCATTTCAAATTCGTGATGCCTAAAGGCGCGGACGTGATCAACAACTAAGTTTTTCACGTGCTGTTTTTTTGACCGGCCTCGCACCATGCGGGGCCTTTGCATTCTTACCCGGTACATATTATGGCGGATCTTTTTTCCACCGCACCGCGCCAGCCGCTGGCCGAAGCCTTGCGGCCTGCTACCCTGAACGAAGTCATCGGCCAGACGCATTTGCTGGGCGTCGGCAAGCCGCTGCGCCTGGCGTTCGAGGCGGGCAAGGCCCATTCGATGATCTTGTGGGGACCGCCCGGCGTGGGCAAGACGACCTTGGCGCGCCTGATGGCAAACGCGTTTGACAGCGAATTCATCGCCCTGTCGGCCGTGTTTGCGGGCGTGAAAGATATTCGCGCGGCCATGGACCAGGCCCGCCACAGCCTGGACCAGTTCGGCAAGCACACTTTATTGTTCGTCGACGAAATCCACCGGTTTAATAAATCGCAGCAGGATGCCTTGCTGCCCTTTGTCGAGTCGGGCCTGGTGACGTTCATCGGCGCCACCACCGAAAACCCCAGCTTCGAAGTGAACTCGGCGCTGCTGTCGCGCGCGCAAGTGTATGTGTTGAAATCGCTCAACGAAGACGAGATGAAGCAGTTGCTGGCCAAGGCGCAAAGCACGGCGCTGACGCACCTGACATTCGACGAAGCGGCGGCCGACACCCTTATCGGCTATGCGGATGGCGATGCGCGCCGCTTTTTGAACTTGCTGGAACAGGCCGAGACGGCCGCCAGCTCGACGGGCACGACCACCATCGACGCGGCCTTCGTCGACAATGCGCTGACCCTCAATTCGCGCCGCTTCGACAAGGGCGGCGACAATTTCTATGATCAGATTTCTGCCCTGCACAAGTCCGTGCGCGGTTCGAACCCGGATGCAGCCTTGTATTGGTTTTGCCGCATGATCGACGGCGGCGCCGACCCGCGCTATTTGTCGCGGCGCATCGTGCGCATGGCCTGGGAAGACATCGGCCTGGCCGACCCCCGCGCCTTGACGATGGTCAATGATGCGGCGGAGACGTACGAGCGCCTCGGTTCGCCCGAAGGCGAGCTGGCCCTGGGCCAGGCCGTGATTTACCTCGCGATCGCCGCGAAAAGCAATGCCGGCTACAACGCGTTCAATACGGCCATGGCCTTCGTCAAGAAAGACAAGTCGAAGGAAGTGCCCGTGCACTTGCGCAATGCGCCGACGAAGCTGATGAAGGAACTCGGTTACGGCCACGCCTACCGCTATGCGCATGACGAGCCCGATGCCTATGCGGCCGGCGAAACGTATTTTCCGGACGGCATGGCGGAGCCGGGCTGGTACCAGCCCGTGCCGCGCGGGCTGGAAAGTAAAATCGCCGACAAGCTGGCCTGGCTGCGCGAGCTGGACAGGAAAGCAGGAAAACCGGCCGGCAAGGGCTGAATTACAGTCCCAGCAAGGTAAAGCCGTCATCCTGCGGCGCGTAGCCGACCAGCCGGCGCGTCGCGTCGATGGATAGCCGTTTATAACGGTTGTCCGACACCCCATGCACGACGTGGTAGCCGGGCGGCACGTCCGCCGCGATGCAGCGGGCCAGCAATTGCACCACATCGCGTTCGCTGATGAAGGCGGCGATGTCGCGCGCGCTGTGTTGTTGACCTTTCTCAAACTGCGCCACGTTGGCGATGCGCACGGCGATCGCCGTCATGCCATGCTGGTGGGCGAAGGCCGACGCCACGCCTTCGCCAAACGCCTTGCTGGCGCCATACATGTTGGCGGGGCGCGCGGGCATGTGCTCATTCACTTGCACGTCGGGCGGATAGCCCTCGATGGCTTGCGCGCTGCTGGCAAACACCACTCTTTTCACCCCCTGTGCCTGTGCCGCGCGGAAGATGTTGTGCGTGCCGACGATGTTCGGCTGCAGCAATTGCGCGTCGAAATCGGCGCTTGCATGCGGCACGCCGGCCAGATGCAGCACCACGTCAACGCCGGCGCAGGCGGCCAGGCAGGCGGCATGGTCGCTGACGTCGAGCTGCATGGACGGGCAGGGCGCTTGCGTCAGCCCGTCCGTGTGCAGGTCGGCCAGGCGCAGGGAGAATTCCCCGTGCCGGCGCTTCCAGAAAACGGTGCCGATGATGCCGGCGGCGCCCGTGACGAGGACGCGCAAAGGTTGTTGAATCATGTATTCCTTGTAGCGAGTGTGTGAGGCAGTGCCTGGCTCAGCCAGCGCAGCAGGGCGGGGCGCGGTGCGGCCCTCCCATGCACGCGGATGCGCCCGCTCCCCACGGCTTCGACCAGCACCAGGCCGTCATTCGGTATCGTGTAGCGTTCGCCGCTGTGCAGCACGCAATCCTCGAACTGGGCATAGGCCGTGATCCAGGCCGTGCCGGACAGGCATTCGATGACCCTGGCGCGCGCTTTTTCCAGGCGCAAGGGGCGTTCGCTGCGTAATTCGTGGTCGGTTTGCATGGCATCGCTCCTGTTGTGCGGACAGGAACAGCTTAGGCGCTGGGCTTGAACCATGACAGATGCAGGAAACCGAAATTGTCATGCATACAGTGCGCTTCATCGTACACTGTGCTTGTCAAAAAAACGGGCAACTGTATCTGTGCGTGCCGCGCGCGCCAGCCGCATACTGAAGGGATGAACATGAATGCGCCTTTGAATCTGTACGAGCACCTGGCCAACGAGCTGGGCGCCTTGATCGACGCGCGCGTGTTCGCGCCCGGCGACCGCCTGCCGTCGATCCGCCACCTGGCGCAGCAAAAGCGCATTTCCGTCAGCACGGTGATGCAAGCCTTGCGCCTGATGGAAGACCGGGGGCAGGTCGATGCGCGGCCCCAGTCCGGCTATTTCGTGCGCCACCGGGCGCCGCGCCGGCCCTGCAGCGCGGACGCGCAGCACTTGAAGGAGCCGGCCTTTGTCGGCATCAACAACCTGTTGATGCGCGTGCTGAAGGAAAACGAGGCGCCCGATATCGTGCAGCTGGGCACGGCCTGGCCGCCCGACGAGATATTGCCCATCAAGCGCATGCAGCGCACCATCAGTGCGGTGGCGCGGCGCGAGCCGGCGTTATTGAGCAAGGTCAGCTGCTACGACGTCAGCGAAGGCAATTTTTTGCGTCAGGTCACGCGCCGGGCGCTGGACTGGGGCAAGCTGGACCCGCGCGAGATCGTCGTGACGAATTCCTGCACGGAAGCGATCAGCCTGTGCCTGCGCGCCGTCGCCAGGCCGGGCGATACCATCGCCATCGAGTCGGCCACGTATTTCGTGCTGCTGCAGATGATAGAAAGCCTGGGCATGAAGGCGCTGGAAATCCCCACCGACCCAAAGACGGGGCCGTCGCTCGATGCGCTCGAGCTGGCCCTGCGCGCCGGCCTCGTGCAGGCGTGCCTGTTCGTGCCGAACGCGAACAATCCCCTGGGCTGCGTCATGCCGGAAGCCAACAAGAAGCGCTTGGCGGGCTTGCTGTCGGAATTTAATATTCCGCTGGTGGAAGACGACGTGTATGGCGACCTGTGCTTTGCGCCGCAGCGCCCGTGGCCTGTGAAGGCTTACGACACGAGCGGCAATGTGCTGCTGTGTTCCTCGTTTTCCAAGGCCATCACGCCCGCGTCGCGCGTGGGCTATGTGCTGGCCGGGCGTTTCGCGCAGGAAGTGGCCTTGCTGAAAACCGTGTCGAGCGGCGCCACCAGCCATTTTTTCCAGGCCGTACTGGCCGATTTTTTGGAGGGCAGCAGCTACGACCAGCAGCTGCGCAAGATGCGGCGCACGCTGGTGCAGCGCATCGCGCGCATGTCCGATGCCGTGGCGGCCAGCTTTCCGGTCGACTGCATGCTGTCCGAGCCGCAGGGCGGTTTCGTGCTGTGGGTGCAGATGCCGCCGCAAGTCGATGTGCTGGCCCTGCATGGCCAGGCCATTGCGGACGGCGTGGCGTATATGCCGGGCCAGCTGTTCTCGGCTTCGGGCAAGTTCGGCAATTATCTGCGCCTCAATTGCGGCAATGCGTGGACGCCGCGCATCGAGCAGGCGATCGGCCGGCTGGGCCGCCTGGTGCATGAGGCCTTGTAACTATTCTTTGCGTTTCAGTCCCCGTTTTTCACCGTTCGCTCCCTGTTTTTCGCCGCTGGTCGCAAGCCGGTGGCCTTGTTTGCCGCCGTTGGCTAAAGTAGCACCATACCAGCAGCAGTCAACGACGCAAACTAACCAGGAGTCACATCATGCACGCACTGAAAAACATGGAAATCGCCTTTATCGCCGCCGCCGTCCTGGCCATCGGCAGCAGCTTCGCCACCGCCGGCGCCAACACGGTGGAGGTGAGCGCCACGTCGACCCTGATCGCCCAGGCCGCCGACAGCACGATGCCCGTCGTCACCGTCAGCGCCCGCCGCCTGACCGCCGCCGAAAAAGCCGCTTTCATTTAAGTATCCGCCGTAAAGCGGGCGCGAGTGCCCGGCCATGCCGCCATGACGATGGCAGAGCGAGTGCAAAACTCATAAAGAACTGAACGGGTCTTGGTACAATGAGTGCTTTCGATACATCGGCACCGCCATCCACCCATGATAGATATCCAACTTCTCCGTAAAGACATCGCCAACGTCGCAGAACGCCTGGCGACGCGCAAATTCCAGCTCGACGTGGCAGGTTTTACCGCCCTCGAAGCCGAACGCAAGGCGATCCAGACGCGCACCGAAGAGCTGCAGGGCAAGCGCAACGCGCTGTCCAAGCAAATCGGCATGTTGAAAGGCAAGGGGGAAGACACCTCGGCCGTGATGGCGCAAGTGGCCGGCCTGGGCGATGAACTGAAAGCCGATGAAGCGGCCCTGACCCTGGTGCAAGCCAAGCTGAGCGAATTCATCATGGCCGTGCCGAACCTGCCGCACGAATCGGCACCGGTAGGCACGGACGAGTCGGGCAACGTGGAAGTGCGCAAGGTCGGCACGCCGCGCACGTTCGATTTTGAAGTCAAGGATCACGTCGACGTGGGCGCCCCGCTGGGCCTCGACTTCGAAGTGGCCACCAAGCTGACCGGTTCGCGCTTCTCCGTGATGAAGGGCGGCATCGCCCGTCTGCACCGCGCACTGGCGCAATTCATGCTCAACACGCACGTGGACGAGCACGGCTACACGGAATGCTATACGCCGTACATGGTCAACGCCGATTCGCTGCGCGGCACGGGCCAGCTGCCGAAATTCGAAGCCGATCTGTTCTCGGTGAAAAAAGGCGGCGTGGAAGGCGAGGGCGAGACCTTCTACCTGATCCCGACGTCGGAAGTGTCGCTGACCAATATCGCGCGCGATGAAATCCTGGCGCTCGACCAATTGCCCCTGAAGATGACGGCTCATACGCCATGCTTCCGTTCGGAAGCGGGCAGCTACGGCCGCGACACGCGCGGCATGATCCGCCAGCACCAGTTCGACAAGGTGGAAATGGTGCAAGTGGTGCACCCGGACACCTCGTACCAGGTGCTGGAAGAAATGGTCGGCCACGCGGAAACGATCTTGCAACGCCTGGGCCTGCCATACCGCGTGATGTCGCTGTGCACGGGCGACATGGGCTTTACGGCCAGCAAGACCTTCGACCTGGAAGTATGGCTGCCGGCGCAGAACACCTACCGCGAAATCTCGTCCCTGTCGAACACGGAAGCCTTCCAGGCCCGCCGCATGCAGGCACGTTTCCGCAACGCAGCCGGCAAGCCGGAACTGGCCCACACCCTGAACGGCTCCGGCCTGGCAGTGGGCCGCACCCTGGTGGCTGTGCTGGAAAACTACCAGCAAGCGGACGGCAGCGTCGAAATCCCGCCAGTGCTGCGCCCGTACATGGGCGGCCTGACGCATCTGAAGGCGTAAAAAAGACCAGGCAGCTTGCTGCAATGGAAGGCTTAAAATAGTCCTTCCATTTTTTCAAGCGGCTGCTATAATCTTGCCTTCTCGCAGCAATGCGGGAAAAGACCGCAGCAAATGGAGAGGTGGCAGAGTGGTCGAATGTACTTGACTCGAAATCAAGCGTACGTTAAATCGTACCGTGGGTTCGAATCCCACCCTCTCCGCCAGAACAAATAGAGAAAGCTCCCGCAAGGGAGCTTTTTTTATTTGTGGCGGCGAAGAGGAGTACGCCCCCTGCGGGGCGTACGCGTGGGATTCGAAGCCCCGCGCATATTTGCGCGGGGCCCTCCGAATCGCCCAATTGGTTTTTACGCGTGCGCCAAGGCGGCAGGTTCGAAGACGAGCGCATACTCGCGCGGGGCTCTCCGAATCGCCCAGATAGGTTTTGGTTTGCCAGCCCTCAGTTGCAAATCACCAATAAACCCCTACCCAACCCAACAACACCCATGCTAAAATAGCGCCTCGTTCAAACAGGCATGCCAGTTTGAACGAATAGACCGCAGTAAACGGAGAGGTGGCAGAGTGGTCGAATGTACTTGACTCGAAATCAAGCGTACGTTAAATCGTACCGTGGGTTCGAATCCCACCCTCTCCGCCAGAATACATAAGAGAAGCTCCCGCAAGGGAGCTTTTTTTATGCCCGCAACGCCAAAAAAACCACCAACGTATCAATGCAGGTAGAAAAACCGCCCAAAGCGCGCAGCGCAAGGCGTTTTTTCCTCCATTCAGGCCTTGAAAGCCAGCACCCCACTAACGCAACGCAAGCTAGTGCACCAGCCGCGCCACCGCAAACACTACAGCTGACGTAGCAATCATCGTCCCCACGCACCATAAAATCATGGCCAATCTGGCCGCAGCCACATCGCTTTTGGTCGCGTAATCGGCATGCTCCATTTTCATATCCGCCGTATCCCGCTCCTGTGTGTCGCCCCATCCGCTCATGACAGTATCCTCCTCATTACCCACTTCATGCTCCGCGCTTCTTTCAGCGCTGTCAAACCGTGTCCCGAGGGTATCGTGCACGGTCCGGCTATTGCGCTGTTGCATATCTGGCTTCGACACCCCCCGCCACCTTGACCCCGCTCAGCCTATGTTAATCTACCCCCTCCCATCCCGACCCCACCCATAAAAGCAATGAGCCGATTCTGGAGCAACATCGTCAGCGAGCTGACCCCCTACGTCCCCGGCGAGCAGCCGAAACTGCCCGACCTGGTGAAACTCAACACCAACGAAAACCCCTACGGCCCGTCGCCGCAGGTGCTGGCCGCGCTGCGCGAAGCGGCCAACGACAGCCTGCGCCTCTACCCCGATCCCACGGCCAGCGAACTGAAGCAAACCCTGGCCGCCTACCACGGACTCGACAGCGCGCAGGTGTTCGTCGGCAACGGTTCCGATGAAGTGCTGGCGCTGGCCTTCATGGCCTTGCTCAAGCACGACGCACCCCTGCTGTTCCCGGACATCAGCTACAGCTTCTATCCCGTGTATTGCAAGCTGTACGGCATCGATTACCGGACGGTCGCGCTCGACGACACCATGCGCATCCGCCCGGAAGACTATCAAGGGCCGTGCGGCGCCATCATCTTCCCGAATCCCAACGCGCCCACGGGCGTGGACTTGCCGCTGGCCGGCGTGGAAACCTTGCTGCGCGAGCATCCCGACGCCGTGGTCGTGGTCGATGAAGCGTATGTGGATTTCGGCGGCGAGAGCGCCGTGGCCCTGGTCGACCGGTATCCGAACTTGCTGGTGGTGCAGACGTTCTCGAAGTCGCGCTCGCTGGCCGGCTTGCGCGTCGGCTGCGCCTTCGGCCATGCGGACCTGATCGAGGCGCTGGAGCGCGTGAAGAACAGTTTCAACTCGTATCCGCTGGATAGGCTGGCCCTGGCCGGCGCCGTCGCTTCGCTGCAAGACGAAGCGTATTTCCAGCAGACGCGCCAGGCCGTGATCGCCAGCCGCGAACAGCTGGCGGCGGACCTGGCGGCGCTGGGCTTCGAGGTGCTGCCGTCGGTGGCCAACTTTGTCTTTGCCCGCCACCCGCAGCATGATGCGGCGCAACTGGCGGCCGGCTTGCGCGCCAAGTCGGTGATCGTGCGCCATTTCAATGCACCGCGCATCAGCCAGTATTTGCGCATCAGCATCGGCAACCCGGCCGAGTGCGCCGCCTTGATGGCGGCCTTGCGCGCAGTGCTGTGACGCCATGCTGACCTTCGTCCCAGCCAGCAGCGCCGATGGCGAGGCGCTGGCCAGCCTGCGCGTGGCCGCCATGCGCGACAGCCTGGAGCGCATCGGCCGCTATGATCCGCAGCGGGCGCGCCAGCGTTTCCTGTCCACCTACGACCCCGCCTGCACCTGGCAGTTGCGCCACGGCGGCGCGCTGGCCGGCTTCTATGTGTTGCGCCCGCAAGCGGATTATTTGCTGCTCGACCACCTCTACCTGGCGCCGGAATGCCAGCGGCAAGGCATGGGTGCGTCCGTGCTGGCGCGCGTGTTTGCCGAGGCCGATGCGGCCCGCAAGAGCGTGCGCGTGGGCGCCTTGCGCGGCAGCGAGGCGAACCGCTTCTATATGCGTCACGGCTTCGTGCCGGATGGCGAGGAAGAGTTCGACCTGTATTATCGGCGCGCCCCCGCGCCTTGATGCTGCCGGCGGCGACTGTTTGTGCAACAATAATCGGATTCACACATCGACAGGACGGACAAAATGGCAAAAGTGGCATTCATCGGCTTGGGCGTCATGGGTTTCCCCATGGCAGGTCATCTGGCGGCGGGCGGGCACGACGTCACCGTGTACAACCGCAACCCGGCCCGCGCGGCCGCCTGGCTGGAGCAATACAAGGGCAGCAGCGCCGCCACGCCGGCCGCCGCCGCAGCGGGTGCCGAGTTCGTCTTCACCTGCATCGGCAACGATAACGACCTGTATCAAGTGATCCTGGAAGAGGGCGGCTTGCTGTCCACCATGGCGCCGGGCAGCATCCTGATCGACCATACGACGGCGTCCGCCGAAGCGGCGCGCACCATCCACGCGGCGGCGAAAGAGCAGGGCGTGTTCTTCCTCGACGCGCCCGTGTCCGGCGGCCAGGCGGGCGCGGAAAACGGCAAGCTGACCGTGATGGTGGGCGGCGATGCGCAGGCGTATGCACGGGCCGAGCCCGTCATCGCCCTGTTCTCGCGCGCCGTCACCTATATGGGCGCTTCCGGTTCCGGCCAGCTCACGAAAATGGTCAACCAGATCTGCATCGCGGGCCTGGTGCAAGCCTTGAGCGAGGGCATTGCCTTTGCGGAAAACGCGGGGCTCGATGCGGCGCTGGTCGTCGACGTGATTTCCAAGGGCGCGGCGCAATCGTGGCAGCTGGAAAACCGGGGCAAGACGATGATCGAGCGCAAGTTCGACTTCGGTTTCGCCGTCGACCTGATGCGCAAGGACCTCGGTATCTGCCTGGCCGAAGCGAAACGCAACGGCAGCGACTTGCCCGTGACGACCTTGACGGACCAGTTCTATGGCGAAGTGCAGCAGGCGGGCGGCAACCGTTACGACACGTCCAGCCTGATCACCCGCTTGAACAAAAAGTAAGTCTTCAGTTAATCGGCAAACAGCGGCGCGTCCCTGTCCAGGGCCGCGCCGCTTGTCGTTTACGGTGCTGATACCATTAAAACGTCAGTTTCCGGAACATCTGGTTTCGATTTTCATGGAAAAGCATGGACTTCGCTAGCTCATCGTGTATTATTAAAAAACGAGATGAAATGTCCCAATTTTTAAAACATTATGAGCGGACCAGCATGAAAACTAACTCCTCAGCGATAACGCGCGTTGTCGACAAGAACATCCCCTATTTGTCTTCCGCCATCGCCATCTGGCGTCCCCGCGCCGTGCTGCGCAGCTGGCCCGGCGTGGCCATCGCGCTGGTGATCGCCCTGTCGGCGACCTTTATTTCCAGCAATTACGGCGGGCCCCAGCTGCTGTACGCGCTGTTCTTCGGCCTGGCCTTCCACTTCCTCGCGTCCGATCCCACCTGCAAGCCCGGCATCGAGTTTTGCAGCAAGGTGCTGCTGCGCACGGGCGTGGCCCTGCTGGGCGCGCGCATCACCTTCAACCAGATTGCTTCCGTGGGCGTGACGCCGTTATTGATCGTCGTCGGCGGCCTGATCGCCACCCTGGGCTTCGGCTACCTGCTGGCCAAATGGCTGAAACGTCCGATCACGGAAGGTATTTTGTCGGGCGGCTCCGTCGCCATCTGCGGCGCGTCGGCCGCGCTGGCCATCTCGGCCGTGCTGCCGCAAACCAAGGAAAACGAAAAGTTCACCCTGCTGACGGTGGTGGGCGTGACGTCGCTGTCGACGCTGGCCATGATCGTGTATCCGCTGCTGGTCAAGCTGCTGGGCTTTGACCCGACGGAAGCGGGCGTGTTCATCGGCGGCACCATCCATGACGTGGCGCAAGTGGTGGGTGCCGGCTACCTGGTCAGCAACCATACGGGCGACGTCGCCACCTTCGTGAAACTGACGCGCGTCGCCTGCCTCGTGCCCGTCGTGCTGGGCCTGTCGATCATGTTCAAGCGCAAGGACGGCAAGAGCGAAGTCGATGCGCCGCCGCTGGTGCCGTTCTTCCTGATCGGCTTTGTCTGGCTCGTCATCACGAACAGCCTGGGCCTGATTCCGCAGGAAGTGAATGGCTGGATCAACAATGCCTCGCGCGCCTGCCTCGTCATTGCGATTGCCGCTCTGGGCGTGAAAACTTCGTTCCAGTCGCTGGCCTCGCTGGGTTGGCGTCCCGTGATCATGCTGGTGATGGAGACCGTGTGGATCGCCGCCTTCGTCGCCATCGCCGTCCTGCTGACGCGTTAAGCGCATCGGGCCCGCCATGAAAGTCCTCGTTCTCGGCGCCGGCGTGGTCGGCACGGCATCGGCCTGGTATTTGCGCCAGGCGGGCCATGACGTGCGCGTGCTCGAGCGCCAGGCGGGCGCCGCGCAGGAAACCAGTTTCGGCAACGGCGGGCAGATTTCCGTCTCGCACGCGGAACCGTGGGCCAATCCCGCCACCCTGCGCAAGGTCGTTAGCTGGCTGGGCAAGGACGACGCGCCGCTGCTGTTCCGTCCCCGCCTGGACCCGCTGCAATGGCAGTGGGCCTTGCACTACCTGCGCGAATGCCTGCCGTCCAGGGTGGCGCGCAACATGCGCCAGATCGTCGCCCTGGCCGAGTACAGCCGCCAGAGCCTGCAAGCCTTGCGTCGCGAGACGGGGATTACCTATGATCACCTGGAACGGGGCATTTTGCATTTCTATACGGACGAGCAGGAGTTTGATAAATCGCAAGCGGGCGCCGCGCTCCTGCGCGAACTGGGCTGTCCGCGCAATACCGTCAGCGCCGATGAAGTGATTCGATTGGAGCCGGCCTTGCGCCACGCGCGCAGCCGTATCGTGGGAGGCGACTTCACGGCCAGCGACGAGTCGGGCGACGTGCATCTGTTTACCACGGCGCTGGCCGCCCGCGCGGCGGCGGCCGGCGTGGATTTCCAGTACTGCACGACGGTGACGCGGCTGCTGGAAGATGGTGCGAATGGCGCACGCATCACGGGCGTGGAATGCATCGATGCGCAGGGGCGCCACCGGCTGGAATACGCGGACGCCGTGGTGGTGGCCATGGGCAGCTTTTCCGCACCGCTGCTGCAGCCGCTGGGCATCCGGCTGATGTTGTATCCGGGCAAGGGCTACTCGGCCACGTATCCGATTCTTGATTCCGCCGCCGCACCCAGCGTATCGCTGACGGACGACGGCCACAAACTCGTGTTTTCGCGCCTGGGCGAGCGCCTGCGCGTGGCGGGCACGTGCGAGCTGAACGGCTACACGCGCGAACTCAACCCCGTGCGCTGCGCCGCCATCACGCGCCGCGTGCAGGCGCTGTTCCCCGATGCCTGCGATTACGGCGATCCCGTCTACTGGGCCGGCCTGCGCCCCCTGACACCGTCGAACGTCCCCTACATCGGCGCCACGCGCTACCGCCAGCTGTTCCTCAACACGGGCCACGGCACCCTGGGCTGGACCATGGGCTGCGGCGCGGGCAGGGCGATCGCCGACCTCGTGTCGGGACGGCGGCCGGAAGTCGATTTTGCGTTTTGCGGGCAACGCTTGGCACCGCAGTCTGCGGCAGAGGAGTTCCGGGGTCAGACCCGCCGGGTCTGACCCCAGCTTTATTAGGAGATCACGATGAGAGACGACGCCACCCCCCGCCCGCCCGCCAGTGGCCTGACCCTGGCCGGCACCACCTACCAGTCGCGCCTGCTGGTGGGCACCGGTAAATACAAGGATTTCGAGGAGACGCGCCTCGCCATCGAGGAAAGCGGCGCCGAGATCGTCACCGTGACCATCCGCAGGGTGAATATCGGCCAGGAAAAGGGCGAGCCGAACCTGCTCGACTTCATCCCGCCGTCGAAATACACGATCCTGCCCAACACGGGCGGCTGCTACAACGCACGCGATGCCGTCTACACTCTGCAACTGGCGCGCGAGCTGCTGGGCGGCCACCAGTTGTGCAAGCTGGAAGTGCTGGGCGATGAAAAGACCCTGTTCCCGAACATGCCGGAAACGTTAAAGGCGGCGGAGCAGCTGGTGCGCGACGGCTTCCAGGTGATGGTGTATTGCAGCGACGACCCCATCCAGGCGCGCATGCTGGAAGACCTCGGCTGCATCGCCGTCATGCCGCTGGCGTCATTGATCGGCTCGGGCATGGGCATTCTCAATCCATGGAATCTGTCCCTGATCATCGAGCAAGCCAAGGTGCCCGTGCTGGTGGACGCGGGCGTGGGTACGGCGTCGGACGCGGCCATCGCCATGGAACTCGGTTGCGACGGCATCTTGATGAATACTGCCATCGCGGCGGCGCGCGAGCCGATCCGCATGGCGCGCGCCATGAAACTGGCAGTGCAGGGCGGACGCGAGGCCTATCTGGCCGGACGCATGCCCCGGAGAGCGGGCGCCATGAGCGCTTCGCCCTCGTCGCCGATGGCCGGGCTGATCGCCTGAGTGGCCGCATTTACCGCATTTACCGCAGTTTGCAGCACCGTTGTTGATTCTGTTTGAAGCACCCATAAAAACCACAATACCTGGAGATGACATGAAACACACACTCGTAGCGGCAGCCATCCTGGCCTCCTTCTTCGCCGGCAACGCCAGCGCCCAATCGTCCGTCACCGTGTACGGCTTGCTCGACGCGGGCTTCACGTCCGAGCACGGCGGCGCGGACGGTTCCGTCACCAAGCTGGCCACCGGCGTGCAGTCGGGCAGCCGCATCGGCTTCAAGGGCACGGAAGACCTGGGCAACAACTTGAAAGCCAATTTCCTGTTGGAAAATGGCCTCGACGTGGACACGGGCGCCAACCGCCAGGGCGCCTTGTTCGGGCGCAAGGCCTACGTGGGCCTGTCGGGCGGCTTCGGCACCGTGAACCTGGGCTTGCAGCACAACCCGCTGTTCACGGCGCTGGACAATATCGACCCCTTCGAGACGGGCCTGACGGGCGCCTCGATCAACCTGATGAGCGTGGCCAGCCTGCGCACGAAAAATTCCATCATGTACGAGACGCCCAAGGTCAAGGGCCTGTCGGCATCGATCATGTACGGTCTGGGAGAGAAGCCGGACAGCAATACGCTGGGCCGCACCATCGACTTTTCCATCGACTACGCCAACGGCCCGCTCGTGCTGACCCTGGCGCACGACAACCGCAAGGACACGCCGCTGAACACGGCGAAAGTGACCTTGCTGGGCGGCACTTACGACTTCGGCCCCGCCAAGCTGCACGCCGCCTATGAAACGGACAAGGACGATGCGGGCACGGATTTCCGCAACTACATGCTGGGCGCGTCGGCTCCCGTGGGCGCGGCGGGCAGCGTGATGGCCTCGTACATCCGCAAGGATGACCGCACGAATGCGCGCCGCGGCGGGCGCCAGCTGGCCATCGGCTACACGTATGCCTTGTCCAAGCGCACGAACCTGTACACCTCGTACGGGCGCATCAGCAACGATGGCGCTGGCACCAACTTCGTTGGCGACGCCTCCAGCGGCGGCAGCGTGCCCTTGCCTGGGCATAACTCGAGCGCCTTCACGGCCGGCATGCGCCTGAAGTTCTAAACGCGGCGGCGCAGGTAGCGATGGCGGCTTGTCTGTTGCGGATAAGCCGCCATTGTTGTTTCAGGAATGGGCCTAAGTCACGGATTCCGGATTCAGGAATGAAACAGTCCGATTTTTCATGAATTTTCATTGACAGCGCATTTCGCAACCGTTAAATTGAACACGTATTTCAAATATCGGAACAAAATATACCGATTTTTTATAAAACCGTAAGGAGACTGAGCCATGACCGATTTGTCCGACCAAAAAGCCGCCGCCGCAGCGGCCACCCCCACCGGCCCGCAAAAGATGACGCCTTCCGAAGCGTTCGTGGAAACCCTGGCC